>NZ_OY782764.1:0-337500 GCF_963678225.1 uncultured Cohaesibacter sp. | reverse complement strand
TGAATATATAGGGATAAGAGGCGAACGCAGGGAACTGAAACATCTAAGTACCTGTAGGAAAGGACATCAACAGAGACTCCGTTAGTAGTGGCGAGCGAACGCGGACCAGGCCAGTGCTTCATATTTTTTAACCTGAATAGTCTGGAAAGGCTAACCGAAGAGGGTGACAGTCCTGTAGGGGTGTTAAAGATATGAAGACTTGAGTAGGGCGGGGCACGTGAAACCTTGTCTGAACATTGGGGGACCACCCTCAAAGCCTAAGTACTCCTTGTCGACCGATAGTGAACAAGTACCGTGAGGGAAAGGTGAAAAGCACCCCGACGAGGGGGGTGAAAGAGATCCTGAAACCGAACGCCTACAAGCAGTCGGAGCCCGTAAGGGTGACGGCGTACCTTTTGTATAATGGGTCAGCGACTTAATTTATCGAGCAAGCTTAAGCCGTTAGGTGTATGCGCAGCGAAAGCGAGTCTTAATAGGGCGTTAGTTCGATGGATTAGACCCGAAACCGGGTGATCTAGCTATGAGCAGGCTGAAGGTGCGGTAACACGCACTGGAGGGCCGAACCCACGCCTGTTGAAAAAGGCGGGGATGACTTGTTGCTAGGGGTGAAAGGCCAATCAAACCCGGAGATAGCTGGTTCTCCGCGAAATCTATTTAGGTAGAGCGTGGGATGAATACCTTGGGGGGTAGAGCACTGGATGGGCTAGGGGGTCTCACCGACTTACCAAACCTAACCAAACTCCGAATACCCAAGAGTACTATCCTGCAGACACACGGCGGGTGCTAACGTCCGTCGTGGAGAGGGCAACAACCCTGACCGCCAGTTAAGGTCCCTAAGTCATGGCTAAGTGGGAAAGGATGTGAGGATCCCAAAACAACCAGGATGTTGGCTTAGAAGCAGCCATCATTTAAAGAAAGCGTAACAGCTCACTGGTCTAAATAAGGGTCTTTGCGCCGAAAATGTAACGGGGCTAAAGCCATGCACCGAAGCTGCGGGTGCCGTAAGGCGCGGTAGCGGAGCGTTCTGTAGGCTGATGAAGGCAGACCCGCGAGGGCTGCTGGAAGTATCAGAAGTGCGAATGCTGACATGAGTAACGATAAAGAGTGTGAGAGACACTCTCGCCGAAAGTCCAAGGGTTCCTGTGCAATGCTAATCAGCGCAGGGTTAGTCGGCCCCTAAGGCGAGGCAGAAATGCGTAGTCGATGGGAATGAGGTTAATATTCCTCAACCAGTGGGATGTGACGAATTCCGGTAGTTGTATTGTCTTATTGGATTGATGATGCAGCGTAGGAGTTCCAGGAAATAGCACCCACATTAGACCGTACCCTAAACCGACACAGGTGGACAGGTAGAGTATACCAAGGCGCTTGAGAGAACTATGCTGAAGGAACTCGGCAAATTGCTCCCGTAAGTTCGCGAGAAGGGAGACCCGTTAGAAGGCAACTTTTAGCGGGTGGCACAGACCAGGGGGTTGCGACTGTTTATCAAAAACACAGGGCTCTGCGAAGCCGCAAGGCGACGTATAGGGTCTGACGCCTGCCCGGTGCCGGAAGGTTAAGAGGAGATGTGAGAGCATCGAATTGAAGCCCCGGTAAACGGCGGCCGTAACTATAACGGTCCTAAGGTAGCGAAATTCCTTGTCGGGTAAGTTCCGACCTGCACGAATGGCGTAACGACTTCCCCGCTGTCTCCAGCATAGACTCAGTGAAATTGAATTCCCCGTGAAGATGCGGGGTTCCTGCGGTCAGACGGAAAGACCCCGTGAACCTTTACTATAGCTTTGCGCTGACAGTTGTGTTGGCATGTGTAGGATAGGTGGTAGGCTTTGAAGTTTGGGCGCCAGCTCAGATGGAGCCATCCTTGAAATACCACCCTTGTTGTCATGGCTGTCTAACCGCGGTCCGTTATCCGGATCCGGGACAGCGCATGGTGGGTAGTTTGACTGGGGCGGTCGCCTCCCAAAGAGTAACGGAGGCGCGCGATGGTTGGCTCAGACCGGTCGGAAATCGGTCGTTGAGTGCAATGGCATAAGCCAGCCTGACTGCGAGACTGACAAGTCGAGCAGAGACGAAAGTCGGTCATAGTGATCCGGTGGTCCCGTGTGGAAGGGCCATCGCTCAACGGATAAAAGGTACTCCGGGGATAACAGGCTGATGATGCCCAAGAGTCCATATCGACGGCATTGTTTGGCACCTCGATGTCGGCTCATCGCATCCTGGGGCTGGAGCAGGTCCCAAGGGTTTGGCTGTTCGCCAATTAAAGCGGTACGTGAGCTGGGTTCAGAACGTCGTGAGACAGTTCGGTCCCTATCTGCCGTGGGCGCAGGAGAATTGAAAGGAGCTGACCCTAGTACGAGAGGACCGGGTTGGACGCACCTCTGGTGGACCTGTTGTGGCGCCAGCCGCATTGCAGGGTAGCTATGTGCGGAAGGGATAACCGCTGAAAGCATCTAAGCGGGAAGCCCACCTTGAGACGAGTTCTCCCTGAGAGCCGTGGAAGACCACCACGTTGATAGGTCAGGTGTGGAAGCGCGGTAACGTGCGAAGCTTACTGATACTAATAGCTCGATAGGCTTGATTACTCTCATTTGTCTATATTCATTCAAGGCGGGTTGCTCTAATGCAACCCACCGAAACTAAGCGTGAGGTGATTTGATAAAATCACCGACAGCAACTCCAGCTTCTCCGTTTGTTATTCGCCGGCCCGGTGGTTATGGCGAGGACACCAAACCCGATCCCATCCCGAACTCGGCCGTTAATATCCTCTGCGCCAATGGTACTCCGTCTTAAGACGTGGGAGAGTAGGTCGCTGCCGGGCCTGCTAATAACAAACTCAAAAAAACCCCCCGTAGCACTTAAAGCTCCGGGGGGTTTTTTTGTGGGTAAAACAATACTATAGGCACAGTACGAAAATGATGCGATGTCCGTAGTTCTCCGATTTCCCGTTTTTACAAAAAATCGTTCTACTGGATTTCAATGGATGATGTATTTAACGGGTTTTGGAACGGAAAACATTTTCCAATTTATATAAATAGACATTATTAGACATATAAGCGCCTAAAAGTGGGCGGTGTTGCATTTTGTTAAATGGTGAGTCTAATGTCATTGGTTTATTGCCCTGTCCAGTTAAGTTGCTGACTTATATAGCAAAATTGTCTTTAATTTAGATTCTGTTCTCGTTCCGCCATTTCTAATCTCGTTTATTACTGTATCGCTATACGATTAAATTGAATTATAATGTGGGCATTCTAATTACCTCCCCTTAGATCGCTTGTTCGTAAAGAGTAAGATTATCAGTGTCTTACTGCACTTGTGGACCAAAATCTCCAGAGTGCATCATAATGTGGTTAAACATAAAGGGAGGAACTTTATGGAGCACGCCAAGGGTACGGATCACGGATCCTTTTTGTGGCGCTTTTCGAAAAAATTCAATTTTGCAGCAGATAAGTTGATCCCGGAATCTTTTGTTTTCGCTCTCATTCTGACTGCTATTGTTTTCGTTCTCGCCTTTTTCCTGACGGACTCAGGTCCGATGAAAATTGTAAATGCCTGGTACGGTGGTCTCTGGTCTATGATCTCATTTGCGTTCCAAATGACGCTCATGGTCGTCTTGACCAGCATGGCAGCTAAATCACCGCAATTGGAAAAAATTCTTTCTTCGATCGCCAGTACGCCAAAATCCGCAGCCAGTGCATATATCATACTGATTATCTTTGCTACGGTCGCCAGCTGGATCAACTGGGCGTTCGGAACCATCCTTTCGCCCGTATTGGCGATGTATCTGTCAAAGAACATCAAGAAGGTACATTTCCCTCTGATGATCGCGGCGGGATATGCTTGTATGATCATGGTTCAACCGATCTGCCCCAGTATCTCGGCTGTGGCTCTTTTGGCATCACCTGATCATTTTATGGTCGATCAGGTTGGGGTAATGCCCGTCAGCGAAACAGCGTTTAATCCGCTTGGCCTGATCATGGTTGCCATCCTTTTTGTGGTCACTTTGATGGTTACCATCAAGACAACCCCACCGGAGGATGAGGTCGTTTCTTTTGATGGTGAAATCAACCTGCAGGTAGAAGGAAAAGACGAAGCGGATGAAACCTTCGCGGACAAGATGAATAATAGCCGGCTGGTGCTGGGGGTCTTTTCGCTGATCGGCATCGTTTATTTCATCTATCACTTCATGACGGGCAATGGCCTGACGCTGAACTTCATCATTTTCATCTTCTTGATCGCCGATCTTATTCTCTATAAGACGCCGAAGAAGTTCGTTGATGCTGTTAAGCATAACATGGTTCTAGCAGCCAACGTGATGATTCAGTTCCCCTTCTATGGGGGCATCATGGGCGTAATGGCTAAGACCGGCCTCACGGGTGTTCTTGCAAATGGCCTCATTTTTCTTGCCAGTGAGCACACCATTTATTGGTTCTCCTATGTCTCCGCGTCGATTGTGAATCTCTTCGTGCCGTCTCAGGGCGGTCAGTGGATCGTGCAGGGGCCAATTCTGGTTGAAGCTGCCAAAGCGTTTGATGCGCATATGCCATCTATCGTGACTGCCTTTATGATGGGGGACGAGGCAACCAACCTCATTCAGCCGCTCTACATTATTCCGGCCTTGGCGCTGGTTGATATCGAGTTGAAGAAGGTGTGGGGCTTTATGGCCTTCATATGGTTTATCTGGTTCATAACCTCCACTATCGGGCTGATATTACTGCCGATGATTTTATAAAAAGAGCACGCTCAACATGTCATCGTCAGGGCTCTCGAATTGGTTTTCGGGAGCCCTTTCTTGCGTGACCTTTGCGTCATTGCTGATTCTGAAGAGGTTTGCTCATAAAGCGTATTTTGGTCGCATCTTGGCCGATATCTATGCGGGCGGTGAAGAACAGACTCAATTTTTCGTGGATTTTGGAGTAGTATCGCCATAAAGCATAAGATTTTTTAACGGGACCCAAACGGAGCATTGCGAAAATGGCAAAAGCAGAAGACACTTTTGATTAAGTAGTTACATTGCGTGTTTGTTGAACGCTTCGATGGGAAGAGGGAGAAGCTATGAATTTGTTTTTCGTAAAAAAGGCAGCCAAGCTGGCTCAGGTTTGTGCTGCTGTTTTGTTGGTTCCTGCAGTTTTCTCCGGTCCCGTTCTGGCGGCAAGTGATACGCCTTTTTTCACCGGCGTGTGGGAGCTGAATGACGGCAAGACCGTTCGGCCTTTGGTTATGAGCGACTGGCTTATCTTTGATGGCAAATTGCCAAACACTTGGCTTTATATGGCGAAGGGCTCCGTTCCGGGGCAGCAATATCGCTTTCTGGCGCGCAATGTTGGCGTTAATGGCGTTTCGGCAGCCATGGTCGACGTAGCCCGCGTCGATGATACACATATGACCTATCGGGTGAGCGCCAAGGGGGCCATCATCGAGCAAGGTGAAGCCACGCGCTTGAGTGTACCCAATGCTAATGATTCCTGTCTGGCCGTTGATACCGAGCTAAAAGATCTGCTTGGCAACTGGGTTGTGGCGACCGATAAGAAGAAACGGGTTAAACTGAGCGAAGCTGAGTTGAATTTTGATGGTCAGAAACAGGCTGTTGAACTGCGCCCCATCCGTACAGGTCAGGTTGGTCTTGTGGTGAATGGTGCTCCCTATGCGCTCTTCACAGATGCCGGCGGCGATTATGCGGTCTTGCAGGTTTTGCCAACCGGCACAGCATCCTTCGCGGGCGGTCCAATCGGGCAGCATGTGAATTTTGCTCAGGAAGTGGTCTTGCGCCGAAGCAATGGGCGCTGCGACGCCGCGATTGCAGGGCGCCTCAAGCTGCTCGGCAAGCAGCATAAATAAGTGAAATCTCGCCTTTACTAATACTGCGCTGTCAGTGGTCGCCGGGCCTTGGCCTGTCATGAAACCGACAGCCGCAGTAATTAGCATGTCCGCTTACATCTGCTGTGCAAAGGAAGGTCCGTTATGAAACTTATTTCAAAGGCCAAAGCATTTGGTGGAGAGCAGCGGCTCTATCGGCACCAGTCCAAAGTCACTGGAACCGAGATGGAATTCTCGGTGTTCCTGCCGCGTGAAGCTCTGGAAGGGTTTGTTTGTCCAACTCTCTTCTATCTTTCGGGGCTGACCTGTAGCTGGGAAGAGGTGGTGACCCAAGGCTTGCCGCAAATGCATGCGGCCAAGCATGGGCTTATCTTTGTTGCGCCGGACACCAGTCCGCGAGGCGATAATGTTGCTGATGATGATGCCTACGATCTGGGACAATCTGCCAGCTTCTATCTGGATGCAACAGAAGAGCCGTGGTCAGACCATTTCAAGATGGAGACCTATCTGACATCTGAATTGCCCAAGCTTCTAATGGGGGCCTTGCCGGTGGATGAAGATGCAATGGGCATAACCGGCCATTCCATGGGCGGACACGGAGCCTTGACGCTGGCCTTACGCCACCCGACGCTATTTCACTCGGTTTCTGCGCTGGCGCCGATCACCAATCCGGTTGCCTGCCTCTGGGGGCGCAAGGCCTTTGAAGCCTATCTGGGCGATGAAGAGGCTCATTGGGATGATCACGATGCCTGTGCGCTGATTGCCAAACTGGGCTGGGAAGGGCAGATCCTCATCGATCAGGGGCTGGCTGATGAATATCTGGAAGACCAGCTGAAGCCATGGGCTTTTGAAAAAGCCTGCCGACTGGCAAATGTGGATCTGACCATGCGGCTTCATGGTGGCTATGATCATTATTATCACTTCATCGCCAGTTTCATGGCTAATCATATCGAATGGCACGCCAAGCGCCTTGAGTGACCATGGCAGAGTGCGCCTGTCATTATTGCAAGCTTGGCGCGATGCTGAGACAGCCTGCCTGAGGGGAACTACGCAAATTTTGCGGGTTATCCTCAAGCGGGAGCAGATTCCTAATGAATTGCTAATTTTTTCTCCCCTTTGACGATCAGAATCAGGCACATGTGATTCTCGATCCAAATATCCTGATTTCAACATGGACCAGCTGCCATCATGGGCTGGATCATCTGCGGCTGGTCGACCGTATGCAGCGAGGCTTGAGGCCTTTGCTTATGGGGCATATGGGTAGAACGAGCCGTTCATTTGTCGCAAGGCTATTTGAAAAGGCTCCGAGGGAGATAATAATGTCCGAAGAGTCTACTTCGGTTGGCAATCAGGCCCAGGAGGGTCTTGGTCGCCAAGTGCTGTTGGGTGCGCAAATGCTGTTCGTGGCATTTGGGTCGTTGGTTCTGGTTCCACTCCTTACCGGTCTGAGTTCGTCGGTTGCTCTGTTTACCGCAGGCGCTGGCACACTGGTTTTCCAAATTGTCACAAAGCGTTCTGTGCCGGTCTTTCTGGCTTCGTCTTTTGCCTTCATTGCGCCGATCATTTACGGCACCGAGCAATGGGGCGTTCCGGCGACGATGTCGGGCCTGTTTGCCGCCGGCATGGTGTATGTGGCGCTGTCTTTCCTTGTGCGCTGGAAGGGTCAGAAGATCATTGATAGGCTGTTGCCGCCCATCGTGATTGGTCCGGTCATCATGGTTATCGGTCTTTCGCTGGCTCCCATTGCGCTCAATATGGCGCAGGGCAAGACCAGCGATGGGGCTGTGCAGTTGGTGCCGTTTGATCAGGCCGTCATCATCGCGCTGGTATCGGTTTGTGTGACTGTGCTGATCACGCTGTTGGGCAAAGGCATGTTCAAGCTGGTTCCTATCCTGTGTGGTATTCTTTCTGGTTATTTGGTTAGTGTGCTGTTTGGCGTGGTGGACTTCTCTGCCATTTCTGCGGCTCCTATCGTGGCCGTGCCGCCATTCGTATTTCCAGAGTTCAATCTGGAAGCCATCCTGTTCATTCTACCGGTTGCTATCGCTCCGGCGATTGAGCATATCGGGGATATTGCGGCAATTTCGGGTGTCGCCAAGAAAGACTTCTTCACCAAACCTGGCCTTAAGAACACGCTGCTTGGCGATGGTCTGGCCACCAGTCTGGCCGCGTTCTTTGGCGGACCGCCAAACACCACTTATTCGGAAGTGACCGGTGCGGTTGCGCTGACCAAGGCCTTCAATCCGGCCATCATGACATTCGCTGCGATCTGGGCAGTTGTGCTGTCTTTCTCCGGAACGCTTGGCGCTGTTCTGGCTACCATTCCGGTGCCAGTTATGGGCGGCATCGAAGTGATCCTGTTTGGTGCCATCGCCGTGGTTGGTGTTTCGACGCTTCTCAAGGTCGGTGACGAGCTGACCGAAGCCCGCAACCTGATCATTGCTTCTGTTGTTCTGGTGATCGGTATTGGCGGACTGGAAGTCGGTATCGGCGATTTCGCGATCAAGGGCATTGGCCTTTGCGCCATCGTGGCCATTCTGCTCAACCTGATCCTGCCAAAACAGAGATCTGAGGAAGCCAAGGTTGAAGCTGCCGAATAAAAGGGGGCCGCTCCCCTTGCTCAAAAAACCACAAGAGGCCGTATCAGACGATGCGGCCTTTTTGTTTGTCAGCATCCTACATGGTTTGCCTTGTCGGTTTCTTTATAAAAGCGGGCCAAGGTTTCTGAAACCAAGGCCTGAAGCTGATCCTTCACATGGCGCTTGACCGGGTGGGCCTTAAGGTTCGGGTGATAGACAAGCCAGGCCTCCTGCGGGTGATAAATCGTATCGCTCAATTGAACAAAGCCTTCCTCATGGCCAATCCAGGCCGGCAGGATGCCCATGGCATTGCCCTTCTTGATCATGTCGATGAGGCCTTCCTGCTGATTGGCGATAAAGCGCGGAGACTTGCCCTCAAGGATCGAGGCGATTGCCTTGTTTGAACTGGAATGAGGGCGGGTTTGGCCAAAGCCGACCCAATCCTGCTGCTGCCAGCTGGCCGGATTAAAGGCATCTGGATGGGTCTTGCAATAGTCTTGCGAGCCGAAAATGCGATAGGTGAGATAGCCCAGTTTGACCGAAATGAGGTTGCCCTGCTTGGGCACCTTGTTGCGAATGGCAAGGTCGGCCTCCAGGCGCGATATGCTGAGATATTCATCCTGAGACAGGAAGGTGAAATTGACGGGCGGCGTGTCTTCCGCCTGAGGCATGGACGGTGTCAGGCGCTCGATATGTCTTGACGCCAGCCGCAGGGACCATGGCCGCACCTCGATCGTCAGGCGAACGGATTCCCGAGCCGGATTGGCTGCACTGGCGCGGCGCTGTAGGTCTGCCGCAGACAGGGCCATATTGTTGGCAGCTTCGAGCAATTGCTCGCCGGCCTGGGTCAATTCAAAACCCTGCTGATTATGGTCGAACAGGCGAAGGCCCAAATTGTCCTCAAGGCGAGAGATATGCCGCCCCACCGTTGGCTGCGAGAGCCCCAGATCGGCGGCGGCTGCGCTGAGGGTTCCCGTTTTTGCAACACGCAAAAAGCTTCGGATGGCGTTCCAGTCAAAATCCATATCACTTGCTCCTTGCTATTCAAAAATGAATAACAAGATAGGATATTATTGGATTATTTTTGATTGGCAAGGGCGTAAAAGGAAGAGGGTCCAACAGATACAGGAGGTCTTCATGCTTGTCTGGATTGGCACGAAGTTCGGCATTGATTGGTTTGGCAAGGCCCGCGCGGCGAAGCGGCGGCCAAAGGCAGACCAGCTTCCCGATTGCGAAGCTATGCGCGATTTGATCAAGGGGCTTTATTTTTAAATGCGGGTTCCGTCGCTCCCGCGTTGATTGCTGACGTTGAAAAGATCTGGCCAAACCGCCTGCTCACGGAGCGCCGGTTTGGCCAGATTTTTGTTTGCTCACAGCAATTCAGGGGCGGTTCTTTTCCAGAAAGGCGCCCATGCGCTCCACGGCCTTGAGAATATTTTCAAGGCTGTTGGCATAGGAAAGCCGGATATAGCCTTCGCCATAAACGCCAAAGTCCGGCCCGCCAATGGTGGCGACACCTGCTTCTTCGAGTAGACGGGAAGACAGCTCCTTTGCCTTGAAACCTGTTTGCGTCACATTCGGGAAGGCATAAAAGGCTCCTTTGGGCATGACGCAGGAGACATTGGGCAGCTCATTGAGCGCTGCGACCACGGCTTTGCGGCGGGTATCGAACTCAACCATCATCGCGTCGGCTGCGTCCTGAGGGCCGGTTATGGCGGCGATACCTGCGAACTGGGCGGCGGAATTGACGCAGGAATAGGAATTGACTGCCAGCTTGCGGACATGGTCATAAAGGCTCTCGGGCCAGACCGAGAAGCCCAACCGCCACCCTGTCATGGCATAGGTCTTGGACCAGCCATTGAGCAGGATCAGCCTGTCTTCCAGTTCAGGATAGGAGGTGAGGCTCTGGTGCTCAAGGCCATCAAAGGTCATGCGTGAATAGATTTCATCGGACATGATGGCCACATCCGGCCAATCGGCGAGGCCCTTGACCAGTTTGTCGATCTCGCCTTTGGGTGTGACGCCACCTGTCGGGTTGGACGGACTGTTGACGATGATGAGGCGGGTATCTTTGGTGATCAGAGACAGCAATTCATCGGCTGAGAAGGCAAAGCCGTTTTCCTCGCGCAACGGTACGGGAATGGGCCGGGCTCCGGTGAATTCGATCATAGAGCGATAGATGGGAAAGCCCGGGTCGGGATAGAGAATATCAACGCCGGGTTTTCCGAACAGGGTGATGGCCATATACATGGTGACCTTGCCACCGGGCATGATCATGATGCGGTCTGGCGAAATATCTGCGCCATGGTGCGCCTTGAGATCTTCGGCCACCACCTCTCTGAGGCGTGGAATGCCAACGGCAGGGGTATAGCCGTGCTCTCCCGCCCTCAACGCCTCAATGGCGGCTTCGACAATATGGTCGGGGGGGGTGAAATCCGGTTGCCCGATGCCGAGATTGATGATGTCTTTGCCCTCGGCTGCCAACTGATTGGCGCGGGCGAGCACGGCGAAGGCATTTTCGTCACCGAGATTGAGGAAATTGTCGACGGGGTGGAGCATTGGGTCTCTCTCCGAGGCTAAATTGCTTTATGGTTGGCAACAGGATAGGGGCTGGGCAAAGGCGCGTAAAGTCTGTTGAGATACTGGCCTTTGCGTAAGCAAGCCGCTAACTTGGGCAGGACCAATCTGGTTTGACGATGAAGGGAGCCGACCATGATCAAAGCTTTGTGGCGCGAAATGGGGCGCGATGATTTCGCCGATCCGGCGTTGGCCGATGCGGTGGCCGTGCTTCCCATTGCCGCGATTGAACAGCATGGTCCGCATTTGCCTACCGGTACGGATGCGATTTTGGCTGAGGGCTATATCGAGGCGGTCCTTGCGCTTAAGCCTGATGATCTGCCGATCATATTCCTGCCCGTGCAACAGGTAGGCTGGTCCGAGGAGCATCTGGATGGGGTTGGCACCCTGACGTCGAGCTGGAAGCATCTGCTCCCGCTCTGGATGGACATTTGCCTTTCCGTGAAGAGGGCCGGTGTCAAGCGGCTCATCATCATCAACAGCCACGGCGGCAATGTGCCTTTGATGGATATTCTCATTCAGGATCTGCGTGTGCATCATGGCATGGTGGCTTCGGCCACCAACTGGCTGCGGCTGGGCTATCCAGAAGGGCTGTTCGAGCCGGACGAGATCGCCTATGGCATTCATGGTGGCGATGTGGAAACCTCCATGATGCTGGCTTTGCGGCCTGATCTGGTTTGCCTTGATGAGGCCGGGGTGTTTCCATCGCGCCAGCAAGAGATGGCAGAAGGCAACGAGCATCTGAGCTTTTACGGGCGCAAGCAGTTGGGCTGGATGGTGACGGATCTGAATGAAGCCGGTGTTGTGGGTGATGCTGCTCGAGCAAACGCTGAGAAGGGCAGAACACTCATAGAGTATATTGCAGGGCAGTTTGTTTCCTATGCCAGAGAGGTTGTGAAAGTGGCGCCTTTCAGCTCTTGACCTTCCTGTTACTGGAACCCCTATATGTATTCTTGACTTTAAAATTCCTGTTAAAAGCTGGTCTTGATACTCATGTCTGAAACGGTTCTTTCTTCCCCAAGGGATGCTGCGCAAGCGGCGTCCGATACGCTTGTTTTCGATGTCAGCGGCATGCATTGCGCTGCCTGTTCGGCCCGTGTCGAACGGGTGTTGAACGCCAAGCCCGGCATTGAGGCGCATGTGAATCTGGCGCTGGAACGCGCCGATGTCTCTGTGAGTGGTGGCCAGAGCGCCGATGACATCAAGGCTATGATCGAGAAAACCGGCTTCGGGGCCAGCCTCCGGCAAGGCAGTCTTTCTGAACGGCAGGCGCAGGCCGAAGAGGTGGATGAAGGGCGCGAGCGAGAAGAACGGCACTCTTTCTATCTTTTCCTTTTCTCCGCCCTTCTCACGTTGCCGCTCGTCGCTCCCATGGTTGCTCACTGGTTTGGTGCGGCCTGGCACATGCCGCCATTTGTGCAGCTTGTGTTGGCTGCTGTCGTGCAGGTGGTTGTCGGGGCGCGCTTTTATCGTGGTGCGGCCAGTGCGCTTTCCAGTGGAGCTGCCAATATGGATGTGCTGGTCGCCATGGGCACCAGTGCGGCCTTTCTCTTCTCGCTTTATCAGATTTTTGCGCTTGGTGAAAATGCGGTCGGGCATCTCTATTTTGAAGCCTCGGCGGCTATCCTGACGCTGATCGTGTTTGGCAAATGGCTTGAAGGGCGAGCCCGGCGCAGCGCTGCCGATGCTCTGCGTGCGCTCATGGGGCTGCGTCCGCGCGAGGCGCGTCTGGTGTCTGGTGAGGGAGCCGGTGATCAGATGGTGCCGATTGAACAGGTCAAAACAGGGGATCGTGTGCGTGTGTTGCCCGGTGAGGTGGTTCCCGTTGATGGACTGATCCTTGAGGGCCGTAGTGAATTTGACGAAGCCCTGCTTTCTGGCGAAAGCGAGCCGGTGTTGCGCGAAGAGGGCGAGAAGGTCATCTCCGGCGCGGTAAATGGTGCGGGGGCCGTGGTGCTGGATGTGGTCGCGCTTGGCGATGATACGGTGCTGGCGCGCATCATTCGTCTGGTCGATCAGGCCCAGACCGGCAAGGCCAAGATGCAGAATCTGGCGGACCGGATTTCGGCCGTGTTCGTTCCGATCGTGATCGGGCTGGCGCTGCTCACCTTCATCGTCTGGCTTGCCATGGGCGGTGGCTTCGAGGCGGCGGTTGTGGCTGCCGTATCAGTTCTCGTGATCGCCTGCCCCTGTGCGCTTGGTCTGGCGACACCTACGGCGCTGGTCGCCGGAACGGGAGCGGCCGCCAAAAGCGGTGTGTTGATCCGCGATATCGATGTGCTCGAAGTGGCCGGCAAGGTGACCCATGTGGTGTTTGACAAAACCGGAACGCTGACCGAAGGCAAGCCAAGTCTGGTGGGCATCAATATGCTTGGTGCATCCAGGGATGAAGCCGAGCTTGTGGGGGCTGTTGCAGCGGTTCAATCGGGCAGTGAGCATCCGTTGGCCAAGGCCTGCGTTGATGCCGCCAAGGAAAGAGGCGCCCGTATGCCGCAGGCAAGAGGTGTGATGGCCCATGTGGGCGAAGGTGTTGAAGGAACGATTGACGGGAAAACCGTTTTGATCGGGACGCACGCCTTTCTAGACCGGAATGGCGTTGATCTTGCCGCCTCTGAAGATGCTTTTGCGGGGATGGAACAGGAGGGACTATCGGTCTCGGCGGTCGCCATGGATGGAGCACTGGTTGCTCTGCTCGGGTTCCGCGATGAGGTGCGCGCTGAATCAAGAGGGGCGATAGAAGCGCTGAAGGCGCGTGGTCTGAAAACGGTTCTACTCTCTGGCGATGCGCCCGAAACGGTGCGTCGGGTAGGCGAGGCGCTTGGTCTTGATGATGTCAAAGGCGGCGTAACGCCTAAGCAGAAGCTTGATTATCTGACGGACCTGCAACAAGAGGGGCGCGTGGTTGCCATGGTCGGGGATGGTCTTAACGATGCTCCGGCACTGGCACAGGCTGATGTCGGTATCGCCATGGGTTCGGGCACCGATGTCGCCATTGGTGCGGCGGCCATTACGCTAATGCGCGTGGATGTCGGGCTGGTTGGTGCCGCCTTTGAAATCGCGCGCCATACCTATCGCAAGATATGGCAGAATCTGTTCTGGGCCTTTGTCTATAACGTCATCGGTATTCCGCTGGCCGCTTTGGGGTTGCTCAATCCGGCGATTGCGGGTGCTGCCATGGCCTTCAGTTCGGTGTCGGTGGTTTCCAACGCACTGTTGCTGAGACGCTGGAAGGCGTGATGTGAAGGGCTGGAATTCTGGAAACAAAAAAGCAGTTCTGAAAAGGACTGCTTTTTTGGTATTTTGTTGCCTTTGTGATCGAGTAGATCTGACCGGCTATGGTCAATTTGCCATCTTCCTGTCTTAGTCGCGATTTAATACCCTCAATGCTGAATCATTTCTGCGGTACAGATACCTGCTCTGGACCACCCAACCCGTGATCACGGAGGATGTCTTTCATGCCTTTCCGCCTTTGGTTTCTTCCTGCTGCTCTTGTGGTGTCATGTGGGCTTTATACTGCTGCTCAGGCGCATCCCCATGTTTGGGTCTCTGTTCAGAGTGAGCTGGTTATGGACGGGCAAAAGATCAGGGCGATTAATCACAGCTGGACTTTTGATGAAGCCTTCAGCGCGTTTGCGAGCCAGGGACTGGATGAAAATGATGATGGCGTGCTTTCGCGTGAAGAGTTGCAGCCGTTGGCACAAGTGAATGTGGAATCCTTGTCCGAGTTTGGCTATTTCTCGGATCTCTACCAGAAGGGGGCGCCCGATTCCGGCGAGCCGGCATTCGGCGAGCCTTATGATTATTGGCTGTCTGTTTCCGGTGATCAGCTGGTGTTGCACTTCACGTTGCCGGTGGTTGCTGATGTCGATACTCATCAGGAAGCAGTCCTTGACGTCTATGACCCCAGTTTTTTCGTCGACTTTACCTTTGCCGATAAAAGCCCTGCCAAACTTTTGAACGCACCTGCCAATTGTCATGCCCGTGTCGAGCGCCCCAAGGGGCTGGATGATGATGTGGCCAGCCAGCTGGCGGCGATCCCCGCTGACCAACGCGATATTCCTTCCGATCTGATGCAGTTTACGGTCGCCATGGCCAATCAGGTATATTTGAAATGCGATTAAGTGTCAGGCCGTTGAGGCCTTCTATCGGTATGCTGTTTGCCAGCTCAGTTCTTGTGATGCTGGGCACGGTTTGTCTATGGATGCTGCTGCCGCAAGCGGCTCATGCGGCGCCATCTCCTTTTGGTGTGGCTTTGCCTGATACGACTGGTCCCATGGCGACCTCTGGCTTATGGGCCGATATCCAGCGCTGGATTTTGGCGCGGCAGTCTGATTTCTACATGGCGCTCAAGGATGCGGTTAAGCTGGTGCGCACGAGCTGGCCAGCTCTTTTTTTGCTGCTCGGGCTTTCCATGGCCTATGGGCTTTTTCATGCGGCTGGGCCGGGGCATGGCAAGGTGGTTCTGACAACCTATCTGTTTGCCAGTGGAGCATCGGTGCGCAAAGGGGCCATTCTGGCTCTGGTGGCGGCAATGGTGCAGGCCAGCGTGGCTGTTCTGCTGATCGGCATCGCTGCGGTTCTGCTCAATCTCACCTCTATTGTGATCACCCAGACAGCCCAATTGCTTGAATTGGCCTCTTACGCCATGTTCGTCATACTTGGGGGCTGGCTTATCCTGCGGGCGATACGCACGGCGAGACATGAATGGGGGCGTTTGAAGGGCAATGAGCCTGTCGTTGCGCATCACGATCATGACCATCATGACCATCATGACCACCATCACGATGAGACATGTGGCTGTAGTCACAGTCATGCAGCGCCCCTTGAAGTGATAGAGCAGGCCAAAGGTGTGCGGGGCATGGCGCTGGCAGTCATTTCCATGGGGCTACGCCCTTGCTCAGGCGCATTGATCGTTCTGGTCTTTGCCTTGTCACAGAAGGTTTTCTGGGCAGGGGTGCTTTCTGCCTATGCGATGGGGCTGGGAACAGGCTTGACGGTGGCTGCACTGGCTCTGATCGCGGTTTATGCGAGATCATTTTCGCAGGCGCTCGCCAACAGGGGCCTTTCCAGCAAAGCTCTGGACTGGTTCGGCGTGATCATTCTGTTTCTTGCCGGTGTCATCGTGCTGACGTTCGGTGGCATTCTGCTGCTTGCAAATCTTCTTTAGAGACATAGCCGCATCAATACTCCAATCGCCCCTGTGTGGGGCGATCAAACCGTCAGGGCGCAAGTGTGCTTGATGCCGATTTATCGACCAGACCCAGCTCCATGGCCATATGAGTCAATTGAGCTGCATTGCCTCCGCCAAGCTTTTCACGCATGCGCTGTCTGTGGCTTTCGACGGTTCTGACGCCGATGCCAAGGTCGCCTGCGATCTCCTTGTTGGCCTTGCCCAAGGCGATGCCCCTTAGCACCTCAATTTCCCTCTCTGTCAGGTTGAATGGGTTCTCTGGCTTTTCTTCTGCGGGCTTGAGGGCGTCGACGGAGATATTTTTGGAAAAATAATATCCTCCTTGCGAGATGGTCTCGATCGCTTTCACCATGTCGCTGGCACCAATATCCTTGAGCAGGAAACCCGAGGCGCCTGATTTTACTGCGGCGCGCACATATTCGGGATTGTCATGCATCGACAGGAAGAGTATGCGGCTGTCTGGCGATACGGTATGGATCCGTTCCGCCGCTTCCAGACCGTTGCAGTTGGGCATTGAGATGTCGAGCATCAGGATGTCTGGTTGGAAATCCCGTGCTTTCTCGATCGCCTGAAAACCATCTTCGGCCTCAGCGACGATTTCGATAGTCTCTTCAAGCTCTAGACGTGCGCGAATGCCGTCTCTAACTAGAGCATGGTCATCAGCGATGACTATACGAGTTTTTTCTTTCATTTTTCGAACGCTGTTGGGAGATGCTTTGTAAAACAGGAGTGATTCCTGCTGCGGCTTGTTTCTCCGTTAGGATATAGTCGCATTGTGACAATTGAAAGCACACAATGTTCTGGTTTGTACTTTATGGGCCAATTAAGGTATGGTTCTTAAGCTTGTGGTATCTTGATTGTGATTTTTAATCCACCCAACTCTCCTTTTGTAAATGTAAGTGTACCACCATGACTTTCAACCCGCTCAAACATGTTGCGCAGGCCAAGGCCTGAATCTGTGGTCAGTGAAGAGGGGTCGGTGAAGCCTGTGCCATCGTCTTCAATCGACAGCGTGATGGTTTTCTTCCCTTTTGTTCTCTCTTCAATGCACAGCAAGATTTGTAGCCGCTTGGCATCCGTATGCCGGACAACATTGGTGAGAGCTTCCTGGGTTATTCTGAACAAGGCTATCTTGGCCGCTTCAGGTAGCAGATAATCAACGCGGGTAGCGATGACATTTGACTTGATCTGTGTGCTGTCTTCAAAATCCTGTCCCAATTCCCTGATTGCTTCGCTTAGCCCGATATTGGCCAGAGCCGAGGGGTGCAGTGCTTTCGAGATGCGGCGTACATCGGCGATTGATGTATCCAGGATCGCGAGACTCTTTTCCATGAGAGGTTGGGCCGCTGTGGGGTTCGATATCTGCTCCATGGCCAGCTCAAGCCGGTGTCTGATGCTGACCAAAAGCTGATTGAGGCCATCATGTAGGTCATTTGACACGCGCTTGCGCTCCTCTTCCTGCACATCGATGATGCGTTGCGTCAACGCCTTGAGCTTTTCATCAGCCAGTTTGTGTTCGTTGAAATGCAGTGCGGCAATGGAAAGGGCTGTGATGCCTATAATCAGCAAGCACATGATCAGGAACGTGATTTCCGTATGGCGTGCTGTTGCGCGCATATCTTTGTTCAACGCTGAAATTTCCTGCTTGATGTCGTCCAGATATGACCCTGTTCCGATCATCCAGCCCCAATCCGGCAGCAAAGTTGCGTAACCCAGCTTGAGGGTGTCTATCCCCGTTGATGGTTTAGGCCATTTGAAAGTATAGTAGCCGCCACCATCGACGGCTCTTTTCATGAGTTCCTGAAGAAAAAATCGCCCTTTATCATCGCGCTTGTACCAGAGATTTTGGCCCAACAAATCCGGGTTGGGGGCATTGACCAGATTGGTGCCTGCGCGGTCATAGGCGAAAAAGTAACCGTCCATCCCGTAATTGAGGTTGTGCAATATCTGGCGCACGGCCTTTCGGGCTTGTGGAGTCTCCTTGCCAGTGTCTGCATATATGTGGCGAATGGCGGTCAAGGCAAGGGCGGTATAGTTTTTCAGCTCCTCACGGCGAACCTCCAGGATTCGGCTCTCTACCAGCTTCACTTCCCTTGAGATGAGGCGATTTGCCTCAGTATGGATCATCCATCCTGTCAGTCCTGATACCAAAATGATAGGCAAGATAGCAATCAGCAAAATTTTGAGCTTAAATGCTAATTTTCCGTTGGCATTCGGGCAGTTTTGTGGTTGTTTCTTGCTCATGTTCCGACCCCGGACTGTTGTCTTGCATAGTGATACAGTATCTGGCTTTCTGATGCTATCATCGCAGCTTTTTCGTTTTTTACATATTCGAACAAAATTGGCTAAGGCAGTCTGAAAATTAGAAAACAGCTCAAGGAGGAATCCTTTATGGATCGTCGCGATTTCTTGAAAAAAGCCAGCCTCGTGTCTGGCGGTGCAGCTGCAAGCACGCTTGCAGCCCCAGCTTACGCACAGGGTAAGCGCACTTTGAAAATGGTCACGAGCTGGCCGAAAAACTTCCCGGGCCTTGGCACCGGTGCTCAGCGTCTGGCTGACAACATCACTGCCATGACCGACGGCCGCCTGACCGTTAAAGTTTACAGCGCCGGCGAATTGGTGCCTGCTTTTGAAGCTTATGATGCCGTGATGACCGGCACCGCCGACATGTATCATGCATCCGAATATAACTTTGTTGGCAAAAGCAAGTCTCTGGCTTTCTTCACCACTGTGCCAATGGGCATGACGGCAACCGAGTTTGACGCATGGATTCATCATCAGGGCGGTCAGGAACTCTGGGACGAACTGGCAGCATCATTCAATGTCAAATCTTTCCCTGCTGGCAACACCGGTGCTCAGATGGGCGGTTGGTTCAACAAGGAAATCAAGTCTCTTGACGATATCAAGGGCCTGAAAATGCGTATGCCGGGCATGGGTGGTGAAGTGCTTCGCCGTCTGGGTGCATCCGCCGTCTCTCTGCCGGGTGGCGAAATCTTCCAGGCTCTGCAGTCCGGCGCAATCGATGCGACGGAATTTGTTGGTCCTTGGAACGATCTGGCTCTGGGCTTCTACAAGACCACCAAATTCTACTACTATCCTGGCTTCCATGAACCAAGTGGCGGTATCTCTGTTGGTGTGAATCTGGATGTTTTCAACGACTTCTCGAAAGCCGATCAGGCCATGTTGAGAACTGCCTGCATCGCAGAAAACAACCTGCTTTCTTCTGAATATAACGCCCATAACGGTGCCGCTCTCGAACAGCTGGTCAACAAGCATGGCGTTGTACTCAAGAAGTTCCCGGATGACGTTTTCGATGCCATCGGCAAGGTTTGCGAAGAAGTGGTTGCTGAATTCGGCGCTCAGGATGAATTGTCCGGCCGTATTTACGAAAGCTATCTGGCTGCCCGCAAGAATGTTGGAGACTGGATGCGTATTACCGAGCGTCCATTCCTGGATGGTCGTGATCGCGTTCTTGGCTAAAGCTTCTGAAATGCTTGCTCAGCTCTCCCCAGATTTGGGGAGAGCATCTTTATGCCTGAAATTTGTTCTGGTTTATTTCAACATTTTCAGGTTCTCACACATAAGACCTTCACATCCGGGTTGAAGCGCTCGACCGGGTTGTGTATGCCAAACAACAAAAGTTCCGACCTCCCTTTCAGCGAACAAAATGGGTTTGTTTGCTTTTGTCTTATTGTTTGTTTTGGGTCGTGGACAGGAGTTAAACGATGCGCGCTCTGGCAGACCTGATCGATCGGGTCAATGTAGCGACCGGCAAAGGACTTGCCTGGTTCGCTCTTATCGTTGTTCTAATACAGTTTGTTGTCGTGTTGATGCGCTACATCTTTGGCGTTGGCTCCATCTGGGCCCAGGAACTGATTGTATACGTACACGCTTTTCTTTTCATGCAGGCTTCTGCCTTCACTCTTTCCAGAGACGGCCATGTGCGCGTGGATATCTTCTATCGTGAAGCGCATCCGCGCACGAAGGCCAAGATCAATATGTTTGGCGCAGTTGTTCTGCTTGTTCCTGTCTGTGTTCTGCTCGTCTTTGTCTCCTGGGATTATGTCTATAACAGTTGGGCCATTCTGGAAGGCAGTGCCGAAACATCCGGAATTCAGGCGCGTTTCCTGCTCAAGAGTGCCATCATCGTGTTCGCTATCCAGATGGCTCTGCAGGGCTTTGTGATGTTCATGAGATCGTGGTGTGCTCTTCAGGGGGATGAGATTGAATTGCAGCGCTTGCAGCAGATGGGAGAAGGCTGATGGAAGCGATTGCTCATTCTCTTGACCTGATGATGTTCGCTGCGGCTTGTGTCGTCCTCATGCTCGGCTTCCCGGTGGCTTTCAGCCTTGCTGGTGTTGCTCTTATCTTTGCTCTGATCGGTTGGGGTTTTGGTGCCTTTGAAATGTCGTTCCTGTCGGCTCTGCCGCAGCGCATTTTTGGCACCATGACCAACGAAACCCTCGTAGCTGTTCCTCTGTTCGTCTTTATGGGCGTTGTTCTGGAGCGTTCGAAGGTTGCTGAAGAATTGCTCGATACGATGGGGCGCATGCTCGGGTCGGTCAATGGTGGTCTCGGTATTGCCGTGTCGATCGTCGGAGCTCTGCTGGCTGCGTCTACCGGTATTGTCGGTGCTACGGTTGTCACGATGGGGCTCTTGTCCCTGCCAAGCATGCTTAAGCGTGGTTATTCTGCCGAGCTGGCCTGTGGCTCGATTGCTGCTGCCGGTACCTTGGGTCAGATCATCCCGCCATCCATCGTGCTCGTCATTCTGGGCGACCAGCTCTCCAACGCCTATCAGAAAGCGCAGCTGGATATGGGCATTTTCTCGCCGGATCCGATTTCGGTGGGCGACCTTTTTGCTGGCGCGTTGATTCCGGGCTTGATGCTGGTTGGTTTCTATATCATCTATCAGATCGTCATCGCGACGGTGAAGCCGAGTGTTGCGCCTTCTATTCCGAAAGAAGAACGTGAGAAAGTTACCGTATCGGAAGTTTTCCACGCACTGCTGCCACCGCTTATTCTGATCCTCGCTGTTCTCGGATCCATTTTGGGTGGTGTGGCAACACCGACCGAAGCGGCCGCTGTTGGTGCTGTCGGCGCCATTCTTCTCGCTGGCTATCGGTTGGATGAAAAGCGCGGTAAGAGCATTATCGCTGCTGCGGTTGGCCTTGTTATTGCTCTGTTTCTGTCGGAATTCATGGACCTGCGCATTGCGCGTGATGAGATCGAACCCATGGATCTGGCGGCTATCATCGTTGCAGCGATCTGCGTATTGCTGTTGGGGTGGGGTATGCTGACCGCACTGATCCGGACCTACAAGAATGGCGTTCTGAGAACCGTCATGGAAGGCACCACTGAGGTGACAACCATGGTGTTCCTCATTCTGATCGGTGCTTCGCTCTTCTCGCTTGTGTTCCGCGGGCTTGGTGGCGAAGAAATGATTCAGGAAGCTCTGGCCAGTATGCCGGGGGGCGCAGTGGGTGCAATGATCGCGGTTATGCTGCTGATGTTCTTCCTCGGCTTCTTCCTCGATTTCCTTGAAATCGTGTTTGTGGTTGTGCCGATGGTTGCGCCAGTGCTGCTGCAGATGGAAATGCCAAATGGCGATACCATGAGCCCGATCTGGTTGGGTATCATGATGGCGGTCAACTTGCAGACCTCCTTCCTGACGCCGCCATTCGGCTTTGCGCTGTTCTATTTGCGCGGTGTGGCTCCGCCCTCTGTGCGTACGGGTCAGATCTATCGTGGTATCATTCCATTCGTCTTCATTCAGGCCTTTGCCTTGTTGATCCTGTGGTACTTCCCGGAATTGACGACATGGCTACCGCATCTGATCTACCGGTGATCAGACGTTGCTGACGAGAATGCATAAAAAGGCCCGCTGGATGAAACCGGCGGGCCTTTTTTATGAACATGGACCATATGTTGCTGCGCATTGGGCGGTTTAGGCGTGCTGTGGCTCAGATCTTCTTCATATTGACCCGGTCGATCAGCTGTTGGCCGGTTTCGACCCGTTCTGAATATCGGTCAACCAGATAGTCGGAACGACTGCGGGTCATCCATGTGAATTTCATCAGCTCTTCGCAGACATCGATGATGCGGTTATAGTAGGGCGAGGGCTTGATGCGATCATCCTCGCCAAATTCGGTAAAAGCCTTGGCGATGGAGGATTGGTTCGGGATGGTGATCATTCGCATCCAGCGCCCCAGAATCCGCATCTGGTTGACGGCATTGAAGCTTTGGGAGCCGCCTTCCACCTGCATCAGAGCAAGGGTCTTGCCCTGTGTCGGGCGCACAGCGCCCAGTGATAGCGGAATCCAGTCGATCTGCGCCTTCATGATGCCTGTCATAGCGCCGTGGCGTTCTGGTGAAACCCAGACCATGCCCTCTGCCCAGGACGAGAGGTCTCGCAATTCCTGCACCTTGGGGTGGCTTGCATCGGCATCATCGGGCAAGGGGAGCCCTGCGGGGTCGAACAGGCGGCATTCTGCACCAAGAGCCGTGAGCAGTCGGGCAGCCTCATAGGCAACGAGACGCGAGAAGGAGCGTTTGCGCAGGGAGCCATAGAGCAGCAGAATGCGAGGCGGGTGGCCGTCGTCACTTGGGCTGGCCAGATAGCTGTGGTCGATGGCATGCAGAAGCATAGGATCGGCAAGGTGATCCAGTGCATCAAGGGCGATGCCGAACGGCTTGTCTGTCGTGATAACCATAGCTGCTCGTCTAGCTTTTTGCGGACGTTACCACTTCACCGTCTTCCTTGGTGAAGCTGCCAATATCAGTGGGGAGAAGCTCCATGACCTTTTCTGACGGGCGGCACAGATTGACACCCTTA
Organism: uncultured Cohaesibacter sp.; assembly: GCF_963678225.1. NCBI lineage: Bacteria > Pseudomonadati > Pseudomonadota > Alphaproteobacteria > Hyphomicrobiales > Cohaesibacteraceae > Cohaesibacter > uncultured Cohaesibacter sp. The sequence goes on along the minus strand of NZ_OY782764.1, from coordinate 314,504 downwards.
TCGCTGATGACTATTGGTCTGTTGATGAGGATCGGATGATCCATCATGGCATCAATCAGATCATCGTCAGTGAACTCTGGGTCAGCCAGTCCCAGTTCATCATAGGGGGTACCCTTCTGGCGCAAAAGGTCTCTGGCCGTGATGGGCATGGCGTCGATTAGCGCGACCAGTTCATCGCGCGTTGGCGGTGTTTTGAGATATTCGATGATGGTCGGCTCGATACCGGCTTTGCGGATCATCTCAAGGGTGTTGCGCGAGGTGCCACAGGCCGGGTTATGATAGATCGTAATGGTCATCAAAAGGGTTCGCTCAATTGACTGGTTCAAGATGGAATTGGAGTGCAGCCAGGGCCACAGGTCGCTTCAATAATCGGTGCGCATTGTTCGGCATTACCGCCGCAACAGTCTTCAAGCAGGAAGCTGACGAGTGCGCCAATGCCCTCCATATCAGCAAAATAGCGCACGGATCGTCCCTCCCGCTCGTTGCGGATCAGGCCCGCCCTCAGCAGAATGTTAAGATTGGTCGACATGGTGTTCTGCTTGACGTCAAGCATCTGTCCCATCTCTCCGGACAAAAGGCCGTCTGTACCCGCCTTGATGAGCAGGCGAAAAACGTCGAGCCTTGTGGGCTGGCTTAGAGCCGAGAATGCAATCGTTGCTTCATTAGTATCCATATTTCATGAATATTTGATATAATTAAATCTGTCAAGATAGACCATGTCTATGGCGTGAGAGAGCCCATGAATTAACGCCTTGCACCGGCCTTGGTGGCGGGAGGCTTTTGGATAGCGGGGGGCTAGATCAGGAATGTGTCTGCATCCGCTTTGGCCTTGTCTTTCTCCGATTGCTCAGCGCCGGATTTTCTTTGAAAGATTTCATCGTAATCATCGAACATGTCATTTTCGAAAAAATCATCTTGCTGGATGGTGCGAGATGAGGAAGTGACGCTGCTGAGAGAAACGGGATCAAGATCGCGATTGGCAATACGGGCCGTTTGCAGAGCAAGATTGTCCTTGATGGAACTGACCATCGGTGTGCTGGTATCCAGTTGATCCGGATTCATGGCTGCCTGGATACGGGCATTGAGGGCATTCGTCGAGAAGGGCCGCGAAATGATCCAGTGTGCGCCATGGGCTATGGCGCTGGTGACCCGATAGCGGGTTGGATTTTCCATGATGAAAATCAAGTAGGTCGCCTCTGCTAGATAGGTCTTGCTGATATCTGGTCGCCCTCTGAGCAATTCGGAACTTGAAGCTGTATCGTAATCCAGAAAGAGAAAGTTCGGAAAAGTGCGCTTTGCTTCATCAAGGCCGAATTCGAGCTTGTCGAATTCCACAACGCGGATAAAGCCTGATGTGCGCAGGATGGAGCGCAGCAGCTTGCGCTGAAACGTGTTGCCATCGACAATCACGGCAGAGCCATGTTGAACAGCTGTCGGCATCAGTCGTCCCCACTTTCCGTTTGTGAGCAAACCCCCATCTGCTCTCTTGTCATAATTTACAATGACAACTAAAAATCAGTAAATAATTTGATGCGTCATCAAAATTGTTTCCAATATAGGAATATTTGAATAATTGGTTGGTTTTAGCGAGCCTTGTTCAGGGAATGAAGCTTGTTAAACAGGGAAGGGCACGTTTTTCAAAGCCATTGCTTTGTCAAGCTGCTACAACACTCGGAATTGGCAAGTGCGTCGCTTGTAATTCAGGCGTAAGATACAATCTTCATAATGGTCGCATCTTTTGTCTTCCTCTCACATCGGAGATCGTTCAGTGGATATTACGGGATTTGATATTTTTGTTATCGTCCTGGTGGTGTTGTTCATTCTCATCCTGCTTGCAGGGGTGAAGACCGTACCTCAGGGATATAATTTTACCATCGAGCGGTTTGGCGCCTATAAGCGGACGTTGAAACCGGGGCTGTCGTTGATCGTTCCGTTCATCGACCGGATTGGTGCGCGGATGAATATGATGGAACAGGTCCTTGATGTGCCCAGCCAAGAGGTTATCACGCGTGACAATGCCAGCATCACCTCTGATGGCGTGGCCTTTTATCAGGTGATGAGTGCCGCTGATGCCGCCTATGAAGTCAACAATCTTGAACAGGCACTGCTCAACCTGACCATGACCAACATTCGTACGGTGATGGGCTCGATGGATCTGGATGAATTGCTCTCAAATCGAGACGAAATCAATTCCCGTCTTTTGCATGTCGTTGATGAAGCTGCTGCGCCTTGGGGCGTCAAGATTTCTCGTATCGAGATCAAGGACATTAACCCGCCTACAGACCTTGTGGAAGCCATGGGACGTCAGATGAAGGCTGAGCGCGAGAAACGCGCATCCATTTTGGAAGCTGAAGGGGATAGACAGTCTGCCATTCTCAGAGCCGAAGGGGAAAAACAGGGCAAGATTCTGCAGGCTGAAGGCGAGCGACAGGCACAGTTTCTGGCTGCAGAAGCCAGAGAACGTGTTGCAGAGGCCGATGCCAAGGCGACTGAAGTGGTCAGCAAGGCCATTGCCGAGGGTGACATTCAGGCCGTCAACTATTTTGTCGCCAGCAAATATGTCGATACATTGGGCGAAGTGGTCAAGGCCCCGAACCAGAAGGTCGTCATGCTGCCGCTTGAGGCGACATCCATTCTGGGCGCTCTTGGCGGCATTGGCGAATTGAGCAAACAGGTGTTCGGCAAGGATGGCACGCCACCTGCGCGTTCCGGACGCGTGCCCACGGTCAAGGAAGACTGATCGGATGGCTGCATCGGGGCTTTACGGGCTCGGCAATTGAAGGATTGATCAATGATTGCACATTGGATGGTGGTGCTGGGGCCATGGTTCTGGGTTGTTTTGGGCGTGATATTGCTGGTGCTGGAGATATTGGCGCCGGGAACCATGTTTCTCTGGTTTGGCGTAGCGGCACTGATCGTGGGCGGCTTGTCATTCGTGATCGATTTCGGATGGCAAAGCGCGCTCATTCTGTTTGCGGTTCTGTCGCTGCTTTCGGTCATTGTCGGGCGTTTCATTCTGAGCAAGACGGCCAAGAGCGGCACGGACAAGCCTCTGCTCAATGATCGGGCCCAAGCGTTGGTTGGTGATGTCTATCAATTGGACGAACCAATTGTGAATGGCCATGGCCGGGTCAAGGTACGCGACAGCTACTGGCGTATCTCCGGCCCTGATTGCCCCGCAGGGAGCCGCATCAAGGTGATCGGCGGAGAGGGGACGGAACTCGAGGTCGTCCTTGTCGAACCAGATAGTCAAGGCTGACAAGTCAGTGAAACTCGTTAAGCCAGACAAGGTCGTAGAATAAAGAAAGCCCCCGAAGAGCATGGTCTTTTCGGGGGCTTTCTTTCTTTGGCTGTGTTCGCAGGGTCAGGCTCTGCGATCTTGCGGGCTCACCTCAATGCAGGCTTCCCCTTCGCATTGATGTATTTCCACTGTGGTGTGGGCGAGTTCGGGAATGGTGGCCAGCATCTCTTTATAATGCTCCACGGCTCTTGGATAGTGGGTGACCAGTGCCACGATCGCTGCATATTTGTTGGCTCCGACATACCAGACATGGAGGTCAACAACACGGTTGTCGGCTCTGTTTTCAATCTCTGTTTTGATCCTGTCGGCAAGATCCATTTTGCTGACGCGATCCAGCAGGATGCCGCCGGTTTCCTTTATCAGCAGGAAGGACCAATGTCCGATGAGGGCAGCGCCAACCAGCCCCATCAGGGCGTCGGTCCATGTCCAGCCGAAAAGCTTGCCCATGAGCAACGCCGCAATCGCCAGAACAGAGGTCAGCGCGTCGGCCAGCACATGAAGATAGGCGCCCTTGAGATTGCGATCATGGTTTTTGCCGTGGGCGTGTTCATCGTGGCTGTGATGGGCAGCCGCATGGCTGTCGTGGCTATGGTGGTGATCACCGTTATCATCATGCGTATCATGATGGTGGTGATGGTGATCATGGTCATGTGAATGACCGTGACTATGCCCGAGATGATGATTGTCGCCCAGTAGCCAGACGCTCGCGATATTGACCAGCAATCCGAGGAAGGCCACCAGCATGGCTTCGTTGAAGGCAATGTTGCGCGGATTGATCATGTGATCGATGGATTCATAGGCCACGAACAGCGCCACGATGCCCAGAAGGATGGCGTTTGTGTAGCCGCCCAGAACCTCCACCTTTCCTACCCCGAAGGTGAATTTCCGATCTTTCGCGTGATTTCTGGCATAGCGATAGGCAAACACCGTCAGGCCCAGCGCTCCCGCGTGGGTGGCCATATGCCAGCCATCTGCCAGAAGAGCCATGGAATTGAAGAGGATGCCCGCCGAGATCTCGATCAGCATCATGACGAACGTCAGAAGGACGACATAGAATACGCGCTTTTCGTTGGCCGCGCTGGCTTTGGCGTCCAGAAAGACGTGATCATGCTTCCATTGGTTCAGGTGATGAGTGTGCATGGGACCAGAGTGCAAGTGGGTGTCAGTATCAGTGTCAGATTATATCTGTATCTAATACTCAGAATAATTGCAAATCTGGTCTAACGCTTAGGGTTGGTGGGTTGGCGGCAGAGGCGGGGCCTCGCTCATCAGCAGAATGGAGATGCGACGGTTGGCTGCCAGATAGGGATCATTAGGGAAGAGAGGCTCGGAATCGGCCTTGCCGACCACGCCGAAGATCTGATCTGCGGGAAGCCCGTGCTCCATCAGAATGGAACGCACAGCGTTGGCTCTGTCGGCGGAGAGTTCCCAGCCGGTATAGCCAGTGTTGACCGGCACGTTGGAGGCGGTCGTGTGGCCGGTGATCTTGATCCGGTTGGGCATGTTGGCCAAAACGGGTGCCATTGATACGATCAGTCGACGGGTGAAGTCATACGGGAACTTAGACCCTTCGGCGAACATGGAGCGGCCATCCTGATCCACCAGCTGGATGTTCAGGCCATCTTCCTGCTCTTCGATGATGATATGCTTGGAAAGCTCGGAGATTTCCGGCAGCTCCTGCCATGCTTGACGCAAGGAGGCTGCAGCCGTGGCAAACATGCGCGGCTTTTCGATTTCGGTCTTTTCGATATCGTGGGTGTTGGCTTCCGGTCCCTGCTTGGTGCGCTGGTCGTGTCGCTCCTGAGCATAGTCGGAATCATTCTCCTGCGGAACGGCCGCCACTTCCTTGATATATTGGCGCACCGGCATGCCTTCGATCTCGATCATGCCGGCTTTACGCATGACGGGCTTCACGCCGAATGCGTCTTTCATGGAGCCGGCAACGACCTGTAGTTTCTCATTGTCCTGAATGGAAAAGGAAATGATGAGCACGAAAAAGCAGACAAGCAGAGACATGAGGTCGGAGAAAGTCACCAACCAATCGGGAGCACCGCCTCCGCCTTGTGGTTTTTTCTTTGCCATCGCCTTGCTCTTTTCTCGTCTCGGTTCGCTTCGTTATGCGGTCTTCAGGGACGGGCTGCCTTAAGCTGCCTCGTCCAGAAGTTCGTTGCGTGCTTTTTCTGGCAGATAGGCCAGTAGCATTTCACGGATGAGGTTCGGGCTCTTGTTTTCTCGGATCTGCATGACGCCATCAATGATCAGCGTCTGATTGAGGTCTTCCCCGTCCAGCTTGGCGTCGAGCTTGTCGGTAATGGGAATGCAGATGATGTTGGAAATCAGGGAGCCATACAGGGTGGTCAACAAAGCAATCGCCATAGCTGGGCCAATGGCGGACGGGTCATCCATGGCAGCAAGCATCTGCACCAGACCGACGAGCGTGCCGATCATGCCAAAGGCCGGAGCGGCATCGCCCAGCTGTTTGTAGAAGCGTTTGCCTTCCTGCAGGCGCTCGATATAGAGATCGCGCTCCCGTTCCATGCTTTCGCGAATAAAGTTCGGTTCATACCCATCAGCGATGAACTGCACTCCCTTGGCCAGCACGGGGTCGTCAACGTCGACACCTTCCAAGCCAAGAGGGCCGCTTTTGCGGGCAACGTCAGCAAGCTCGGTGATTTTTTCAATCATTTCGCGCGGATTGGCGGATTTGCCACTGAAGGCAACCTTGCCGCCGGTGATGATGGCGCCACCAATGCCGCCGAGTGTGAAACGGATGAGAGTAGCAGCCAATCCGCCCCCAACCACGATGAGGATGGATGGAATGTCAATGAACTGCCCGAGTGTGCCGCCCAGAAGGATAGCGGTTACAACGACGCCACATGCCGCAACCATACCGATAAGCGTTGCAATATCCATTGCTGTTTCCTGACTAAATTGAGGACCTTGGGTCCACTGCCATTTTTCTTATCTGGCAGTCTATGGAAACAGCTCTAATGGATTGCTAATGGATTGCTGAAAAACGCGAGTTTAATGATTAATTTCTATTAGGGTTACCAAAGAGATAACACGGTTGCAGACGCTCCGGATTCATCCATTTATGCAATGGGTTGACCAGAGCGTCGCTGTGAGAAATCCACAGATCAGGCAACGCCTGCGCGCAAGAAATCGTGCATATGCACAAGACCGACAGGACGTTTGTCTTCAACCACGAAGATAGACATGATCGCCGCGCTGTGCAGCATTTCGATTGCGGTGGGCACCAGAATGTCTGGCGTCAGGGTCTTGGGATCTTTGGTCATGACGTCGCAAACCGGGCGCGTCAATAGATCGTCTCTGAGATTACGACGCAAGTCACCATCTGTGACCATGCCTTGCAAATGCCCGTTGTCGTCCAGCACACCCACACAGCCAAAGCCCTTTTGCGACATGATCAGAATGACTTCGCTCATGCGTGTGTCTGCCGCGATGAGGGGCAGTGCGTCGCCGGTATGCATGATGTCGCGGACATATTGCAGGCTCGCACCAAGGCTGCCACCGGGGTGGAAGATCTTGAAATCATGGGCCGTGAAGCCGTGGCTCTCCAGAAGGGCAATGGAGAGCGTATCGCCCAACGCGAGCTGGAGAATGCAGGAGGTGGTCGGCGCCAGACCATGGGGGCAGGCCTCTTCCACTTTTGGCAGGCAAAGGTGGATATCGGATTGTTTGCCCAACGTGCTGTTCGGATTGGCCGACATACCGATCAGAGGAACCTTAAAGCGGCGGGTGTAGGAGATGATGCTTGCCAATTCGGCTGTTTCGCCGGACCAGGACATGGCCAGAACAACATCCATGTCGCGGATCATGCCCAAATCACCGTGGCTGGCCTCGCCGGGATGGACGAAAAAGGACGGGGTGCCGGTTGAGGCCATCGTGGCTGAAATTTTACGTGCAATATGCCCGCTTTTTCCCATGCCTGTTACGATGACCCGCCCTTTGGCAGCCTGAATAATGGAGATCGCTTCCTGAAAGGGCGCCTTCAGCGGGCCATTCAGAGCATCGCGCAGGGCGCTCAATCCTTCGATTTCGTTGTTGATGGTGTTATGGGCCGAATTGATTGGCGAAATCGTCTCGCCTTGCGACTGGGTAAACATGGATTGTCCTGATGGTTCAGCTGAGGATGGGTCGTGTTCTATACCATAGAGATGCTGAAGAAAAGGGAGTCTAAGGTTTGTTCGCGGTATCCTTTTTATCAGAATTGGGTGCTTTTAAGGCAGCTCTGTTGGCAAGGAGTTATTAACCAAATTTCTTTACGATCTGGAAAGGTTTGAAAACTCTTTTCGGGCGTTTGGTGCCTGCCTGAAAAGGACCGTGAAAAGCATGTGGCTGCGGCTTCGGTGGCAGGTCCAGTAACTCGGCACACAGGTAGCAGGGCGCTCAGGCATGCGGCAAATACTCATCTCCGGCTTGTTGGTTTCAGCCTGTTTGCCTTTGTCTCCGGCTGTGGGGCAGAGCCTCTCTGATTCTGTGTCCAATGCTGCGCTCCGCACCGGCTATGAGGACAATGGGGCAGTCGCTGCTGAAGGGGATGGTCTCCTGTTGGGCGACGATGCCACAGGCGTGGAGGCTGAGCCGGAGCCTTCTCAACGTGTCAATCGTCCGGTCCAGAGAGAGCAGGGCCGCACGGGTCCCACCAGCCAGACTGTGGGGCCTTATGACCCACTTGGCGTGCGTGTCGGGCAATTTCTGTTTTATCCTTCTCTCACCCTTTGGGGCGAGTTGACCGATAATATCGATTCTTCCGCTGTCGGGCAGGAAGGACGGACAGTCAATCCCGAATTCGAACTGAGGGTAGAATCTGACTGGATGCGGCATTCCCTCGCGCTTTCCGGTCGTGCGGGCATGACCGCCTATGATACCCCCCATAGGAAGCCGGAGAGTGATCAGGCGTTGAGCGCCGAGTTGGGGCTCGAGTTGGCTTCCGAAACAGAGCTGACACTGGATGGCTCATTCACCCGACTGCAGGAAGACAGCAGTGTAGAGCTAAATGCCACCGGACAGGCGGCGACCTATGAGACCAGTCTTTCTGCTGGTGCGACCCTTGATCAGCGCCTGGGGCAGCTGGATCTGCAATTGCGCGGATCGGTGGAGGCCTTGCGCTATGAAGGGGAATCCAGTCGTGACTATGACACCTATCGACTGGGCGCACGCGTCGGAGTGCCTGTGACCGATCAGGTTATGCCCTTTGTCGATGCTGAAGTTTCTCGCCGCCAATATAGCGATGCGAACAACCGGCAGAATGGGAATAGCCTACGCGGTGCCATCGGTATCGAGGTTGTCAATCGCGAGAAGCTCTCGGGTGAGATCTCTGCCGGACTTGTCGCCTGGGATCCCGAACAGGCTGGCCAGTCTGGCGATACAACCCTGTTTGCCGATGCTAGTCTGGTCTGGTCGCCAAACGGGCTATGGACCATTCGAGGCGGGTTGGAGACGGAGCTCACTTCAACGGCAACGGCAGCCCGCAGTGTGGCGACTCATCGGGTGAGCGCTTCTGCCGAATATGCTGTCCTGCGTAACCTGACCTTTACCGCAAGCGGTGACATCAGCCGCGAGAGCTATAACGGGTTAAGTCGGCGTGACTGGGTGTTTGATGCGACGCTCAATGCGACCTACTCATTCAATCGCAATCTCCAGCTCATCGCCAGCGTCGAGCGTTCTCAACGCGAAAGCAACTGGGTGGGCGAAGACACCGAGACCAACACCGTTCGTGTTGGCCTCAAGCTTCAGCGCTGACAGGACAGTCTTTTTTCCAGATCAATTGAAGCGACGCACAGCAAGGCGGGCGATGGCCGGGCCTTCAAAATGCATGTCATCAAGTCTGTGGGCCAGTTGATGTCCAAAGCCCTGATTGATCATGCTGTGCGGCTTGTAGACAAGCGCGCGCAGATTGTTCGGCGTCGGGCGTGACAGGCGGGCGAATGTTGCCGTGCTGGTTGGCTGTTTGATATGGGCAAAGTGAGCCATTCCAGACGGGCCATAGGCAAAGGTCAGGCGTGCAAGTTGATCGGCTTCATTGTCTGACGGGGTGGGGTCAGAGCGGGAAGCCTGTGCTCGGGGTTCTGGCAGAGGGGCTGTATCAAGCGAGCTGGCAAGGCTTGCCTGTTGCTGTTCAATCGCTTGGGCCGGGCCGGATTTGTTAGCATTTTCTCTTGGGCTGTCCGATGGCAGCGTAGACAAGAATGTGTTGCCAGCCGAAGCGTAGGCAAAGCGGTTCGGCGTGGGCTCTTCCTTGCTGCCAACCATTTGGGCAAGCATTGCTTTCGAATTTTGTGTCGGTGTTTGTGGCAGGACTGCGACGAGTGTTTCGTCAGCTTGCGGCTGAGTTGAATTCTGCTCGCGTGCTCGGGGGAGCGAAGCCATCTGGACCGGTTCAATCGCTTCAACTGGTGTGGACGCGCGTTCCTGTGCGGGCTGCTCGATTACAGCCGCGTTAGGCTGAGTGGTATCGACGGTGTTGTCCGTTTGTTGTGCGTCCGGCTGTTGCTGTGCCGGTAGGGGCGCAGTTTCTGCGCTGGCAAGCTGATAGCGGACGCCGATAAGTGTTTCCGGTCTGGTGCGCGGTAGGGACGCAAACTGGATTGGCGCACTCTCTGGCGTCTGGTCAGTCTCGGTTGTTGTTTCGTCAACCGCCGTGTCTGTGTTGGTATCAGCTGTTGGTTCCGCTTCGGCCAAGCTAATGGTCGTGCTTTCAACAAGGCGCACTCTTGGCAGGGTGGAGAGGCTTTGCGGCAGGAGCAGGGCCTGCGCCGATGGGGATTCCTCAAGCAATTCGTCGGCCACGGCTTCCGGATCGGAATTGCCCAAAGGTTCGTCGTTGGAGAACTGCGGCTTTGGTGGCTCCTTGGGCGTTTGCCGAAGGAGCGTTTGCAAGAGGCCGCCCTTGCTTTCCTCTTCCTTGCGCGCCAGAGAGGCGACTTGCGTGCGGGTCAGGTTTTTCTTCGGTGCAGCAGGTGCTGCGGAGGCATATTGCGTAAAGCGCCGGACCGAACGCGTTGAACGGGCCATTTCCGCCTTGCGCTTATCTACCATAACCTTGGCCTGCTTATAGCCAGAGAATGGCTTGCCATCGGTCGGCACATGCACGGTCACTCCGTCTGGAAAGACCTTGGCCAACTGTTTGCGCGTCATGCGGGGCCAGTGGCGCACATTGCCAGTATCTATATGGATAAAGCGGGAGCCGGGATAGTAACCAACGCCACCGGCCTGCATTTGCAAGCCAACGCGGCGGATCGTTGCCAGTGGCACTCCCGGCAGGTAGAAGTCCATTGCCTGCCCCATGGTATGGCGGCTGTTTTTGGCCACGCCCTTGCTGCGCGAGCGCAGCATGCCGTTGGTTGCAGGTGAACGGTAGCCGGAGAAAACGGTGATTGGCTGTTTTGCGCCGGTTTTTTTGTAAACCTCCCAGATCAGATCAAAGAGGGCCGGGTCCATTTCGGTTTTCTCGTTGCGGCGCCAGTCACGCAGAAACTGGTTGAGCTTGCGCAGGCCATCAGCATCAAACTTGCCATTGCGCTTATAGGTGATAGTGGCTGTTTCTTTGGTGTGGGCGTTGGACAGGCGCAGGCTGCGCGAAGAGGCGTTGGCTTGTGACGCCATCATCAGCATAAGCACACAGAGCAGCACAAACAGACCTGCCAGGGCATGGCCTGAAAGGAGACTGAACGGGCTCTTGGCTGAATGGCTGGCCTTGGTTGTAGGCCGGCTTCTTGTCAGGAATGATGCTTGTCTGGCCACTGGACATCCAATATCTGGTCAACAGGAAGGAGCGTCAACCGGCTCTATCGCCAAGCCTTGCGGTCCATTCCATGTCAAAATGCGCTCACCTCACAAGGGCTGCTTTTGAATCAACTGCCTTGGAACGTGAACGCCTCTTGCTTCTGCCAACACCGAAACAGGCTTAGCAGAAAATCAGCTCTACTTCGACAATATTATGCTTAGCAATTGGTAAATGAAACCGAAATGGAAGCAAATATTGATGTGAAATGCCGATGTCTTGATGGTGTTTTCGCCAGTATGTTGTTGAAATGCGGCAAAACAAAGCAAAGGCGCACTCAAAAGCGCGCCTTACTGTTCATGATTAACAAAGGCTTAAAGTCTTAAAGGCCCAGAGCCGCTTTGACTTTTGCATTGTGCCCATAGATATCCGAGCGCAGCTGCAGGGTGCCTTCATGAGACATCCATGTGGTGAAATAGGCCAGATGCACCGGGATCTTCTTGGTCAGATTAACCCGCCGCTCATTGGAGCCCAGCATCGCCTTGATACGGGAGGCATCCCATTTCGAGGTCTGGGACAGAATCACATCGGCAAATTCAAATGGCTTGTTCACGCGGACGCAACCATGACTGAAGGCACGATAATCGCGATTGAACAGGCTTTTGGATGGGGTGTCATGCAGATAGACCGCATGCTGGTTGGGGAACATGAACTTGATGTTGCCCAGAGCGTTGCGCGTGCCCGGTGTCTGGCGCAGGCGCACCATATCGGCTTCCACGCGGTCCCAGTCCAGTTTTGAAGGATCGATGACCTGAGTGCGGCCTTTGACGCTGGCCAGAACCTGATAATTCTGGTTTGAGAAAAAGGCGGCCGGATTTGCCTTAATCTTGGGTAGCAGTTCCTTGGACGCGATAGAGCGTGGCACGTTCCAATATGGATTGACGACCACATATTCCATCTCATCGGAGAAGATTGGCGTTTTGTGGGCCTTCTTGCCAACGACAACACGGGTTTCATGAATGGTTTTGCCATTCTTGACCACTTCAAGGCTGTAGGTGGGAATGTTCACCATGACATGGAAGTCGCCCAGATCGCGGGGCAGCCAGCGCCAGCGTTCCATGTTCGCGATGATGTCGGCGATCAGATCCTTGCGATTGTTGTTGAGCACGCTAAGGGTTGCGTTGCCTACAATACCGTCTGCAATAAGGCCATTGTCGGACTGATAGGTCTCGACGGCCTTGGCCAGCTCTTTGCTATAGAGCGTGCTTGAGGATTCGTCTTCAGCTGCAGCAAGGCCGAGCTTGCGGCGCAACAGGGGGACGCGATCATCACGCATGCCAACCCGCAGGCTTTTGCCGGAGGCAATGGGCGGCGTGTCGTCTTCGCTGCCCTGTGCCCTGAGGTGATTATATTCCGCACGCAGAGCAAGGAAGCCCTTGTGCTGGGGGTTATAGCTGCGCATTTTTGCCACCGGATTGTCGGCTTTGACAATCTGGTTCAGGGCATCAATGGAATCAGGATAATGCGGTTTGATCGTCACTTCTTTTTTGGAGAAGATACGCGGATCAACCCGGCCAGCATAGGCGTGACGCGTATAGCGGGTCAGAGCCAGAGACAGGGCAAGATCTGCCTTGGCGATGGCGTCTGCACTCGTGCCTTTTTTGCGTGAAGTTGCCAGAGAGGGCGTTTTATAATCGGATGGATCAAGGCCATCGCGTTCTGCGCGGGCGAGATTGAAAATTAGCTTGCGGGCATTGGCGGTCCACTCGCCATTGTCGAACCATGCAGGCGCGAAGGCGCGCTCTTCATAGAAAGCGACAAGGGCTGCATTGTCTCTCTTGGTCAGAAAGTCCGGCGCCTGAGGCATGGTGTCGATGGCGGTCGAGATAGCATCGGCCAGATCCTGATCGGCCTGTTGATCAATCGCCCCCAGTATGACCCGGTGCATATTATCAATGACGCTTTGGATTCTGATCTGATCCTGGATCTGCGTGGCAACGGGATCGGCAGGTTCTTCTCCAAACAGAACCACCGGCTGGGCCGTGGGGTCATTGGCTGTCGGCGTTGCCAGAGCTGCGCTCGTCGGGCAAATGGCACATGCCAGAAGAGCTGCAAGAGTCGGTTTCATCATCATTATCCCGCACGTAAGTGAATCAAGCTAAGCAAGGTTATTGAGTCCAATATACGTTTGATGCAATCTTTTTCTCATCACATTTGCGACATGAACATGATCGCGTTGATGTGTGTAGCCTTCCTGCAACGATCTGGACATTTTATCAGGATGCTTCGGCATCGTTGCTGGGCTGGTCCAGCCCATATTCCTTCAGTTTGCGATAGAGTGTCGAGCGGCCAATAGCCAATCGGCGCGCAACATCGGACATGCGATAGTCATGATGTTCGAGTGCTCGTTTGATGATCTCCGCTTCCAGCTCGGCCAGAGGGCGTATGTTTCCCTGTTCATCGAGCAGCCTGAGAAAGCCCCATGGGTCTTGCTGCAGGGCTGAGGGACTAGGCGCAGCTTTGAAAGGCTGGTCTGCTGCCGGATCAGCTGTGCGAGGAGCCACATTGCCATGATTGCCGGCCTCGGGATGAGGGGCGCTTGATGTGGGCATTGATGGGGCTGATTGAGGCTCTGTCTGCTCCACATAGGCCAGCTCGGAAGGGTTGGGCGAACGGGCCTTGACGACGGAGGCACTGTAGGCGCTCACCTGACTGGCGATCTGCGGGAATTCATCCACAGTCAGTTGATTGCTGTCGCACAGAACGACAGCGCGGAAGACGGTGTTTTCCAACTGGCGAATGTTGCCGGGCCAGTCATAGCTCTGTAGCAGGGAGAGGGCCTCGGGCGTCACATGCGTCAGATTCTTGCGGCCTTCCTCGGCGGCAAAGCGCGCAAGGAAATTGCGCGTGAGGGCGGGGATGTCATCCTTGCGGTCTCGCAGAGGCGGCACCCGAATGGGGAAGACATTGAGCCGGTAGTAAAGGTCTTCGCGGAACTTGCCATCCTTGACCAACTGGATCAGATCCTTGTTGGTCGCCGAGATCAGGCGAAAATCGACTTTTACGGGCTTGGCAGCACCAACCGGGTCAATCTCACCTTCCTGCAGGGCCCGCAAAAGCTTGACCTGTGTATCGAGTGGCAATTCTCCAACTTCGTCCAGAAACAGCGTGCCGCCATTGGCCTCGACGAATTTGCCGATATGCTTGTCGTTGGCGCCGGTAAAGGCCCCCTTTTCATGGCCAAAAAGAATGCTTTCGACCAGATTGTCGGGAATGGCGCCGCAGTTGACCGTGACAAAAGGTTTGCTGGAACGATCAGAGGCATGCTGAATCGCCTTGGCAATCAGTTCCTTGCCGACGCCGGATTCTCCTTCGATGAGAATGGGAATGTGGGATTTCGCCGCGCGCTGGCCAAGATTGATGACGCGCCCCATCGTATCGCTTGAGGAGATGATGCTCTTGAAGCTGAGATTGCCATCGCGCTTGGAGCGGATGCGGGTGATTTCATCCTCAAGGGCATTGACCTTGAGGGCATTGCGCATGGCCACTTGCAGGCGCTCGGGGGCAACCGGCTTGATGACAAAGTCAAAGGCCCCCGCGCGCATGGCATTCACCGCGGTGTCGATCCCGGCATGGGCGGTCTGCACGATGATCGGGGCCTTGATATCGGTCTTCTGCAAAGCCTGAAGCACGCCCATGCCGTCGAGATTCGGCATGACGAGATCCAGAATGATCAGATCGAAATGGGTGGAGGGATTTTCTTGCAGAATGGCAAGCGCTTGCTCTCCATTTTCAGCACAGGCCGTCTCAAAGCCGCTCTTCTCGACCACAGCTTCGAGCAGGCGTCTTTGTACCGGGTCATCGTCAACAATCAGGATGCGTTCGTTCATCTTGCCCTCGATGGCTGATTTCTAACTGATCGCCTTGCTCTTTTGGTGGGGGCGATAATGCATGGGCCCCGACTGCGCTATCTGGCAGTGGCGATTCTCACATCATGGATGCGATCTGTTTCATTTTGAACCACGATGAGCGCAATCGGTTAATTGTGCGTTAATGCGAAGGCGGTGGGAGAGATATGTTCATATTTGATTAAATGATTGATTGCGCGGTCTCTGCGCCGATATTTGGACCAATTCTGGTCTGTATTCGGGAGTGAATGCGGGTTATACGCCTTTATCCTGATTTCTTACGATTTAGATATTTGACCTTGAGACAGGAATTCCTATCTTAGACAGGTCGGTTCTTCGACAGCCGGAGCTTGATCCGGTTTCAGACACTTTCACTTTATTGCTGGATGCCCTTATGATCACTGAACGCCTATTTCGATCTTCGCTCGACGCCCATCTCGCCACTTCCGATGCAGCCGCTGCTGACAAGACAGGAGAAGTCCTGCCGGAATGGTCTCTTGATGATCTCTATAAGGGGCTTGATGATCCGGCGATCGAGGAAGACTACAAGCTCGCGCAAAGCGAAGCCGAAGGGTTTGCTTCCGATTATCAGGGTAAGCTTGCAGACGGGCTGGCCAAGGGGGGCGAGCAATTGGCCGAGGCGCTCAAACGCTACGAAGCGATGCAAGAGCGCATGGGCAGGCTGATTTCCTATGCTGGCTTGATGTATAACGGCAATACCACCGATCCGAAAATTGCTAAATTCTACGGCGATGCGCAGGAGCGCCTGACAACGATTTCCACCTTGCTGCTTTTCTTCGAGTTGGAGCTCAACCGCGTTGAGGATGCCGTACTGGACAAGGCGATTGCCTCAAGCGCGGCGCTTGCCCACTACAAGCCGTGGCTTGATGATCTGCGTAAGGAAAAGCCATATCAGCTCTCTGATGAACTGGAAAAGCTTTTCTATGAGAAGTCCGTGACCGGCGGCATGGCCTGGAACCGTTTGTTCAATGAAACCATGGCCGGCTTGCGCTTCACGGTTGAGACTGACGGTGAGAGCAAGGAGCTGGCCATTGAGCAGACATTGAACCTGATGTCTGACAGTGATGAGGCCAAACGCAAAGCTGCCGCTGAAGCGCTGGCCGTGACCTTCAAGAAAAATATTTCCACCTTTGCACTGATCACCAACACTCTTTCCAAAGACAAGGCCATTTCTGACAGCTGGCGCGGCTTTGAGGATGTTGCTGACAGTCGCCATTTGGCGAACCGCGTCGAACGCGAGGTGGTGGATGCGCTGGTGGCTGCTGTGCAGGACGCCTATCCGCGTCTTTCCCATCGCTATTATGCGCTCAAAGCCAAGTGGTTCGGCAAGGATGTGTTGGATCATTGGGATCGCAACGCCCCTCTGCCCAAGGTGCCGATGCGCACGATCAATTGGCCTGAAGCCAAGACCATTGTTCAGGAGGCCTATGCTGGCTTTGCGCCCGAGATGGCCGAGATTTCAGAGCAGTTCTTTGACAAGGGCTGGATCGATGCTGCCATTCGTGATGGCAAGTCGCCGGGTGCTTTTGCGCATCCGACCGTGCCGAGCGCTCACCCTTATGTGCTGCTCAACTATATGGGCAAGCCACGCGACGTGATGACCCTTGCCCATGAGCTGGGCCACGGTGTGCACCAGGTTCTGGCTGGCAAGCAGGGCGCCCTGATGGCACCAACGCCGCTGACATTGGCTGAAACGGCCAGTGTGTTTGGTGAAATGCTGACCTTCCGCTCATTGCTTGCCAAGACCAAGACGACAGAAGAGCGCCGTTCCATGCTCGCCAGCAAGGTTGAGGATATGCTCAACACGGTGGTGCGCCAGATTGCCTTCTATCTCTATGAACGCAAGCTGCATATTGCACGCAAGGAAGGAGAATTGACCTCCGATGAGATCTGCGACATCTGGATGAGCGTACAAGCAGACAGTCTGGGGCCGTCCATTCGGCTGGGTGAGGGCTATGAGACCTATTGGGCCTATATTCCGCATTTCATCCATTCCCCGTTCTATGTGTATGCCTATGCATTCGGTGATTGTCTGGTGAACTCGCTTTATTCTGTCTATCAGGACAGCAATGAGGGCTTTGTCGATAAATATTTCGACATGCTCAAGGCGGGCGGCACCAAGCATCATTCCGAATTGCTGGCGCCGTTTGGGCTGGATGCGCGGAATCCGGATTTCTGGTCCAAAGGCTTGGCTGTAGTTGAAGGCCTGATCGACGAACTGGAAGCGCTGGAAGGCGCATAAGGAACGTTGGGGCCGGAGTTGGAGTGCTTGTGACAAATGGTTGATGAGACCCTTCTTGACCCGAATGAAGATGATCTATCTTACGATGACCAGAATCGTTTTGGTCGTCGTTTGAAGCGCTATGCACGCGTGAATGCGGGCATGGGAGGCTTTGTGGCGCGGGCCGCAGGGTCACGCCTGTTCGGTGGCAGCTCCAGCGACATCGAGCGCGAAGCGGCTGATCTGGCGCGGGTGCTGGGTACGCTCAAAGGGCCGCTGATGAAGGTGGCGCAAATGATCGCTACCGTACCCGATGTGGTGCCGCCCGAATATGCAGCCGAGCTGGCGCAGCTTCAGTCCGATGCGCCGCCGATGGGCTGGGCCTTTACCAAGCGGCGGATGCGATCTGAGCTCGGGGCTGGCTGGCGCTCGAAATTTGCCGAGTTCGATCATGAACCCTCTGCGGCTGCGTCTCTGGGGCAGGTGCATAAGGCGTTGCATGAAGATGGAACTGTGCTGGCCTGCAAACTGCAATATCCGGATATGGAAAGCGCGGTTGAGGCAGACCTCAAGCAGCTTAACATGGTTTTTGCCCTGCATCGCTCCATGCAATCGGCCGTGGACACGCGGGAGATGAGCGCAGAAATTGCTGAGCGCGTGCGCGAAGAGCTGGATTATGTGCGCGAGGCCTGGCATATGAGCCTCTATGCCGAGATCTTCAAAAACAAAGATAGTATCCGCGTTCCCAAACTCTACTCTGACCTATCAACGCCGCGCCTTCTGAGCATGAGTTGGCTCAATGGGCGCAAGCTGCTTGATTATAAGCAGCATAGTCAGGAAGTACGCAATTTCATCACCGAGCGGCTGTTCCATGCCTGGTGGTATCCCTTTGCCCATTATGGCGTGATCCATGGTGATCCGCATTTGGGCAACTATTCCGCCTTTGAAGAGGCAGGAGAGGTCGGTGGGCTCAATCTGTTCGATTATGGCTGTATCCGCATTTTTACCCCGCGCTTCGTCAAAGGGGTTGTCGATCTTTATCACGGGCTTGAGAAGGACGATCGCGATCAGATCGTGCATGCCTATGAATGCTGGGGCTTTTCCAATCTCAGTGATGAATTGATTGATGCGCTCAATCTATGGGCTCGTTTCATCTATGGGCCGATGCTGGATGATCGAGTGCGTTCGATTGCCGATGGTGTCAGTCCGGCTGAATATGGCCGCAAGCAGGCCTTCAAGGTGCATCAGGAATTCAGGCGGCTGGGGCCGATTACCGTGCCGCGGGAGTTTGTGTTCATGGACCGTGCAGCCATCGGGCTCGGTGGCGTGTTCCTGCATCTTGGGGCGGAACTCAATTTCTATAAACTGTTCAATGAACAGATCGAGGATTTCAGTCCGGAGCAGGTGAGCAATGCACGGCGCCATTTGCCAGCCTCTCCCAACAATCTAGATCCTTCTTTCGGGCCAGAGAGCTGATAGGTAACGCTCTTGCAGTATGCAGGAAATGAGAATGGAAACGGGGTCTCACGAGATCCCGTTTTTTGTTGCAGCCCCCTTCGATAGGTTGGCTTTGCATGGGGTTTTGGGTGTGCTAATTTGTCGCAAGAGGCTTCTTGAGGAGGAATTGGAATGAGCGACCAGACGAACAAGATCATGGACTATCCCGAGCATTATCGCACCTATGATCGATTTATCGGATTAGTCAAATATGGCACCATACTCAGCGTTGGGGTTGTTTTGCTGATGGCGATTACGCTTTTGTAGGGCAGAAGTGCAATATAGCGATATAGTCAGATCTGGAAGATGCGGTGCGGCTGCTTTATGGCAGGCGCGCTTTTCATGTCGGCCCGTTGCACTGACAGGGTCGACTAGCCTTGCTTCTCAAATAGTTGAGCAGAAAGCTCTATTTCTTGGCAAAACGCAGTTTGCGAGTCCGGTTCATGCCGTTGACTGCAGGGGAATAGTTCGGATTGATGACTTTGGCGCGTGAATAGGAATCATACGCCTTCTCATAATTGCCCGCATTTTCCAGCGCGATGCCCTGGTTGGTCCAAGCGCGATAATTGTCTCGATCCATGCGGACAGCATTGGAGAAGTCGCCGAGGGCCCCGCGCATATCACCTTGTGCAAGGTAGCTAACGCCGCGCGAGTTGAAGGCATCCGGATTGGAGGCGTCCAGGCTGAGTGCAAAGGTGAAATCTTCGATCGCCTGTGCGTGATTGCGTTGCTGCTGGAAAATCAGGCCTCTGTGGTAATAGGCGCGCGGATCGCGTGTCTTGGCAATGATGGCCTGATTATAGTCCGATACGGCGCGGCTCAACTGATTTTCAACCCGGAAAATATCGCCGCGACCGATAAGGGCGACGTCATAAGTCGGGTCGAGCGCAATGGCCTGATTGTAATCAGCCATGGCAGCCTGCATGTTACCCATCTTCTTGTGAATCAGAGCCCGGTTTGCATAGGCCTGATGGAAGTTCGGGTTCAGCTGAATGGCGCGAGTATAGTCTTGCAAGGCGAGATCATACTGTCCGGAACGCCCATAAGCCGTACCGCGAATATTATAGGCATTCGGGTCGTTGGGGTTGCCGGCGATCACCCGGTTGAGTGATTCGATATTGTCTGCTGTGCCTGCGTTGCGATCGAAATCTGCGCCGTTTTCCATGCCGGTGGTTTGGCATGCGGCCAGCGCTACACAAAGGCTCGTAACGGCAAGGAACGATTTGATATGTTGCTTGCTAAGCATTATGAGACCTCGTTCGGTTTTCGCAAATCAGAAGCTTCTAATATCCGGTCCGAAACTTGCAGCCCAGTCTGTCCAAATTGGGGCAGGATCCACTGAAAATTGTTTCTTCGACAAAATTCAGCACAAAAATGCTTACAAGGGAGTGGAGCCGGAATGGCATCGCTCTCTCATCAAGCCTTGCTTATGTCAGCTAGTCAAGCCAATAAAACGAGATCAGGCCCCATCGGGGACCTGATTTCGATTCATCGAACCTGCGCGCTTGTAATACATTACAAGACAGGTTGAGACAGCTCTGCAGACGTTCCAAGATCTGGGACGTCAAATCCGATGAAGACTGTGTCTATCGCATTGCGCAGAGAGGGCTCCGCGCAAGGATATTAGTGACCACGGCCTTTGGACGGAAGCAGACCTTCGCGCTGAAGGCGCTTGCGAGCCAGCTTGCGTGCACGACGCACGGCTTCAGCTTTTTCGCGGGCCTTCTTCTCGGAAGGTTTTTCATAGAAATTCCGCATTTTCATTTCGCGGAATACGCCTTCGCGCTGGAGTTTCTTTTTCAGCGCCTTCAAGGCTTGATCAACATTGTTATCGCGGACGAGTACCTGCACGCGTCAATCCCTAAGTTCGTGATGTGTGGATTTTCTAAAAAAAATCGGTCACCGCCTTGGCAGCGCCCGAACTTTGATCGGCGTTCTACCAGACCGATGGATGCTTGTCCATAGTAAGTGGTCTGTTTTGAGGAAAAAACACCGAAAAGTCGGACATTAGCTGCTCTGGATCGGTTTGATATGGTTGCTATGTCCCATTTTTCGACCGTCTCTTGTTTCTGCCTTGCCATAGGAATGGAAAGAGGTTGCCGGGTTGGTCAGCAGCTCCTCACGCCGCTCGATGTCATCGCCGATCAGATTCGTCATGACAACATCACTGTGGCGCGTGGTATCACCCAGTGGCCAGCCTGCAACGGCGCGGATGTGCTGCTCGAACTGGGAA
Organism: uncultured Cohaesibacter sp.; assembly: GCF_963678225.1. Classification (NCBI taxonomy): domain Bacteria; kingdom Pseudomonadati; phylum Pseudomonadota; class Alphaproteobacteria; order Hyphomicrobiales; family Cohaesibacteraceae; genus Cohaesibacter; species uncultured Cohaesibacter sp. The sequence continues at coordinate 293,576 of NZ_OY782764.1, read as the reverse complement.
ACCAGACAGGCACTTTCAGTCCAGTGGCCGGAATTATGCACCCTTGGCGCCATTTCGTTGGCGATCAGCCGCCGTTCGAATGTCTCTGGCAAGAGGAAAAGCTCCACCGCCAATACGCCGATATAATCAAGCGCCTCGGCCACCTTCTCGCCGATCTTGCGGGCCTCTGCAGCGACACCTTCGCTGATATCCGCTGGTACGGTTGTGGTGTCGAGAATCTGGTTCTTATGCACATTCTCGGCAATATCATAAGAGACAACCTGTCCCTTTTCATTGCGCGCCGCGATGACCGAGATTTCGCGTTCGAATGGCACAAAGGATTCCAGAATCGCCGGTTGTGCCCCGATGGCGTCAAAGGCTCCTTCGACATCTTCAATTTTCTTGAGAAAGACCTGCCCCTTGCCGTCATAGCCAAAGCGACGGGTTTTCAGCATGGCAGGGAGCCCCATGGCTTCCACGGCTTCTTGCAAACTCTCCTGAGATGTTATGTCGCGGAAGTTGGCTGTTTTGACGTCGATGGACTGGAAGAATTTCTTTTCTGTCAGGCGGTCTTGCGATGTCTTGAGGACATTGTCGTCAGGCAACACCGGCAAACGTTTCTTGAGAAATTCGACCGTCGGGGCGGGGATATTCTCGAATTCATAGGTAACACGCTGAACGGACTGGGCGAAGGCTTCCAGAGCCTCTTCGTCTTCATAGTCCGCACAGGTGTGATAAGCAGTGACATCGAAGGCCGGGCTATCCGGGTCCGGGCAATAGATATGGGTCTTGAGCCCGAGTTGGCTGGCTGCCAAAGCCATCATACGGCCCAGCTGGCCGCCACCAAGGATGCCGATTGTATCGCCGGGATTAAGCATGTCATATGTGCCTTTTTGTTGAACGGTTAAGCCTCTTCGTCGACCGGGGTCAGCGCGATGGAATCAGATTGTGCCTTGCGCCATGCGTCCAGCCGGGTCGCCAGATCATCATCATGGGTAGCCAGAATGGCTGCGGCCATGAGGCCTGCATTGACGGCGCCTGCGCGACCGATGGCCAACGTGCCCACCGGGATACCCGCTGGCATCTGAACGATGGAGAGAAGGGAATCCTGTCCGCTAAGGGCGCGGGATTGGACCGGAACACCTAAAACCGGTAGGGAGGTCATGGCGGCTGTCATGCCTGGCAGGTGCGCAGCACCACCGGCGCCAGCAATAATGACCTTGAAGCCGTCCGCGCGGGCAGCCTTGGCAAAGTCTGCCATGCGATCAGGTGTACGATGGGCGGAAATGATTTTCGCCTCATAGCCGACGCCCAAAGTGTCGAGAATGTCTGCTGCATTTTTCATCGTTGGCCAATCGGATTGGCTCCCCATGATGATTGCTACCGGACAGTCAGAATGTGCCATGAACGGGGCCTCCCGGGAAATATGCTGTTAGGACTGTAACACCTCAAGGGCAGTCTGGGTTCCCAAGAATGTGCCAAGTCATGGTCGGTGTCATTTAGGACGATTGTCTATTCCGGAACCGGAGCATTTCTCTCGGATTTGCTCCCGTGGTGCGGAAGTCGCGCAGTATAGCCAAGTTCATATCAGGCACAAGGCGAAATATGTGTACAAAGATGTGCGAAATGCTGCTGATCGGGAAGCAATTTGACGAAGATGGGGCGCGCTGTTTTAGGCGATGATATCTGGAAAAAGTTCATTCTCCAGACGCTCGATTTCGTCCTTCAAAAGGAGTTTTTTCTTCTTCATGCGCTGTATCGGCAAAGCGTTTCCACCAGGGCGGGCTTCAAGGGCCTGAATGGCCAAATCGAGGTCGCCATGCTCTGTTCTCAGATGCGTAAGCTTGTTGCGAATTTGAGCTTCTTTTTCTGGTGTCATCGTTTTGTGCCGAGTTGATAATCTTCAATTATTTCAATAAATTATATGAAATGACAATGCAAGCGCGACGATATGCTACATCGAAAGATGAAATCAAAGGTAAAAACTTATTTTGGCCTATCTGTTTAAAAAATAGAGAGTCGACAGTATGTAATATGTATGACACAATTAAAGTGTCTCAACCGAACCTATGGAGGTGTTCATGTCGTTAGATTCTCGTATCCAAGAATTGCAGCGTAAGCATGATGAATTGGATAAGGAAATTGAGGAAGCCATCGCCCACCCTTCTGTCGATGACCTTGAGATTGCGGAGATGAAACGACGAAAATTAAGTATGAAAGATGAGATCGCGCAGCTTAGGACTGCCAGCTGATCCAGATATTCATCTTGATTGATCAAGCCGCGGTTTGCTTCCGCGGCTTTTTTGTTGCCCGATTTTTCTGATACTTACCGATAAAGTCTTTGACCTTGAAAAGGTTAAGTGCAGGTAAAGATACCCATCTTGCCAGAAGTGGGAATACATCGAGCAAAGGCGCGTTGCTTGACCGTGACCTATTGTCACGCTATTGATTTCTTGCTCTCTTGCGCAAGACATATTTCTTGATTTTTCCGGTCGGCGTTTTGGGCAATTCTCCAAATATGATGCGTTCGGGCACCTTGTAATGGGCCAAATGATCGCGGCACCAGGTGATGAGATTGTCTTCGCTCGCGTCGTGCCCCTCGGTCAATTCGACAAAGGCGCAGGGGCGTTCTCCCCATTTTGTATCGGGCATGGAAACAACCGCAGCTTCTTCCACGGCAGGGTGCTTGTAGAGGGCATCCTCAACCTCGGTTGAAGAGATATTCTCACCGCCGGAAATGATGATTTCCTTGGATCGGTCGCGCAATTCCAGATAGCCATCGGGATGCACAACCGCCAGATCGCCTGAATGGAACCAGCCATCATAGAAGGCCTGATGGGTGGCGCCTTCGTTTTTCAGATAGCCCTTCATGAGTGTGTTGCCCCGGAACATCACTTCGCCGGGGGTTTCGCCGTCGGCTGGCACGGGCTGCATTGTGTGGGGGAGCATGACGGATAGGCCCTCAAGGGCGGGGTAGCGTATGCCCTGTCGCTTCATCATGACCGCTTGTTCTTCGCTTGTCAGGCTATCCCAGCTCTCGTTCCATTCGTTGATGACGGAAGGGCCGTAAGTTTCCGTCAGGCCATAGACATGGGTGAGGCGGAAACCGAGGGCCTGCATGCCTGTCATGACGTCTTCTGGCGGAGGCGCAGCAGAGGTAATGAAATGGATCTCCCGTTCGAGCGGACGTTTCTCCACCTCCTTGGCGTTCAGGAGAATGGACATGACAATGGGCGCGCCGCACAGATGGGTTACCTGTTCGGTTTCTATCGCCTCGAAGATCTGTGCTGCCCGCACATACCTGAGGCAGATATGCGTCCCGCCGACCAGCGAGAGAGTCCATGGAAAGGACCAGCCGTTGCAATGGAACATGGGCAGGGTCCACAAATAGACCGGATGCTTGCCCAGCTCCGCAGTGATCAGATTGGAATAGCCCATGAGATAGGCGCCCCGGTGGTGGTAGACCACGCCTTTGGGGTCTCCGGCCGTTCCTGAGGTATAGTTGAGGGAAATAGCGTCCCATTCATCCTCGACACCCGGCCAGATGAAATCCGGATTGCCTTCTGCAACCAGATTCTCATAGCTTAGTTCACCGATGAAGGGAGCCTCTTCCTGAAACTCGGAATCTTGATATTGAATAATGATCGGGTCGATGTCGACCAGATCTATGGCAGCTCGCATGACTGCTGCAAATTCACTGTCAACGATGATGATCTTTGAGGCGGCATGTTCCAGCTGGAAGGCGATCAGGGCGGCATCGAGCCGTGTATTGATGGTATGCAACACAGCGCCGATCATGGGCACACCATAGTGCGCTTCTAGCATGGGCGGGACGTTGGGCAGCATGACAGAGACGACATCGCCCTGCGATATACCCCTTGCGCTAAGGGCTGCGGCCAACTGTCTGCACCGTCTGAAGAAATCCTTGTAGCTTGTGCGCTGTGCTCCGTGCACCCAGGCCGTATGCTCAGGGTAGATCGTTGCGGCTCTCTCCAGAAATGAAACCGGAGAAAGGGGCACATAGTTGGCTGGGTTCTGATCAAGATGCGTTGAAAAGCGTTTGCCAGTCATGTCCTTATTCCTCCTCTTGCTGGTTTCTTATGCTTTTTTCCTACTCACCATCAAAACTGAGGAATGGGTTTGATTCAATTGGCCATTCGGCTTTTTTTGACCGGTTCTTGATCTTGGCTGCCCGGAAAGGAGTGCGCTCGCCTGCAATAAAAAGCCCGCTGGAGCGGGCTTTTGTGCGGGAGGAATTTTGGGGGCTTTTCCTGGCCGTGGCTAGAGAAGTTGGGAGACGCTGTCAAAGCACAGTTTGATGGCAATCAGGAACATGGCCGCATAGGAAATGCGATAGAAGCCATCCTGACTGATCCGTTTGACAAGGAAAATGCCAATCATGGTGCCAACCGGTGCGAAGGGGATGAGTACAAGCGTGGTCCAGAGATTCTGCGTTGAGAACTGCCCGAGGGCAAAATATGGGATTAGCTTGACCGTGTTCATCGTGGTGAAGAAATAGACCGATGTTGCCGCAAAAACCAAAGGCTTCATGCCCAAAGGCAGGGTATGGATCTGGTAGGGAGGGCCTCCGGCATGGGCGATGAAGCTTGTAAGGCCCGTGACACTGCCCCAGACCGCCGCTGAGACAGGCCCGCGCGTGGCGATGGTCTTTTTGCGTAGCGTACGCCAGGCATAGTCGGCAACGAAGGCAAGGGCTGTCAGGCCAACCATGAATTTGATGATATGTTCATCCAGATAGCCCGCCATCAGCCAACCAAGGGCGATACCGCACAAGGCAAAGGGCAGCATGCTTTTCAATATGGCCCAGTTCGCGTTGCCACGGTAGGCCAGCAAACCGACAAAATCCATGCAGATCAGGATAGGTAACAAAATGGCGGCCGCCTGAACGGGGGAGATGACCAAAGACAAAATAGGCACACCGAGCATGGCTACAGGGGTGCAGAAGCCGCCCTTGGCAACGCCCACCAGAATGATGGCCGGAATTGCGGCGATGTAGAATGAGAGATCGGTAATCATGGTGATTCTTGGTTTGCTATGTGATGCAGCTGTATCGTTGTAACGTGGATACATCAAAAAGTCGAATGAAATTAAAGACTAAACCCTTCTTTCGCCGAATAGACCAATTTTAAAGGCGCAGGTAATCATAAGCGAAATGGATTAACCGCTGGGAGGCGTGAATGGCAGCTTACAAGGAAGTCTATGAGGGATGGAAGCAGAATCCGGAAGAATTCTGGGCGAATGCGGCCAAGAAGATCAGCTGGTACAAACCGGCTGACAAAATTTTTGACGCGAATGCCGGTACCTATGGGCGCTGGTTTGCAGGGGCTGAATGCAACACCTGCTACAATGCGGTGGATCGCCATGTGAATGCTGGCCATGGCCAGAGAGACGCGATCATTTATGATAGTCCGATTACCGGTCACAAGGAAACATACACCTATAATGACCTGAAAATGCAGACGCAGGCACTGGCTGCGGTGTTGCTGGACAGTGGCGTGGAGAAGGGTGACCGGGTGATCATCTACATGCCGATGATCCCTCAGGCCGTGATTGCCATGCTCGCCTGCGCGCGGATTGGCGCTGTGCATTCGGTGGTGTTTGGTGGATTCGCTGCCAATGAGCTGGCCACGCGCCTCAACGACGCCAAGCCCAAGGCGATCATTTCGGCATCGTGCGGTGTGGAGCCGAACCGGATTGTTGCCTATAAACCACTGCTGGATGAAGCCATCGAGCTGGCCACGCATAAGCCCGAAAAATGCATCGTCTTCCAGCGCAAGGAACTGGTCTGCGATCTCAAGGAAGGGCGCGATATTAATTATCATGCGGCCATCGTTGATGAAATCGAACGCCATCGCGTGGTCGATTGTGTGCCAGTGATGGCAACGGACCCGCTTTACATCCTTTATACCTCCGGTACCACTGGCCAGCCCAAGGGCGTTGTGCGGGACAATGGCGGGCATATGGTCGCCTTGCAATGGAGCATGGAATATCTCTATGGCATCAAGCCCGGAGAGGTCTTCTGGGCGGCGTCTGATGTGGGCTGGGTGGTTGGCCACTCCTACATTGTCTATGCGCCACTGATCTATGGAGCGACGACGATTGTGTTTGAAGGCAAGCCGGTGGGCACGCCTGATGCGGGCACCTTCTGGCGGGTGATCAACGAGCATAATGTGGTGGCGCTGTTCACCGCGCCAACCGCTTTCCGGGCCATCAAGAAGGAAGATCCGAACGGGGAGTTCATCAAGAAATATGATCTCTCGATGTTGCGCACTCTGTTTCTTGCGGGTGAGCGGGCCGATCCGGATACGGTGCAATGGGCCGAGGACATGCTCAAGGTGCCGGTGATCGATCATTGGTGGCAGACAGAAACCGGCTGGGCGATTGCTGCCAATCCGGTCGGGATCGAGCGAATGCCGATCGTGCATGGCTCGCCGACGGTTGCCATGCCGGGCTATGATGTTCAGATCGTGGGCGCTGATGGGCATCCGGTGCCCGCCAACGAGATGGGCAATATCGTCATCAAGCTGCCACTGGCGCCGGGCAACCTGCCGGGCTTGTGGCACAATGATGAACGCTTCAAGTCCAGCTATCTGGATGAATTCCCCGGCTATTATCAGACCGGTGATGCTGGCTATATGGATGAGAATGGCTATCTTTACATCATGTCGCGCACCGATGACATCATCAATGTCGCGGGCCATCGCCTCTCGACTGGGGCGATGGAAGAGGTTCTGGCGGCTCACCCCGATGTTGCAGAATGCGCCGTGATCGGGATCGCCGACAAGCTCAAGGGGCAGTTGCCTGCCGGTTTCGTTGTTCTAAAATCCGGTGTGGATCGCACGCCGATGGATATCGAGAAGGAACTGATCAAGCTGGTGCGCGAGAAGATCGGGCCGGTGGCAGCTTTCAAGATCGCCGTGACCGTGGATCGCTTACCGAAAACCCGTTCAGGCAAGATCCTGCGTGGTACGATGCGTGCGATCGCAGACCATGAAGAATACAAGATGCCGGCAACGATTGATGATCCGACCATTCTCTCCGAAATTGAGGATGCGTTGCGTGAGCACGGGATCTGATGTGTCTCTCGCTGTCTCTTTGAAGACCAAGGAAAAGGCCGGGTTTGTGACCCGGCCTTTTGAATAATGGCTTCTGGTTTGAAGCAATGTGACTGGGAAGCAGTGCTATCGCTCTTATTCTTCTTCGTCCTCATCCTTGGAAGATGGCTGGAAGTTGGCAAAGACCGAGGCAGCATCCGGGATTGCTTCTTCGTCTTCGGCAGGCTTCTGAGTTGGCTTGAAATTACCGAACGGATCGGCCGCAGGCGCCAGAGATTCTTCAGGCGACAAGAGGGTTGGATCCTGCTGATATTCCTGCTGGGCAGGGGCATCGGCCGCAGACTTCTTCACTTCCAGATCAAGATCAAGCTGTTTACAGATACCCAGAGTAACCGGGTCCATCGGAGTCAGCTGGCCGGAGTTCCAATGGGTCCGGTTGCGGATGGCTTCGATGGTCGGCTTTGTGGTGCCGACCAGACGCACAATCTGCTGATCTTTCAGTTCCGGATGGTTGCGTACCAGCCAGAGAATGGCATTGGGGCGGTCCTGACGCTTGGATACCGGCGTATAGCGTGGGCCCCGGCGTTTGGGCTCGGGCACACTCACTTTCGGTGGAGCCAGTTTCAGCCGATATCTTGGCTCATTCTGGGCTTTCTCAATTTCTTCACGGGTCAACTGACCTGTCATGATGGGGTCCATGCCCTTGATACCCTGGGCGGCCTCTCCATCTGCGATCGCTTTGACTTCCAGTGGATGCAATTTGCAGAAAGCAGCAATCTGGTCGAAAGACAACGCCGTGTTATCGACCAGCCAAACTGCGGTTGCTTTCGGCATCAATGGTGCATTCGACATGGTACATCCTCATTGTAGCTTGACCGGGAATATTCTTCCAGATCAGCCTCTCAAGATTCGTTAGAATTGACAGGGAATGATGGGACTATACTTGCATTGACGTCAATGCGCAAACAAGAAAACGTCCCCAATTGTAGTTTAGGGACGTTTTGGGTTGTTTTTTACCCTCATTTCTCGCGCTTATTCAACGAGTCTGAGATTGCTCAACTCGGATGCGATATTCTGGAATACCTTGGTTAACTCCGAGGCATTGCTCACGCTTTTGTACCATTCAGCCTTGCTGGCGCAGCCCTTGAGCATGTTTGCTGTCGAGACAGAGGGGGAGCCGAAGTAGATTGTGAAGATCTTTATCTTTCTGGCCTTGTCCGAAATGGCATCCTTGGCGGCCTGGCAGGCCTCGGTGGTACGCTTGTTCATTTCGGCGACAATCGAGGATGAGCCGGAAATGCGGCCGTCATTATACCAGCCATAGGCGTGATAATAATTGTTGTAATAGGTGTTGTTGCCATCCGTCATGATGATGAGGGCCTTGATATTTTCTTCATCATCATAGGCGCGCCCTTGCGTATAAGGAGCTTGAGGCGAGAGCAGGCGCAGCCCCCAGATGGTACCCATATGGATGTTGGTGGCACCGTTTGCCCGCATGGTGGAGATATGGTTCTCAACGGCGGACGTGTCATGGGTTAGCGGCATGATCCGCGGCATGTCGCACCAGTAGTTGGGGCTGTAGTTGCTTTTTCTGAGCGTCTGTTTGAAATAGTAGCCGTAGGCCTGTTTCTCCGCATAGGTCTGGCCATCTGCCCAGTCATAACGTGGCAAATAATAGTCTCTGCTCCAGTAGTATGCCCTGTTGTTGTTTGGCTCTCGGCTGTCTGGATGGAAGAAGGGCACGAAATAGCTATCCGGCTCATTCTCGTTCGGTGTTGAATCCCTGATATCAAGCGGATGGGGGCGCGCTTCCACACAGCCTGCCCATTTGACCGGTTGGTATGTGTAGGGGTCCTTGAGGGTGGCGAACAGATCAAGGCGGTTGGAGTTTTCCGGTAGGTTGTCGCTGTTGACGGAGGAAACACCTTTCTGGTCGATCCATTGGACTTCTTTCCAATCCTTACCGTCAAGGCCAGCCGTGAGACGTACCATCTGCGTAAAGGGGACCAATCCGAAGCTCAGGGATTCTTCATCCTGTTTTTTCTCATCCAGAATCTCGATCAATTCTTTTGAGGCGTCTTTTAGAGCCTCAATTCTGGTCTTTGTTCCCGCACTGCTGCCCATGGAACCTGAGTTGTCCAACACCATGACGACTTCGAGGGTTTTGTTGCCTGCGACCGTTTTCGACGTGACCGTGAAGTCGATATTGTCGATATTGGCGAACTGCATCAGGGTCATTTGTGTTGAGCCAGATGCCCAGACTTGAAGGGAGGTCGGGTTATCCTGAATATCGACCTTGTCGATTTTGATATTGGCATCTTTGGGGCCATTGGCAGACACATAGGCCGAGATCAGGTCGGTGATGTCTTTTTCATCCAATGTGCCGATTTGCTTGACCGCAGCAAGGGTGGCCGCATCCAGAGCATCTTGTGCTTCAGAGCGGGCCAGAGCCGCGCGCGCATAGTCGATAGCAGCGCCCAGCATCATGATGATGGGAAGAAGCGACAGGACGAAAATGATGGCTATCGCGCCGCTCTGGTCGCGTCTGAAAGAGCGTTTGCCTTTCTGCCCTTCATGCCTCGTGCTGGAGGAGGTGGTGGCAAAAAACAGCGTGTCGAGATGGCAGCGAGAAACGATGCGCGCAAAAGTATGCATGGCCTATCCTGTTTGGGCACTCCCCGATGCCCTATGGGGAAAATCGTTTCCTACTAAACCGGACATGCCTTACCAATTCATTGCAAATTGATCGCAATAGATGGCGCGGCGGCGTCTTCTTTCGATTGGCGTTAACAAAGGCTTAAAATGGTTAGCCCCCAACACCAGATGAAGGCGATGGGGGCATGATTGGTGCAGGCGCAGGGCGGAATTGAGCCGTTACAATTCCAGCATGATTTTGCCGATATGGCTGGAGCTTTCCATCAATTCATGCGCCTTGGAGGCCTCTTCGAAGGGGAAGCATTTGTAGATCTGTGGCTTGACCAGACCACACCGGAGCAGCTGCCAGACCTCCATGCGGAGTTCCTTGGCGATGTCAGCCTTGACCGCATCGGACCGAGCCCGAAGCGTGGAGCCGGTATGGATAAGACGTTTCATCATGAGGCGGCGGAAATCTGCTTCGACGACCCCGCCATTGAGGAAGGCAATCTGGACGATGCGTCCTTCTTCCGCTGCGACGACATAGTTTTTAGAGATGTAATCGCCGCCAACCATGTCAAGAATGACATTCACGCCTTTGCGGTTGGTCCAATTCTTGATTTCGGTAACGAAATCCTGGGTCTTGTAGTTGATCGCAAGATCGGCACCTGCATCGAGACAGGCCTGACATTTTTCGTCGCTGCCAGCCGTAACTGCGACCTTTGCGCCAAAGGCCTTGCCCAGCTGAATGGCTGTGAGGCCGATGCCTGACGAGCCACCATGGACCAGCAGGGTTTCTTCTGCGCTTAGCTTGCCGCGCTGGAATACATTATGCCAAACGGTGAAAATATTTTCCGGCATGCTGGCCGCTTCGGTGAAGCTCCAACCCTTGGGAATTTCAAGTGCACTGCCTGCATGCGCGAGGCAATATTCTGCATAGCCCCCACCCGAGACCAGAGCGGCGACACTATCTCCCACTTTCCAGTCAGTGACATTGGCACCTACTTTTACGACTTCTCCGGCGACTTCCAGTCCCAGAATATCGGATGCGCCCGGAGGGGGCGGATAATTGCCCGCCCTCTGGATGCAGTCAGGACGGTTCACTCCGGCTGCCTTGACCTTGATCAGTATCTGGTCGTCTGCGGGGGTGGGAACGGGGCGGGTGATGACTTGGAGTTTTTCCGGTCCTCCCGGCTCAGAGGCTATGATGGCTTTCATTTCCGTTGCGTCCTGCATGATCATTCCTGTCTGACTGGAGTTTTGTGACATTGTGTCATTTCTAGCGGATATTCTTTATCTAGGGAATGCGCTCAATGGCTTAAAGGCTTTAGGTCTTAAGATTGGCCTAAGGGGTAGGCTGGATCGGAAGTCGAAGTCCTTAAGTATAAAATTTTTAGTTCGATGTATTTGTAAGTTTTTGTTGAAATTAATTTTGTTTGGTTGTGCTTAAATTTGTTCTCTATTTGAGTTTATAAAGGAAAAAATTGAAGTTAACTAAAAATTAAGCATTATATGTGTAAAGTATATTATCCATGTTTTATGGATTTTGAGTGGCTCCTGTCACTCTGTTTGACGCCTCCCTGTTAACTCCTGAGAGCCGCTCTTGCGGCTCTTTTTTTGCGTGTCGGATTTTATCAACCGGTATTCAGGTAAGGCTTGGGGGGTGCTTTCCTTTCCTTTCCTTTCAGGTTAAGCAACTAATGCGTTAGTGAATTGTTAACCAATTGAATTGACTTTTATTTTCTTGTCGCCGGCTTTTGCTGGAATCGTGTAAAATCACCACTGTCTCATTATGGAGCTGTTTGTGTCTTGTTTTGGTGATGGCTTGGCGTGGCCGGTCAGACCGTGCGCTTTTATACGATCGGCGGGAATCATTGGCTCCGTGAGATCGTTTCTGCTAAAGTCAGCACGTTACCTGACCAAATTGGCTTGTTCTCAGTGGTCTGGGCATCTGTCAAGATTGCAAAATGTCGATGGCATGGTTTGTGCTTGTTATTCTGCGAAATGACAATTTGGTGTAATGTCTGTTTGAATTTGACACATCGGACATGGTAGGCATGACCAGGCATTTGGAGGTCACATGAACGACAAGCGTAAGCAAACGAATATAACGGCTCCGGTTTCCTTTGGAGCAAAGCTTGCAGATTCCGATAGTTTTAAAACCCTGTTTCGTGATGGTATGGCGCTGGTAGAAGAAGCCGCCGACTATCTGGACGGGGAAGGGCGCTCCGAGGCAAAGAGCCTGCCGCGGGTTGCTTCTCTTGCCTATGCTACCGAATCCATGCGGCTGACAACGCGCCTGATGCAGATGGCATCCTGGCTGCTTCTGCAGCGTGCGGTGAATGAAGGCGAAATGACGCTGGAGCAGGCTGGACAAGAGAAAAACAAGGTTCGCCTGCATGGGCTCTCTTCTTCCAAGGATAGCCCGGGGTGGGATGAACTGCCGCCGCGCCTGCGTGATCTGATTGAACAGTCCATGCATATGCAGAAGCGCATCCGTCATCTTGACGAGGTCATCTACTCCAAGCGCGATACTGAAGACACCAGAGAAGACATCGTGCAGGCCAATCCGGTTGGAGATCAGATCGGCATGATCGCCAATGCCTTTGCTGCAAGAGCCGCCGAATAGGCCTCTGTTACAAAATCGATAGTGAATCAAAAAGGGGTGTCAAATTGGCGCCCCTTTTGTTTTGTTTCGAGACAATGCTCTTAGCTGGTCGCTCATGGGTCGAGCCTTTGCCAAGGCTTCCAGACAAAAAGAAAACCCGATGCCAGATGACATCGGGTTTTCAAATGCACAACAAATGCGGCTGATCGGCTTAGGCGCCGAGGAAGCCAGCGAATTTGTCTTTGAAGCGGGAAACGCGGCCACCACGGTCCAGCAGCTGGTTGGAAGAACCAGTCCAAGCCGGATGAGAGGTTGGATCAATGTCCAGGTTCAGGGTATCCCCTTCGGAACCATAGGTGGAACGAGTCATGAATTCGGTGCCATCGGTCATGACAACTTTGATCGTGTGGTATTCAGGATGGATATCTTTTTTCATCGTCAGGACGTCCTTAGGGTCAACCGGCCTGCAACAGGATACATCCTTTTGCCTGCGGCCAATCTGAATTGAGGTTCGGAATATGCCTGGCTGAAACCGGCCACCATATTCTATGGTTCCGGTATGATGCTGCCACGTGGGCTAAGCGATCAAGCGGAACCAAAAAGCTAGGCTGCGGGCGGGCTCGCCACACAGCCATCAAAATAATTTGCGTTCGTATACCGCAGTGCGTTGAGTTATACAAGCCTGTTCCCTACTTTGAGGGTGAAAAAAGCTTATTCCTTCTTCGATTTCCTGCTTGTTGCGAGCATTTCTTTTATGGGAGCGCCTTTATGACCGAGTCCAATTCCCAATCCAGGGTTCGATTCCAGCCTCTGCGGCGGTTGGCGCCATTTGCCTGGAAATATAAAGGGCTCGTTTTGGCTGCTCTTGCTTCGCTTGTTGTTGCCTCTCTGGCGACGTTGTCTCTGCCGATTCTCGTACGGGGATTTGTTGATCGGGGCATCTCCGAGAATAACATCGCCGATGTGAACCATTACACCATGTTGCTTGTTCTGGCTGTGGTCGTGCTCGCGCTCATGTCCGCCAGTCGTTATTATTTTGTGATCATTCTGGGGGAGCGTGTGGTCAATGATCTGCGCTCGGCTGTTTTCGCTAAGCTGACGCTGCTCTCGCCGGCATTCTATGATCGGGTGCGCAGCGGCGAGATCGTCTCGCGCCTGACGGCTGATGCCACCCAGATTCGCTCGGCCGTCGGGGCGTCCGCCTCCATGGCTCTGCGGAATTTCCTGCTGTTTGCAGGCGCGGCAGTGATGATGGTGGTAACCAGTCCGCGCATGTCTCTGCTGGTGCTGGGAGCGATTCCTTTCGTTGTCATTCCGCTGGTGCTGTTGGGGCGTTGGGTGCGCAGGCGACAGCGCTTTGCGCAGGATCGGTTGGCTGACAGCTCGGCCTTCGCCACAGAGGCCATCGGGTCCATGCGGATCTTGCAGTCATTCACGCAGGAGGAGCGGGCCAAGTCCGTTTTCAGCAGCAATATTGAAGCCGCTTTCGGCGCGGCACGGGCTTCTGTCCGAGCGAGGGCCGTGCTGACGGCTTTTGCCTTCTTTGTCATCTTTACCTCGATCGTGGCCGTGCTCTGGTATGCGGCCCATGATGTGACAGCCGGGCGGCTTTCTGCTGGCGCGCTTAGCCAGTTCGTTATCTATTCCACCATGGCTGCAGCCGGCCTTGGCGGCATGAGCGAGGTTTGGGGCGAGATATCGCAGGCTTCCGGCTCTGCCGAGCGGCTGTTTGAGTTGCTGGACGAGCCGGTGCTGGTGAAAAATGCCCAAGTGGTAAGCCCTCTGGTTACGGCGTCCAACCTGTCGGTCGCATTTGAGGGGGTGGATTTTCACTATCCCTCATCGGAAGAGCAGCCGGTGCTCTCTGCGCTCTCCTTTGCCATTGCTGGCGGGGAGACGGTGGCCATCGTTGGGCCATCCGGGGCGGGCAAGACCACAGTCTTTCAGCTACTGATGCGCTTTTATGATCCCGAGAAGGGGCGCATTTTGCTTGGTGGACAACCCATCGGGGGGCTGGATCTCAATGTCCTGCGCAGCGCCATCGCGCTGGTGCCGCAGGAACCGGTGATTTTCGCCATGTCGATTGCCGACAATATCGCCATGGGGCAGGAAGGGGCCGAGCGCGAAGCCATCATCGAGGCAGCCAGAGCAGCGCATGCCCATGACTTCATTGCGCAATTGCCCGAGGGCTATGACACCATGGTCGGGGAACGCGGGGTGACACTCTCGGGTGGTCAGCGGCAACGTTTGGCCATTGCGCGGGCAATCCTCAAGGATGCGCCGATTTTGCTGTTGGATGAGGCCACAAGCGCTTTGGACGCGGAAAGCGAGCGCTATGTGCAGTTGGCCCTTGCCGACCTGATGAAAGGGCGCACGACGATTGTCATTGCCCACCGTCTGGCAACGGTAAAGAAGGCTGATCGTATTCTGGTGCTGGAAAGCGGAACGCTGGTGGAGCAGGGCACCCATGACAGTCTTGTCGCCGCAGGCGGGCTTTATGCCCGTCTTGCACAGTTGCAGTTTGGCATGGATGATCTAGGACATGATCTGGATGCCCCATAATGGGGCATCTTTGCCTGTTAGCGCTGGGTTAGCTTGAATTCGATACGGCGGTTCTTGCGCAGGGCTTCGTCCGATTCGCCTTCTTCGAGCGGCTGGAATTCACCAAAGCCTGCGGCTACGAGGCGCTCGGGTGGCACGCCCTTGGAAATCAGATATTTGACAACCGAAATGGCGCGGGCCGATGACAGCTCCCAGTTGGAAGGGAAGCGGGCACTGTTGATGGGGCGGTTATCCGTATGACCGTCGACACGCAACACCCAGTCGATCTCTTCCGGAATATCCTGAATCAGTTCCAGGAGGGCCTCTGCCACATGGTCTAGTTCCTGCTCGCCTTCCGCTTTCATGCGATCTTCGCCAGAGGAGAAGAGCACTTCGGACTGGAAGACGAAGCGGTCGCCGACGACGCGGATGTCTGAACGCTGGGAAAGGATTTCCCGCAATCGGCCAAAGAAGTCCGAACGATAGCGCGATAGCTCCTGCACGCGCTGGGCCAGCGCGATATTGAGGCGTTTGCCAAGGCTGGCAATCTTGGTCTGACTTTCCCTGTCACGGGTCTCAGAGGCCTCCAAAGCGTCTTCCAGAGCCGCGATCTGGCGGCGCAGGGCAGAGATCTGCTGATTGAGCAATTCCACCTGAGCCAGAGCTCGCTGGGAAATGGCTTTTTCACTTT
This sequence comes from uncultured Cohaesibacter sp., assembly GCF_963678225.1. NCBI lineage: Bacteria > Pseudomonadati > Pseudomonadota > Alphaproteobacteria > Hyphomicrobiales > Cohaesibacteraceae > Cohaesibacter > uncultured Cohaesibacter sp. Next base: position 278,047 of record NZ_OY782764.1, on the reverse strand, counting down.
CCAGCTGATTGGTCAGGGTCGCAATCTGCCCGCCTGCACTATCCTGATCCCCCTTCTGGGTTTCAAGCTGCATGGCAAAGCGGTCTCGCGCAGCCTCGGCACTGGAAAGGCTGGCCTGAAGGGTGGCTATCGAGCTTTCCATATCCTGCCCATTGGCACGTTCCAGCGCAAGCAATTCGGTGAGTTCGGCAATCTGGCTGTTCAGTTCATTGAGTGCCGTGTCCTTGCCGGAGATTTCCTGACTGAGGAAGAACTGGGCCACCATGAAAACGGTGAGCAGAAAGATGAGCACAAGCAACAAGGTCGCCATGGCGTCGACAAAGCCTGGCCAATAGTCGGCTCTTTGTTCACTGCGGCGATTACGGGACAGGCCCATCTTACTTCCTCACACATCAATCATGGGCTCGTTGCTTCACGGTGTGAAGGGAACCCCTGTTGCCTAGTTTTGCCTGTTGGAGCTGGCTTTTGACAGAACGTCATTGAGCTTGACCAGCACATCCTTGACTTCTTCCTGCTGGCTTGCCTGCTGATCGGCCCATTCGCGCATCAACTGCTGCTCGGAGCGCAAATGCTGAACAAGGCCCTGAATGCCTTCGGCAAGATTGGCCATGGCTGATGTCGCGTTGCGGCCGCTACCTGTTTTGGCATCTTCTCCGGCCTGATCGATCTTGCGGGAGAGTTGCTCTAGGACGGCGACCAGTTGTTCATTGTCGCCATTGCCCAGTGCTTCGCCATAGCTGTTGTCGAGATCTTCGAAATTGATGTCGGTGACAGTTGAGAGCCAGTCTTCCAGATTGGTAAAGAATCGGGTCTGCGCCTGACTGGCCTGCAGATCAAGGAAGCCAAGCACGAGAGAGCCGGAAAGACCAAACAGCGAGGAGGAAAAGGCGGTGCCCATGCCCTGCAATGGGGCTTCAAGCCCCTGTTTGAGATCTTCGAAGATAACGCCAACATCGCTGGATGCGACCGAAAGGGAACTGATGACATCGCCCACGGAACTCACCGTTTGCAATAGGCCCCAGAAGGTGCCCAGAAGGCCGAGAAACACCAGAAGACCGGTGAAATAGCGCGACATGTCGCGGGCTTCATCAAGGCGCATGCCGACCGATTCCAGAATGGAACGCATGGTCGAAGTGTTGATCGCCATGCGGCCTACACGGTCTCCCAGAAGGGTGGCCATGGGAGCCAGAAGGATTGGGGGGCGATCTACTTCCAGCCCCGGATCACCTAGGCGGAAATTATTGACCCATTTGACTTCGCGAAACAGCCGCACGACCTGACGCAGCGCAAGGAAAATGCCGACGATCAGAACGAAAAAGATCATCGCATTCAGAAGCGGGTTGCTCCAGAAAGCTTCAAGGATCTGGCGGTACAGGATGATGGGAACAAAGGCAGCTGCGCCAATGAAGATGAGCATGCGCCACAAGTAGCGTTGTGGGCTTGAAAGCTTGTAAGGATCGAGTTCGCTAGACATCATCCGATTCCGGTTACGCGAAAAGCTGGTCAAGAGCTTGACGAAGGGTTAACGCCAAGCTCAAGAACTTTGCCCAATTTCGTCCAATAGTAAAAGGGGTCTTGTGGACTATACACGCAATCAGAGGCAGAAAGATGACGCAAACAAGGGCTTATGCGTGATCCTGAATCTTTTCGGCGGTGCCGGTAAGGGAAATCGGGGGTGCCGACGAGGCGGAATGTTCGAAGATCCGTGCCTTCTGAATCAGTTGCGCGAGCATGATTCCCGCGATCAGCGCGAGCACGAACAGGAAGCTTGTCGGATGTCCCAAACCAAGGGCGGGTAGGGATGCGCCCGGGCAAAAGCCGCCGATGCCCCAGCCGATGCCGAAGATGGATGAGCCGATTACCAGTTTGCGGTCGATTGTGCGATTGGTTGGGACATTGAAATTCGGCGTAAAGACAGGCTTGCGCATTTTTCGAAAGATGAGCGCGTAACCGGGAACCGCAATGGTGAGGGCGCCCGCCATGACAAAGGCGAGGCTGGGGTCGAAACTGCCTGCCAAATCAAAGAAGTTGAGCACTTTGGCGGGATTTGCCATGCCCGAGGTGATGATGCCGAGGCCAAAGATGGCTCCGATCAGGCCGGCTGCCAGATAACGCATGGGGATGTCCTTTAAAAGATATGACGTGTGAGGAAGACCGTCAGGAAAGCAAAGCTCATGAACATGACAACAGCCACGGCGGAGCGGCGTGAAAAGCGCGCGAGGCCGCAGACGCCATGGCCGGAGGTGCAGCCAGAGCCGAAGGTAACGCCGATACCGGTGATGACGCCGCCAATGATCAGGGCTTCAAGGGAAACGGGCATCTGATAGGCAATGTCGCTGATGGTTGCCTCATATAAAAGCGGGGCGAGAATTGCACCCGCCAGAAAGCTCGCTTTCCAGCGCATGTCGCTGCCAAGGGGCGGCAGGATGCCGGCTAGAATGCCCGTCATGCCCGCAATGCGGCCCCATGAGAGCATCAGCAGAACCGCGGCAAGCCCGATCAGTGTGCCGCCTGCAAAGGAAACCAGAGGGGTGAATTCAGTCACTTGATTTACTCCACGAAGGGAAGGGTGTGATGCAGTGCAGATTGGCATCACCATAATCCTTTTATACTTTCTTATATTCGACTTAAGTCAAATTATCGAGCGTTTTCATGATTATTTCGTGGATTTCGAATATTGGTATATTAAAGGCCGGTTTGGTGGCATGCCTTTCTCTTTGTTGCCCTTGAAGGAGGATGAATTTCCGTCCTTGGCTATCCTTGCTCATGGAGCAAAGCGGAGCCTTGGCTCGGGGGATGGCACAAAAAAAGACCGCCGATAAGGCGGTCTCTTTTGAGGTCTTGAAAGTATGCTTCGAAATGCGTCCGTTCGGGGCTATTTCTTCAGGGTCTTTTCAAGGCGTGTGCGGATCAGTTCATTGCCAGCAATGACAGAGCCATTTTCCAGCATTTTGTCGCCGCCATTGATGTCCGTTACAAAGCCACCGGCTTCGCGCACCATGATGATGCCTGCTGCGATGTCCCAGGCGTTCAGTGCTTCTTCCCAATAGCCATCAAAGCGGCCAGATGCCACATAGGCCAGATCCAGGGATGCTGCACCAAGTCGACGGATGCCGGAGACGTCTGCCATAACCTTTTCCAGCTGTTCCAGATAAGGCTTGTGCTTGCCACGGCCTAGATGCGGAACGCCGGTGCCGATGACGCAATCATGAAAATCGTCACGGGCCGCAACGCGCATGCGACGGTCATTATAGAAGGCGCCACGGCCGCGCTCTGCAGTGTAGAGATCATCGGTTGCCGGATTGTAGATAACCCCGGCAATGATGCGGCCTTCATGTTCCAGCGCAATGGAGATTGCGAACAGGGGAATGCCGTGCAGGAAGTTCGTGGTGCCGTCCAGCGGATCGATGATCCAGCGATGGCTCTTGTCGATGCCCTCTTCCTCGCCGCTTTCCTCTCTGAGGAAGCCGAAATTCGGACGGGCCTTTCTCAACTCATCGGAAATAATTTTTTCCGATTGCAGATCGGCATTCGAGACGAAATCGCCCGGGCCCTTGCGGGAGACCTGAAGATTTTCCAGTTCGCCGAAATCTCGAGCCAGTCGGCGGCCTGCCTTGAGGGCGGCTTGAACCATAACATTGAGAAGAGCAGAGCGTGCCATTGTCTTTAAGTTCCCAGATAAGCGGCTGGTGCATACTCCTGACTGCCCGTTTGGCAGTGAAGCGGCTATGCACCATGTAAAACAAGGCGCGTCGACGATTTTACTCAAGCGACGCGCCGTAAGGATTGCGAAGGCCAATCATGATCGGCCAGGTTGACAAGCGAGCTTAGTCAGCGCGCTTCACATATTCAATTTCGTTGGTGTCCACCACGATCTTTTCACCGGTGGTGACGAACGGAGGGACCATGCAGCGAACGCCATTTTCAAGCATTGCTGGCTTGTAGGAAGACGACTGGGTCTGGCCCTTGATGGTCGGCTCGGTTTCGGTCACTTCCAGAGTTACCTGATCGGGAAGGTCGATGCCGATCGGCTTTTCTTCATACAGTTCTACAACGACAGGCATGCCGTCCTGCAGGAATGCGGCGCGCTCACCGACAAAATCCTTGTTCAGTTCAAGCTGTTCGTAGGAAACGGTATCCATGAATACCAGATTCTCACCTTCTTCATAGAGGAACGTGAAATCCTTTTGCTCAAGACGCACGCGTTCAACGGTTTCACTGGCGCGGAAACGCTCGTTGAGTTTGCGGCCGTCGAGTAGGTTTTTCAGCTCAACCTGAGCAAATGCGCCGCCTTTGCCTGGCTTGACTGCATTTACTTTCACCGCGACCCAGATCGTGCTCTGATGTTCGATTACGTTGCCAGGACGGATTTCGTTGCCATTGATCTTCATAACAAACCATCTTGCTGACAGGACGCGAGACGAGAACGGCTGCAGCGATCCTGTAAAAATGCCATAGGGTGAAAAGGCCCCGTACGGATCAAATCGAGAATGATCTTCGGGGCAGGTGGCCCTGTAGGACCATATTCAGGGTGCATTTGCAAGGCTTTTGGCAGAGTTTCCGGCTAAAAACTGCCTAAAGTCTCTCAATTTTGGTAAATTTGCTCTCTTCTTTGATGCCGGAGGCGAGAATGGGCTACCAAAGGGTATGTGCCTTGAGGGCATTTATTGCCAACTGCTTTTCCTTGTCGGGCAGCTCCTGGAAAAACTTCTCAAGCCAATCATCGCTTTTGCCTGCACGCTTGGACAAAAGATAGTATTTTGCTGCATCGATAGGATCTGCTGACTGGCCATAGCCACGTGCTAGAATGCGGGCAAGGCGGTTCTGCGCAAGGATGCTGCCTGCATCGGCGGCCTGCTTGAGCCATGCACGAGCGGCGGAGAAATCCTGTCGAACGCCTTTTCCGTGGAACAGCATCAGGCCAAATTCCAGTTGTGCATCCAGAAAGCCACCCTGTGCGGCGCGCTGCATCCAGTAGGCGGCCTGATCGAGGTTGGGTGCAGGGAAAAAATCCGACTGGTAAAGATTGGCCAGGGTATATTGCGCTGCTGCGACACCCTGCTGGGCGGATTTGGTCAGCAGGTCCATGGCTTTGGTGATATCTCTTTCCACCAGCTGTCCGCGCAGATAGAGAAGGCCCAGATTGAATTGAGCATTTTTCTGGTCTTGCTCGGCAGCCTTCCGGAAATAGGCGAGAGCCTTGTCGAGGTTTTTCTCAACGCCCTGCCCCTGCGCATAGAGCAGGCCGATGTTGAACTGGGCTTCCCTATCGCCTCTGTCGGCGGCAAGTTCAAACCAGTTTGCTGCTTCCTTCAGATCTTGCTCGACGCCGATCCCTTTCAGATACAGCTCTCCTAGCAATGTCTGGGCATGGATGTCATCCATACCGGCCAGTTTTGTGGCCAGCGCAAAGGCCGTGAGATAGAAGCCTCGCTGGTAGGCAGAATAGGCCGACGTTTTCTTCAGCACAAAGCGGGGCACATCAAACGGATTGCTCGGATCGGTAATCGAAGCTGAGCCATCAAACACATAAGGGACTTTTGAGCCGTCTTCCGGTGCAGCCCCGATTGGTGTTGTCAATTGCTCGCCAGCGTCTGCTGGCTGGCTGACCTCAGGGGCAGTCTGCGCAGCCCATGCGGGGGCTATGCACAGCGTCAGGGCTGATGCAAGCGATGCACTCAGACATTTGCGCAAGAAAGCGCGGATAGTCAATCGGCTTGCGCTTGGCGCAGCATTCAGTTTGGAAAGCATGACCATGTAATCTGACGTCGTTTGCTGTGGGCCGTCCATGGGCCCGTTCGGCTCTTGTTTGGCAACCAAATTCGGCCATTCTGTGTCGCTCTCATCTTTGCGGGATGAGAGGTTGGCTCAGGATTGTTCCTTGGCGCCTTCTGCAAGCAGGGCGCATGCTTCGCTCACGGCAACCTGCGGACCGGCTTCATGGTCCCAGATGGCTTCGCGCAGGGCGATGAATTCAATGCCCATGGCCGAGACTTTTGCGCATTCGGAAAGATCAGAACCGCCGATAATCACCGCGGGCACCTCGAACAGAGTGGACCACCAGTCGGCCATATCCAGCGACTTTTCGTGAATCGTATCCATAGTTGGCGCGTCCAGACGACCGAACATGATATAATCAATGCCGCTTTCGCCGATTTCCATTGCCGTGTGGCGCTTGTTGCCACCCTCTGCGCCGAGCATGAAGCGATTGGCATAGTCTTCGACACCATTCTGGATGTCGGTAAGATCGCCATCAATATGCAGGCCGTCACATTTGGTGCGACCAGCGACGCGGGAATCCCCGCGCAACACCACGGCGATGTCGTGCTTTTGCGCCATGGGGGCGATGGTCTGGGTGATTTTCTGCAGCTCGTTGTCGTTGTTTGTTTCGCAATCGATCAACAGGGCTGCGATATCGCCTCCATCCATGGCGGCTTGCAATTGGGCCGGGAATGTTTCCAGATCAATGTGCCGCGGGGTGACGAGATAAATCTGGGTGGGCTCCATGATGTGACCTATCGATGGTTGGACGGTTTGTTGCTTCGCTCTCATATCTCGCAAAAGTGGGGCTGTTGCAAGAGCGCGAACGGCTCGGGAAATAAAAAATGCGCCAATCGGTTGATTGGCGCACCTTTTTGATCATTGAGAATGGGGCAAATACCCCATTAATCAGGCTTTGAGAACTTCAACACCCGGAAGAGCCTTGCCTTCCATCCATTCGAGGAATGCACCACCAGCGGTGGAGATGTAGGAGAAGTCATCGTAAACGCCAGCATGGTTGAGCGCGGAAACCGTGTCACCACCACCGGCAACAGAGGTCAGCTTGCCAGCTTTGGTTTCTTCTGCGGCTGCCTGTGCTGCTGCAACGGTTGCGGTGTCGAATGGTTCGATTTCGAACGCGCCGAGCGGGCCATTCCAGACAACGGTGTTGGCTTTCTTGATCCATGCAACAACAGCTTCAACAGACTTCGGTCCAACGTCGAGCATCATGCCGTCAGCCGGGATGCTGTCCACGTCGAGCACTTCGTACGGTGCGTTGGCAGCGAACTCCTTGGCAACCAGAGCGTCGGTTGGAAGGACGATTTCACAGCCAGCTTTTTCAGCTGCGACCAGAATGCGTTTTGCAGTTTCAGCCAGATCATGTTCGCAAAGGGATTTGCCAACGTCTTTGCCCTGAGCGGCCAGGAAGGTGTTGGCCATGCCGCCGCCGATTACCAGACCGTCAACTTTGGTGACGAGGTTTTCGAGCAGGTCAATCTTGGTGGAAACCTTGGCGCCGCCTACAACAGCCAGAACAGGACGGTTTGGCGTACCCAGAGCGGAATCAAGAGCTTCAAGTTCCTGCTGCATGGTGCGACCGGCAACTGCTGGCATATGGTGGCACAGGCCTTCGGTGGAAACGTGCGCACGGTGGGAAACGGAGAATGCGTCTGCGACCAGCAGGTCGCCATTGGCACCCAGCTGTGCAGCAAATTCAGGATCGTTCTTTTCTTCGCCCTTGTAGTAGCGGGTGTTTTCCAGAACGAGGACGTCGCCGTTGGCCATGTTGTCGATGGCAGCCTTGGCAACATCGCCGATGCAGTCTTCTGCAAAGCCAACAGGCATCTTGAGGGCTTTGGACAGAGCCGGAACAACCTGCTTGAGGCTCATTTCCGGAACCTTTTCGCCCTTGGGGCGACCAAAGTGAGCAAGGATGATGACCTTGCCGCCTTTTTCGGAAATTTCGGAAAGGGTCGGTACGATGCGGTCGATACGGGTGGTATCGGTGACTTCGCCATCTTTCATCGGGACGTTCAGGTCAACGCGAACGAGCACGCGCTTGCCGCTCAGTTCTACATCATCAAGGGTTTTGAAATTCGCCATTGGATGATCCTACAGTCTGGCCGAGCCATGTCGGCTGTGTGTCTGATTGAAGCTTCTCGGTCCTTTTGGGGCCGGACAAGGCTTCAGGTCGGGTGCCTACCCATGGTGCCTGTTGCAGGCGCGGCATGTCTGCCGCTCATGAAGTAGAAAAGGCGCTGTTCCCGGACTAAAAACCGCTAGTCCGGTTTTGTCTCTAAAACAGCGCCTTTGAAAATTTCACATTCTGCCGGATTGCTCCGGCAGAAAAGGCTGTCATCAATTATTTGATGAGTTTAGCCATTGCGACTGCAGTGTCGCCCATACGGTTGGAGAAGCCCCATTCGTTGTCGTACCAGCTCAGGATACGAACCATGCGGCCGTCCATGACTTTGGTCTGATCCATGTGGAAGATGGAAGAGTGGCTGTCATGGTTGAAGTCGGAAGAAACGTTTGGCAGATCGGTGTAGCCCAGAACGCCAGCCAGTTTGCCGTCGGCAGCAGCCTTGATTGCTGCGTTGACTTCTTCAACAGTGGTGTCTTTTTTGGCTTCGAATACCAGGTCGACAACAGATACGTTCGGGGTAGGAACGCGGATTGCAACGCCGTCCAGTTTGCCAGCCAGTTCTGGCAGAACCAGACCAACAGCTTTAGCAGCACCGGTAGAGGTTGGGATCATGGACAGAGCAGCAGCGCGTGCGCGATACAGATCTTTGTGCATGGTGTCGAGGGTAGGCTGGTCACCAGTGTAGGAGTGAATGGTGGTCATGAAGCCTTTTTCGATGCCAACAGCTTCGTTCAGTGCGTAAGCAACCGGAGACAGGCAGTTGGTGGTGCAGGATGCGTTGGAAACAACCAGGTCATCTGCAGTCAGGGAGTCGTGGTTGACACCGAAAACGATGGTTTTGTCAGCGCCTGCTGCAGGAGCAGAAACCAGAACGCGTTTTGCACCAGCGGTCAGGTGCATGGAAGCTTTTTCCTTGGCGGTGAAGATACCGGTGCATTCCATTGCAACGTCAACACCCAGTTCGCCCCAAGGCAGTTCTTCAGGGTTGCGGATGGCGGTTACCTTGATCGGGCCACGGCCTACGTCAATGGTGTCGCCGTCAACGGTAACGGTGCCAGGGAATTTGCCATGTACAGAGTCGAAACGTACGAGGTGAGCGTTGGTTTCAACCGGGCCCAGATCGTTGATTGCAACAACTTCGATGTCGGTACGGCCGGATTCGATGATAGCACGAAGCACGTTACGGCCAATACGACCGAAACCATTGATCGCCACTTTTACAGTCATGACTTTCTCCTGATTTAGCCGGCACTTTTTCTTATCGAGCCGGTCTTGCACTTAGATCAACTTGATGAACGCGTGATATAAGAGGGTTTATGTCCGCGCTTTGATCGATCTCATATTAGGTGGACAATATACTTTTGTCGTATGACAATTCAACATCGCTGTTAAGCGAATTGGCAGAAAAAATCATTTTTTTCCTGCCAATCAGGTGCTCTTTATAGGTATTTACGCTTATTTTAGGCGTTCGACAACCTTCGCGACAACATTGTCGGAGGTGATGCCGAATTTTTCGTACAGCTCTTTATAAGGGCCGGAAGCGCCGAAGCTGTCCATGCCAACAAAGATGCCGTCCGAGCCGATAAAGCGATCCCATCCCATGCGAAGGGCTGCTTCAATGCCAACTTTGACCTTGGCTTCGCCCAGGATATCTTTCTTATACTCTTCTGACTGCGCTTCGAAAAGCTCAAAGCATGGTACGGAAACCACGCGGGCCAGAATATCCTGCTCTGCCAATGCTGCCTGTGCAGCCATGGCGATTTCAACTTCAGAGCCGGAAGCAAAGATCGATACGTCAGCATCGCCATCGCAGTCAGACAGAACATAGGCACCGCGGCCGCAGAGATTCTCTTCGGAATATTCGGTGCGATATGGTATCAGACCCTGACGGGTCAGTGCCATGGAGCTTGGATTCTTGTCTGCCTTGATTGCCAGTTCCCAGCATTCTGCGGTTTCCATCGCGTCTGCCGGACGGAAGACCAGCATATTCGGGATGGCGCGCAGGGAAGCAAGGGTTTCAACCGGCTGGTGGGTTGGACCATCTTCGCCAAGACCAATGGAATCATGGGTCAGGACATAGATGACCCGCTGTTCCATCAGAGAAGACAGCCGCATTGCACCACGCATATAGTCCGCAAAGACCAGGAAGGTGCCGCCGTAAGGAATGACGCCGCCATGCAGAGCCATGCCGTTCATGGCAGAGGCCATGCAATGCTCGCGAATACCCCAGTTCATGTAGCGACCGGAGAAATCGTCAGGCGTGACCGATTCGGTTGACGGGGTCTTGGTGTTGTTGGAACCTGTGAGGTCAGCAGAGCCGCCAATGGTTTCCGGCACGGCTTCGGTGATGACGTTAAGCGCCATTTCGGAAGCTTTGCGGGTTGCCACATTCTTTGGTTCTTCAGCCAGAGACTTCTTGTAAGCAGCCATGGCATCTTCGAAGCCGGATGGCAGATCGCCACGCATGCGGCGTTCGAACTCTGCACGGACTTCAGAATCCGTAGCTTCCAGCCGCTTCTGCCATTCTTTATGGGCCTGCGCGGCATTGAGGCCGGCAATGCGCCATGCATCGCGAATGTCTGCAGGCAGTTCAAACGGTTCACAATCCCAGCCCAGCGCTTCGCGGGTGGCTGCGATTTCGTCTGCGCCTAGGGGAGCGCCGTGCACCTTGTTGGTGCCAGCCTTGTTTGGAGAGCCAAAGCCGATCACTGTCTTACAGTCGATCATGGTCGGCTTGTCGCTCTTCTGAGCTTCCTCGATGGCCGCAGCGATGGCAGCCTGGTCGTGGCCATCAACGCTGATGGTGTTCCAGTTGCTGGCTTTGAAGCGTGCGTGCTGGTCGGTGGAGTCGGAGACGCTGACATTGCCATCGATGGTGATGTTGTTGTCGTCCCACAGCAGAACAAGCTTGTTGAGCTTGAGATGACCTGCCAATGCGATGGCTTCCTGAGAGATGCCTTCCATAAGGCACCCGTCACCAGCCATGACATAGGTCCGGTGGTTGACAAGCTCGTCGCCGAATTTGGCTGACAAAAGTCTTTCCGTGATCGCCATGCCGACAGCATTGGCAATGCCCTGACCCAAAGGGCCGGTTGTCGTTTCGATGCCTGCGGCATGACCATATTCAGGATGGCCGGCCGTTTTGGCACCCAACTGACGGAAGTTGGCCAAATCCTCAATGGACATGTCTTCATATCCCAGCAAATGCAGCAGGGAATAAAGCAGCATTGAACCGTGGCCGCCAGACATCACGAAACGATCGCGGTCAGCCCATTTGGGGCTGGTGGGATCAAATCTCATGAATTTGGTGAAAAGAACGGTAGCAACGTCCGCTGCACCCATTGGAAGACCTGGGTGTCCGGAGTTTGCTTTCTCAACGGCATCCATTGAAAGAAAGCGGATCGCATGCGCCATGCGAGTCTGTTTATCCATGTTGTTCATGAACTCTGCTTCTGGATGTTGTTCAATGCCTACGACTTGGACATATAATAGAATTGTCCATCGTCGTGTCTACAATCGAACGCAATCTGGTTAAACAGGAACTGCCTTGCCACTTAGCAAGCCCGGCAGACAGAGGCGTTTTACAAACGCCCTGACATTTAACATCAAGGGGATGAGAGTCAATGCGCCCGAAAGGGCAATCCGTCAAAACAGCAGAATATGCATGATATACGGTCCAGTTTTATTCGTCTGTGGACTTGGACTGTTGAAGAGTCGGGGCCATTGACGAAGTTAGATTATGTCTCCTAGATTTAAATCATGTAAGGATTCTTGCGTGGTTTGCCTGTCTGATTCTGTTCATCGGTGGCTGTTTTCTTCCCGCAAATCCCATGTCTGGTGGCGTGATGTTTGATGGTTCTGCCTGGGGAAAGAACGCTGAAAGCATCTTCGACTTGGTAAAAACAAAATTTCCGGTTATCTGTAAGCCGGTTTTGCAGCAGCCTGGCGCAGCTGGGGGTGAGACCATATCGGTTTTATACCTCTTTCGGCCGCAGCCGGTCGCAAGGCCGGAAGGCAAGGAAAATGGGCCGTTTCGTGTGAGTTTGGGGGCTATATGAGTGAAAATGCGCGGGTAGAGGCGGCTTTGGGCAGACTCGACAGGGCAATCGAGGCACTATCGCAATCGGTTGACAAGAGACAGACCAGAGAATTGTCGGTCAAGGCCCTGCAAGATGATCTGCAACGTTTGACGCAAGAGCGATCGGAGCTGACAGGCTCGCTGGAGAAGCAGAAGAAGCGTACCGAGAAGCTGGAAGGGGCCAGTGAAGAAGTGTCCCGCAGGCTTGGTGCAGCAATGGAATCAGTCCGGGCCGTTTTGGACCGGCATGGTGGATGACATGCGTGGTCAGCCACAAAGGTCGGCTGGAGTAAAAGATGGTTCAAGTCAGTGTCAGCATTAACGGGCGTGCCTACCGGATGGCCTGTGAAGATGGGCAGGAAGAGCACCTGCTGGCATTGTCGCGGCGTTTTGACGCCATGATAGAGCAGCTGAAGGAAAGCTTTGGTGAAATTGGCGATCAACGCCTGACCGTTATGGCCGGAATCATGGCGATGGATCTGCTGGCTGAAGCTGATGGCAAGGTCAAAGCCCTCAATGAGGAGATTTCGGCCTTGCGGGATGCACGCTCGGCGGTGATGGAAAAATCTGAAGGGGATCAGGAAGCTCTTGCGGAAAGAATCGACAAGGCGGCCGAACAGTTGGAGAAACTGTCGAAAGTTCTGCTTGAAAGCTAATGTGATAACAATCGCACTGGAAATTCGATAGCAATTCCTCTATATATGATAAGCTTGCTGCACTTCGCGTTAGATGCAACTTTTCCTCGGGGCCTTAAAGATCCGAACGGGAGCTGGCGCTGATCTGGACCGTGGTCCGTTTCAACTGGCACCCACCTGTAATTCAGGTGTCCCAGGATCATGAAAGCGTCGACGGTCGTTGCGGCTTCAGTTTTGGAGCGGCGGTCCTTTTGGGGCTTGCCGCTCTTTTACAATAAGCTGGTAATCGACCGATGGACGACGTAGCAACAAGAGACCGCAAGCGGGATGCAAGGCGCCAGATGCGCGCCTCCAGAAATGCCATTCCCGCCGAACAGCATGCTGTTGCAAGCAAGCAGATCTGTGACAATCTCATCAATTATCTGGATTGGGATATGGTGCCTGATGACGGCTGCATCGGCCTGTTCTGGCCGGTCCAGTCCGAGGTCGATGTGTCTTTGCTCGAGCGGCCCTTGCGCGAGAAGGGGTTGCGTCTTGCCCTGCCAGTGACAGTCGGCGCTACGGGCATGATCTTCCGGCGCTGGGATGATGGGGCCGAACTGGTTGATGCGGGCTACGGCACCGTAGGGCCAAAGGTCGATGCTCCGGAGGTTTTTCCTGATTGTCTCTTGATGCCCCTCTTGGCCTTTGATGCGCAATGCAACCGCTTGGGGTATGGTGCTGGCCATTATGACCGCTATATCTCCGAACGCATCATCCAGAATTCCAAGCCCTATCTGGTGGGGTTGGCTTTTGCCTTGCAGCAACTGGACAAGATACCCGTTGGAGAGTATGACCTTCCGCTAGATGCCATTTTGACTGAAAAAGAAATTGTTGTTCCGGCCTAATTGAGAGACAGCGCCGGTTAGATTGAGCGGGAATTCATGCGACTGCTGTTTATTGGGGACATTGTTGGACGGTCCGGGCGGGCTATTGTAGAAGAAAAACTTCCGGGGCTGATCGAGCAATATGGTCTCGATTTCGTCGTGATCAACGGCGAGAATGCAGCAGGCGGTTTCGGTATCACCGAAACAATTGTGCAGAATCTGGTTGATGCGGGCGCCGACGTCATTACTACAGGCAACCATGTCTGGGATCAGCGCGACGCAATGGTCTATTGCGAGCGCCAGCCGGCCTTTCTGCGTCCGATCAACTTTCCCAAAGGCGTTCCGGGCAAGGGAGCCAATCTCTACCATGCCCGAAATGGCGCTTCTGTGCTGGTCATGAATGCAATGGGGCGGGTCTATATGGATGCGCTCGATTGCCCGTTTCATGCGGTGGACAAGGCGCTTGCCGATTGCCCATTGGGCGAATTTGCCGATGCGATCATTCTTGATTTTCATGCTGAAGCGACGTCCGAGAAGCAGGCGATGGGATATTTTTGCGATGGCCGCGTCAGCATGGTGGTGGGCACCCACACCCATACCCCAACCTCTGATCACCGGATTTTGCCAACTGGAACGGCCTATTTGACCGATGCTGGCATGTGCGGTGATTATGATTCCGTGCTCGGCATGGACAAGGAAGAACCCGTTCAGCGCTTTTTGCGCAAGGTCTCTTCTTCGCGTTACACGCCAGCTCTGGGCGAGGCGACCCTTTGTGGTTTTGCTGTTGATACGGATGATCGCACCGGACTGGCACTGGCTGCTGAACCTCTTCGGATCGGTGGCCAATTATCCCGACATATCCCGAGTTTCTGGGAAAAGAGCGGAAATTGAACCAAACTAACCAGTCTCGTGTGCCAAGGTCACTTGATCTTTGCCGCCATAGTGTGGCATGACCGGCAGCAAATACTGCGTAGGACGCGCGACGACCAAAGATTATACGGAATGTAGGATATGGCAGGCCATTCAAAATTCAAGAACATCATGTATCGCAAGGGCGCACAGGATGCCAAGCGGTCCAAGCTGTTCTCCAAACTTTCCAAGGAGATTACCGTTGCCGCGAAAATGGGTGGCGGAGATCCGGATTCGAACGCCCGTTTGCGTCTGGCTATTCAGAACGCGCGTGGCCAGTCCATGCCCAAGGATAATATCGACCGTGCCATCAAGAAGGCTGAAGCCGGTGATGAAGGCAACTTCGATGAAGTCCGGTATGAAGGCTATGGCCCGGCAGGCACGGCACTTGTTGTTGAAGCCCTGACCGATAACCGCAACCGTACTGCTTCCAACGTGCGTGCAGCCTTTACCAAAAGTGGCGGGTCTTTGGGGGAAACCGGCTCGGTTGCCTTCATGTTCGATCGCGTCGGTGAAATTTATTATCCGGCAGAGGTTGGTGATGCAGATACTGTCCTGGAAGCTGCTATCGAAGCTGGCGCTGATGACGTGGTCAGCGACGAAGAAGGGCACACCATCTATACCACATTTGAAGACATGAATGATGTGGGCAAGGCTTTGGAAGAGGCCTTCGGCAAGGAAGCCGAATCCCAGAAAGCTATCTGGAAACCACAGAACGAGATCGATGTTGACGCTGAAAAAGCCGAAAAGATCATGAAGCTGATCAACGTTCTGGAAGATGATGACGACGTACAGAATGTCTATTCAAACTTCACCATGAGCGATGAAGTGGCTGCGTCTCTGGAAGGCTGAGGCTTTCTTTTCAAGATGCGAAACAGATTTGAACCCTGCAGCGGAGCAACGCTGTGGGGTTTTTGTTGATCGGTGCTTGTGAGTTTAGAGCCCATGGCTTTTGTTTGTTCTGGTATTGTTCATATTCTTGAGCTATGCATGAGGCATGAGAGAGCATCCTACCAGAATCGTTGGCTTCGACCCCGGATTGCGCAAAACCGGATGGGGCGCCATTGACGTGATCAACAACCGGCTGATCTTTGTCGGCTCGGGCCTGATCACATCAGAGGGCAAGAGCGACCTTGCGACCCGTCTGCTTCAATTGCACAACGGGGTCATGAGTGTGTTGCAGAAATATGAGCCACAGGAGGTGGCTGTCGAGCAGACCTTTGTCAACAAGGACGCGACAGCGACTCTGAAGCTGGGGCATGCAAGGGCCATTTCCCTGCTGGCACCGGCGCAGCTCGGGCTGCCTGTGTCTGAATATGCGCCCAACGCGGTCAAGAAAACCGTTGTTGGGGTGGGGCATGCGGACAAGAATCAGGTGCAGACCATGGTCAAGATGTTGCTGCCCAAGGCCCATTTCGATAGCGAGGATGCGGCCGATGCGCTTGCCATCGCCATTTGTCACGCGCATCAGCGCGGGCAGAAGACCTATAAGATTGCTTAGTTGAAGATGAGGACAGTGCCCGATGATTGGCAAGCTCAAGGGGTTGATCGATGAATATGCTGATGGCTATGTCATCGTTGATGTCGGTGGTGTTGGCTATGAGGTTCATTGCTCGAACCAGACCTTGCAATCCTTGCCTTCGATCGGGGAAGCTGCGACGGTTCTGATCGAAACCCATGTGCGGGAAGACCAGATCAAGCTTTTCGGCTTCGCAACAGCGCTTGAACGGGACTGGTTCCGGCTTTTGACAACTGTGCAAGGGGTAGGGCAGAAGGTGGCTTTGGCCATTCTCTCGACCCTCAAGATTTCCGAATTGACCTCGGCCATTGCCCTGCAGGACAAAACCATGGTTGCCCGCTCTCCCGGTGTCGGGCCCAAGGTGGCCCAGCGGATTGTCTCCGAGCTGAAGGACAAGACGCCGAGCCTTGCTGCAACCGATGGGGCCGTAGCCAATCTGCAGGCCGAGATCGATGCCGTTGGCGCGCCAAAAGCCATGGCAGAGGCGGTTTCGGCGCTCTCCAATCTGGGCTATTCTCAGGTTCAGGCAGGTGCAGCGGTCGCCACCATCATCAAGCGGGAAGGGGAGGGGCTGGGTACCGCTGCTCTCATTCGTCATGCGCTCAAGGAGCTTAGCCAATGATTGAAGAGGAAGAGCGCCTCGTTGCGGCGGGCACTCGCGAGGAAGATACGGATCGGGCCCTGCGACCGCAGATGCTGGATGATTTCGTCGGGCAGGCGCAGGCGCGGGCCAATCTTTCGATTTTCATTGAAGCGGCCCGCACGCGCAAGGAAGCGCTTGACCATGTTCTTTTTGTTGGCCCTCCGGGGCTGGGCAAGACGACGCTGGCTCAGATCGTGTCCCACGAGTTGGGCGTGAATTTCAAATCCACGTCCGGTCCTGTCATCGCCAAGGCGGGGGATCTGGCCGCTCTGCTGACCAATCTGGAAGAGAATGACGTTCTCTTTATCGATGAAATCCACAGGCTTAATCCGGCGGTGGAAGAAATTCTCTATCCGGCGATGGAAGACTTCCAGCTCGATCTGATCATCGGAGAGGGGCCTGCGGCCCGCTCAGTGAAGATTGATCTTGCCAAATTCACCCTTGTTGCGGCGACAACGCGGTTGGGGCTTCTGACCACGCCATTGCGGGATCGCTTCGGGATTCCGGTGCGGCTTAATTTTTATACTGTGGAAGAACTGGAATATATTGTCACACGTGGGGCTCGTTTGATGGGAGTATCCATCACCCGGGACGGAGCAACTGAAATTGCCCGCCGTTCGCGCGGAACCCCCCGTATTGCTGGCAGACTTCTGCGGCGCGTGCGAGATGTCGCCATCGTTCAGGCCGGTGGTGAAATCAGTCGTGAATTGGCTGACCGCGCCCTGCAGATGCTCGAAGTTGACAATGAGGGGCTTGACGCCCTAGACAGACGGTACCTGACCTTGATCGCCACCTCCTTTGGCGGTGGTCCGGTTGGAGTAGAGACCATAGCCGCAGCGCTCTCGGAACCTCGGGACGCTATTGAAGAGATAATAGAGCCTTATTTGATCCAGCAGGGATTCATCCAGCGCACACCGCGTGGACGTCTGTTGGCGCCCAAGGCTTTTGCCCATCTTGGGTTGGCTGTGCCTCAGAAAGACACTCCTCCACAAATGGGTCTGTTTGCTGAAGGAATTGATGATGCCTGAGCATCGCAATGAAGGCGACTGGCCAGATCTTGCCGGTCGATTGACTGACTACGGACATCAGCAGATGATCCGGATTTACTACGAAGACACAGACTTTTCCGGTATCGTCTATCATGCCTCCTACCTGCGGTTTATTGAACGCGGGCGCTCTGACTATATCCGGCTTCTGGGGGTGCAGCATAGCGCACTTGATAGTGGCGAGAATGGCGAGAGGCTGGCTTTGGCCGTGCGTCATATGGATATCAACTATCTGCGGTCTGCCCATATCGATGATATTCTGAAGGTCGAGACGCGCATCAACACCATCAAGGGCGCGCGCATGATACTCGATCAGCAGATCTTGCGTGGCGAAGAGGTGCTGTTTACTGCACAAGTGACCGTTGTTGCCATCACTCGTGAGGGAAAACCCCGTCGTTTGCCTGAAAAGATGAGAAAAATTTTGGTCCCCTGAGGGTTGAATTTCTCCGCATCAGAGCCTTTCCTTTCGGTTCTGTTCACTTTACTTAAACTTTCATTAACCATAATCGTGCCTTGTCAAAGGGTGCGCCCATTATGGTTGTGCGCACGCACCGACCCTAGTTTTGACAAATTCTGCTGACAAATGCTGTCGCTGGAAGGTCAAGCCGGGGCCGGTCGGTTGTGCCTGTTTGAGAATGGTTGCGGTGTGGACCGTGGCAAGTTGATTTGCCGGATCTCTCCGCAAACCCGGTTTTTATGCATGGTTTCACTCATGACCCTTTTCTTGCCGGATGGGGCGAGATGAGGACATGCGCTAGAAAGGACTAAGTTTCATGCCCAATGAGGTTGTGCAAACAGCCCTTGCCAATGCCACTACCGATGTATCGCTGATGACCCTGTTCATGCAGGCTCATATTGTGGTCAAGCTCGTGATGGTTGGCTTGATGGCTGCGTCGGTCTGGTCTTGGGCGATCATCATCGACAAGAGTTTGCTTTACACGCGCACCAAGCGACAGATGGACCGGTTTGAAAAGGTCTTTTGGTCCGGGCAATCTCTTGAAGACCTCTATCAGACGCTTTCGGGGCGTCCCAATCATGCCATGGCGGCGCTGTTCGTTGCCGCGATGCGCGAATGGAAACGCAGTTTCGAGGGACAGGCCCGTTCGGTTGCCGGTTTGCCAGCGCGCCTTGAAAAGGTGCTTGATGTGACCTTGTCCCGCGAGGTGGATCGACTGGAAAAACGCTTGCTGTTTCTGGCAACCGTTGGCTCGGCGGCGCCCTTTGTTGGTCTGTTTGGTACGGTTTGGGGCATTATGAGCGCGTTTCAGGGCATCGCTGCATCCAAAAATACGTCCCTTGCCGTGGTTGCCCCCGGTATTGCCGAAGCCCTGTTTGCAACGGCAATTGGTCTGGTTGCCGCTATTCCTGCGGTTATTGCCTATAACAAGCTGGCGTCGATCGCCTCCCAGCACGCCATGCGCCTTGAAGGCTTTGCCGATGAGTTCTCCGCGATCCTGTCGCGTCTGATGGACGAAAGGGGTTAATCTATGGGTATGGGCTCGATGGGGTCTCCAGGAACGTCACGCAGGCGCGGTGCGCGCCGTGCTATGCGCCACAGGCCTGTTGCTGAAATTAACGTGACGCCAATGGTCGACGTCATGCTGGTGTTGCTCATCATTTTCATGGTGTCTGCGCCAATGATGACGGTGGGTGTTCCGCTCGATTTGCCAGAAAGCACGGCCAAGCCGCTCTCCAGCCAGACCGAACCGCTGACGCTTTCCATTCGCAAGGATGGCAGCATCTATCTGCAGGATCAGCAAGTGGAGTTTGATGCTCTGGTCGATACCCTGCTCGGCGTCGCTGAGAATGGCTATGAAGAGCGAATCTTTGTGCGTGGTGACAAAGATGTGGACTATGGCTCCATCATGAAGGTGATGGGCGCGATGAACCGCGCCGGTTTCAAGAAAATCGGGCTGGTTAGCACCGAGGAGCTTCAATAACCTTGAAGAATGTCGGTCTTATTGTTTCAAGTGTTGGTCATGCAGCGCTGATGGGTTGGGCTTTGATTAGCCTTCCGTCACCGAGCGCTAGTGACGTGAGCGATCTTGAAATCCTGCCGATCGAGTTGGTGTCCGTCTCTGATGTGACCGATGTGGTCAAGGGGGAGGCTACCGCAGAGGTTCAGGAAGAGGTCAAGGAAGCGACAAAGAAGACGCCTGAACCAATTGAGGAAGTTCCGGAGCCAGCGCCCAAGGTTGCGCCGAAACCGGAAGAGGCTGCACCGCAGGAGCAGGCGGAACCGCAGCCGCCCGTTGTTGAGCCTGATCCGGTTCCTACGCCGGAGCCCGAGCCAGCTCCTGAACCGGAGCCCGAGCCGGAACCACAGCCAGAACCTGAGGTGGCCCCGGAGCCAGAACCAACGCCCGAGCCAGAGCCTGAAAAGCCAGCAGAAGTAGCGCCAAAACCGATTGCGGCCTTGCCCAAGATCAAGCCTCGCATTCCGCGCCAGCCTGCCCGTCAGGAAGAGCCCAAGCGTGAGTTTGATGTCAATGCGCTGAAGGCCCTAGCCAATGAGGCCGAGACGGGAGCTCCCACCCAGAGTGGCGCGCAGGATCAATCCGCTTCCTTCGGCTCCAGAAACGGCACCGAGGCAGCTGCGATGACGCAGAGCGAACTGGATGCCTTGCGGGCGCAGATTTCCCGTTGCTGGTCGCCGCCGGTTGGTGCCGCGGATGCGTCACAATTGGCTGTAAAGATCGAGTTCGGGCTCGACCGGCAGGGCAATGTGAATTTTGGGCCTCAGCCGATCCAGTATCCGGCCAACCAGTTCGGTGTTGCTGCCGTTGAAAGCGCCATGCGTGCGGTTCGCCGCTGTGCCCCATACTCGCTGCCAGCTGATAAATATGAAGCTTGGCGCCGTGTCCGGATCAATTTTGATCCAAGCGACATGTTCTAGACCCAATGTATGAGGAGCCCGCTGGGCTCTTCGGTATAGATTATCAGGATGTTCATTCATCAAGCGGGCCGCTCGCGGTCTGGATAGGACAGGACAATAATTGTGATGAAACAGCTTCGACATGCAATGCCCATCCGGCTCCTCAATGCCTTTGTGACCATGAAAGCCGTCTTGCTGCCTCTTGTGGCCCTTGCCATTCTGTCCAGCATGGCCATGGTTCGCCCCAGCTATGCTCTGATCGAAATTGACATCACGCGCGGCAATATCCAGCCGATGCCGATTGCTATTACCGATTTCAGCGGTGTGGGACAGGGCGTGGAGATTTCCAAGGTGATCGAGGCGGATTTACAACGCTCGGGCCTTTTTGCGCCGCTCAATCGGAATACCTTTCTGCAGAAGGATCTGTCATCTTCATCCGTGCCATCCTTTTCAAACTGGACCGTTATCAATGCCCAGGCTCTGGTGACAGGCACCGTGACCCGCGAAGCCGATGGACGCCTCAAGGCTGAGTTTCGCCTGTGGGACGTTTATGCAGGCAAACAGATGACCGGCCAGCAATTTTTCACCACACCGGAAAACTGGCGCCGTGTCGCGCACATCATCTCGGATGCCATCTACGAGCGTCTGACCGGTGAAAAGGGCTATTTTGATACCCGTATCGTCTTTGTCGATGAAAGCGGACCCAAGGACGGGCGCGTCAAACGTTTGGCCATCATGGATCAGGATGGTGCCAATGTGCGCTATCTGACGGATGGGCGCAATCTGGTGCTGACACCGCGCTTCTCGCCAACCAAGCAGGAAATCACCTATATGGCTCTGGAAGACGGGGAGCCGCGCGCCTATCTGCTCAACATCGAATCCGGTCGTCGGTCTGTTGTTGGGCAGTTTCCGGGCATGAGCTTCTCTTCCCGTTTCTCTCCTGATGGCCAGAGCATTGCGCTTAGCCTGCAGCAGGGTGGCGACGCCAACATCTACCGTATGGATCTGCGCAACGGCAAGATCACCCGCCTGACCAACTCGGCCTCCATTGATACCAGCCCGAGCTTTTCGCCCGATGGTCGCCAAATCACTTTTGAAAGCGACCGTGGCGGCAGACAGCAGATTTATGTCATGGGCGTCGATGGCTCCAATGTGCAGCGTATCAGCTTTGGCGAAGGCAGCTATTCAACACCGGTCTGGTCACCTAGGGGCGATCTTATTGCCTTTACCAAGCGCTATAAAGGCGAGTTCCAGATCGGGGTCATGAAGACGGATGGATCTCGTGAGCGCATTCTTGTCAGCGGTTTCCACAATGAAGGGCCAACTTGGGCTCCCAATGGGCGCGTGCTGATGTTCTTCTCTGAAAGTCAGGGACCCAATGGTGGGCCGAAGCTCTATTCTATCGATCTCACCGGCCGCAACAAATATATGGTCCCGACGCCTGCCTTTGCGTCAGACCCGGCCTGGTCGCCTCTCATCGATTGATCCGGTTGGGATCAATTTAAATAGCTATTCCTGTTCCAGTCTCCGGGTTGATGGTGCCATCAGCCCGGAGATTTTTGTTTGCGCCTCTTAGAACGGAGGACTGAATAAGGCACAATGATGCCGACGTTGGTGTTGGTGCATTAGTGTGGTTGCCCGATTTCCCTCACTTTTCGCGGGCGGAAAGGGTGTCACGCCTCAGTGTAGCCATCTTTTGATTTAATCAGAAGGGCAGAGGCGTGTCGCTCTGAAGATAACGCGGCAAGGTGGTTATTAATGGTTTGGTAACCATGTTTGCGAACGGGCGGTTAACCTAAATTTTCTATTATTCCGATCGACAAACCCTGATCTCAATGAACTTTCGAAGGACAATCAGATGTCAAATCGTGCAAAATCTTCCATTCGTGTTGTATTCGGCGTCGCTCTGCTGACTGCGTTGGCAGCCTGTTCTTCGACGCCTGACAAGTTGAGTGGTGCTGGTCTGAACTCGGCGACCCCGGGTACGGCACAGGATTTCGTGGTCAATGTTGGCGACCGTGTCTTCTTTGAAACCGATAGTTCCGATCTGAACTACTCGGCGCAGGCCACTCTGGACAAACAGGCCACCTGGCTGCAGCAATATCCCAACTATCGCATTGCGATTGAAGGGCATGCCGACGAACGAGGAACCCGCGAGTATAACATCGCTCTGGGTGCTCGCCGAGCCAACTCGGTGCGTAACTATCTCGTCTCCAAAGGCATTCAGTCTGGCCGCCTGACGACCAAATCCTATGGCAAGGAACGTCCTGTTGCGGTCTGCAACGACATTTCCTGCTGGTCTCAGAACCGCCGCGCCGTTACGACGCTGGCAAACTGATCCTACAAGGCGTTGTTAGGTATCCTGACGGGAAGCCTCCCGAGGGTGCCGGGGCAAAAAGCGACGAAGAGTTTTATGGAAAGGGCCGGTTATACCGGTCCTTTTTGTTTCGTTGCATGGCGCCACACATTTTCCTATATTTGCGTGCAAACTATGCACGGTACCATTTGCTGTAAGCGTTGGTTTCAATGTCAGGGCCATTGATAGGGGCTGTGTCAGCATGCCGGGCTTCTGCTGTTGCCTGCTGGACTAGGGTCGTACTGGACGGCGTGCCATGGTTGCGCGAATTGATTTAATGGGGATTTTGATGAATAGATTTTTTGTAGCCATGGTGGCAGTGGTCGTAGGTGGCAGTGGAGCGGCACTTGCTTCTAGTCAAACCTCGCAGAATGGATTATCCAGCCGGATCGGTGCGCTTGAGACGCAGGTGGCCGAACATGGCGTGCCGATGCCGCCCATGCCGATAGCATCTCAGCCCGAGCGCATGCAGGTCGCCCAGTCGGCGGCCGGTCTTGCGGTACGGGTGGATCGCCTTGAAGAGCAGATGCGGCAGTATAATGGTCAGATCGAAGAGCTCAATTTCCGTGTGCGCCAGTTGCAGGAGCAGCTGCAGCGCTTTCAGGAAGATACCGAATTCCGCTTTCAGGATCTGGAAGGTGGGAAACGCCCGCGCCGGTCTTCAAACAATCGGCCGCAACCGAGCAATCCGGCCCCGCAGCAATTTGATCAACTTGGCAGCCCACCACAAAGTCTGGGCAGCCTTTCGCAAGATCCTGTGCCCCAAAATAATGATTTCGGCAGTTCAAACCTGATCGGGCAAGCTCCGAGCAGCAATGGATCTGCCCCGATTGATCTGTCATCCATGCTGGGCGGTGGCGGCGGCGGGGTCAGCCAACCTGCGAATAACGGATCTTTTGGCGCCAGCTCGACGGGCGGGCTGACCGGGGACCCGAATTCGGATTATGATGTGGCTTATGGCTATATGCTTCAGAGCGATTACGTCGCCGCAGAACAAGCCTTTCAGCAATTTGTCGGGGCCTACAGTCAGGATCGTCGTCTTCCGGATGGCTATTACTGGCTGGGCGAAGCCAAATTCCAGCAGGGCAAATATCGCGACGCTATTCAGGTCTTTCTGGATGCCTATTCCAAATATCCAAGCGCGCAGAAAGCCCCTGACATGCTGTTGAGAACGGGCATGTCTCTGCGCCAGATCAACGAACGTGACGCGGCTTGCGCGACCTATGAGGAATTGCTGCAGAAATTCCCCAATGCATCATCCGCTATCCGTCAGCGCGTGCGGGCAGAGATTCAAAGTGCCAAATGCTAATGTAACGACCGCTGAAGACGATCCGTCTAAGGCTCAGCCGCTGTCCGATGCAGAATTGGACGCGGCCTTTTCTTTTATGCTTGATGCTCTGAAGAAGACACATTCCTCCCGATCTGAGGCTGAGAGCCAAGGCGCGGCGCAGGCTCGTTTGCCGCTTTTGCTGGCGGTTTCCGGCGGTGCAGATTCGGTCAGTCTGATGGTGCTTTGCCATGAGTGGGTCGAGCGCAACAAGCTGCCCATTTCCCTGTCTGTTGCCAGTGTGGATCATCGCCTGCGGCCTGAGGCTGCGGACGAATGCGCCTATGTGGGTAAGCTTGCCCGGTTGCGCGGGATGGACCACGCGACGCTCGTCTGGGATGAAGAGAAATCCCACTCAAATCTTCAGGGGGAGGCGCGTGAAGCTCGCTACCGGCTTTTGTCAGAGCATGCCCATCGTTTGGGATGCGCTCATATTGTGATTGCGCATCATCAGGATGATCAGGCGGAAACCTTATTGATGCGGCTCATCCGCGGCAGTGGCGTGACGGGATTGGCGGCGATGCGGCCACAACAGGCCTTCGGAGCGGTTACTCTTCTGCGGCCCCTGATGGCGTTTCCCAAGGCGCGGTTAAAGGCAAGCCTTAATGCGCGGTCAATCGACTGGTTCGAGGATCCGAGCAACCAGAGCCCGAACTATATGCGCGTGCGTGTGCGCTCCCTGCTTCCGGTCTTTGCGCAAGAAGGATGCGATTCTGCCCGCTTGGCCGCAACGGCCCGGCGATTGCAACGGGCAGATCAGGCTCTAGGTGAAATTGCCTATGGATTTTATCTGCGACATATCGCCTCGGAGCCAGGGCGGTCTCTCTCTGTTTCCCTTACCTCTCTGCGAGAACAGAGCGACGAGATCCGTCTTCGTCTGCTGCGCATGATGATCGCTGATGTGGTCGCTCCGGCCTATCCGCCAAGGGAAGAAAAGCTGATGGCGATTGATGCTGCTCTTGGTGGGGAGGAGCTCCTTGAGAAGCGGATGAAGCGGACTGTGGCAGGCTGTTGCTTTGAAGTTTCGGCTGCGCGCCTTTGGGTTTATCGTGAACCGGGGCGCAATCGGCAGGAAATTGCGCTTGATCGCCCGTGTGAGGTGAACTGGCAAGGGCTTTATAGCGTAAAGATTTCAGGCGCTTTTGCGGGCGATGTCTTGGCCGGGGAGCGATTGGATATTGTGCTGCGGCCATTGGGCGAGGACGGTCGAACATTGTTGAGTAAGGAAGGGCTTTCTTTCCCTGAGCAAGGATGGAGCGGCGAATCTGGCCCCAAGGGGATCATTGAGGCGCTTCCCTCTGTCTGGTGTGATGGACGCCCCCAGTTTGTGGTTGATTGGCCAAAAGTTGAGGTGGTTGAGGATTTTCACGTTGAATTTGAGGAAAAACATTCGAATTTCGACGCAAATGAAACGTTAGAGTAAATCTTATTACTATAATAATGCAGAAAAGGGGGGCACTTGCCTTGGCAAGGACCCATCGAGACCCTAAATTCATCGAGAATGAACATAGGCGCCGAAGAAATCTTCCGATTTTTATGGCCGCCGCAAATTCTGGCCTGCTGTAAAGGGCGTGTGATCACCCCCTTGCGCTTGCAACAAGTCAGTCAGAAGAGAGAGACGGGTCGTTTTTCGGAACAGAACGATCCCGATATCTGAGGAACCAAGGGATAACATATGAACGCGAATTTCCGCAGTCTGGCTTTGTGGGTCATTATCGGCCTTTTGCTGGTAGCATTGTTCCAGCTGTTTCAAAGCCCGGCGCAACAAGCCAATACACAGGAGATTCCATTTTCGCAGTTTGTGACTGATGTGGAACAGGGTCGTGTCAAATCGGTCACGATCGTCGGTCAGCAGGTCACGGGACAAATGTCGGACAGTAGCGGTTTCCAGACCTATCTACCGCAGAATGACACGACGCTTATCCCTCTGCTGCAAGAAAATGGCGTTTCCATCACAGCCAAACCACAGACCGAGAGCTTCTCGCTGCTTAATGCGCTGATTTCCTGGTTCCCGATGATCCTTATCCTCGCGGTGTGGATCTTCTTCATGCGTCAGATGCAGGGTGGCGGCAAGGCCATGGGCTTTGGAAAGTCCAAGGCAAAGTTGCTCACCGAAGCGCAAGGGCGCGTGGTGTTTGAAGATGTTGCTGGTGTTGATGAAGCCAAGGAAGACCTTCAGGAGATTGTCGAGTTTTTGCGCGATCCGCAGAAATTCCAGCGTCTTGGTGGTCGTATTCCACGCGGCGTGCTGCTGGTTGGCCCTCCGGGCACCGGTAAAACCCTGCTGGGCAAGGCAATCGCTGGCGAGGCCAATGTGCCTTTCTTCTCGATTTCCGGTTCTGACTTCGTGGAAATGTTCGTTGGTGTGGGTGCCTCTCGTGTGCGCGACATGTTCGAACAGGCCAAGAAGAATGCGCCTTGCATCATCTTCATTGACGAGATCGACGCGGTGGGTCGTCATCGTGGTGCCGGTCTTGGCGGTGGCAATGATGAACGCGAACAGACGCTCAACCAGTTGCTGGTCGAGATGGACGGCTTTGAAGCCAATGAGGGTGTCATCCTTGTGGCTGCGACCAACCGTCCTGACGTGCTTGACCCAGCCCTGATGCGTCCGGGCCGTTTTGACCGTCAGATCGTCGTACCGAATCCGGATATCACGGGCCGCGAAAAGATCCTCAAGGTGCATATGCGCAACGTGCCTCTGGCTCCGGATGTTGATCTGAAGACCCTTGCTCGTGGTACGCCGGGCTTCTCGGGTGCTGACTTGATGAACCTTGTAAACGAGGCTGCCCTTCTGGCTGCGCGTCGTGACCGCCGTCTGGTGTCCATGGCCGAGTTCGAGGATGCCAAGGACAAGGTCATGATGGGGGCCGAGCGTCGCACGCTGGTGATGAGCGAGGAAGAGAAGAAGTTGACCGCCTATCACGAGGCTGGCCATGCTCTGGTTGCTCTGCATATGCCCGCGTCTGACCCGATCCATAAGGCAACGATCATTCCGCGCGGGCGTGCGCTGGGTATGGTGATGCGTTTGCCCGAGAAGGATCAGGTGTCTCTGACCCGCGCCAAATGCTATGCCGACCTTGCTGTTGCCATGGGTGGTCGCGTGGCTGAAGAGCTGATCTTCGGCTATGACAAGGTCACCTCTGGTGCTTCTGGTGATATTCAGATGGCTACGCGGCTTTCCAAGGCCATGGCGACACAGTTCGGCATGTCCGATAGCCTTGGGCCTTTGCTCTATGCTGAAAATGAGGAAGAGGTCTTCCTTGGCCATTCCGTTGCCAAACAGCAGAATGTGTCTGATGATACGCAGAAGCTGGTGGATGCCGAGATCAAACGCTTTGTTGATGAAGGCTACCAGAAGGCAAAGGAAATTCTGACTGAGCATCAGGATGAGCTAGAAACCATCGCTCAGGGGCTTCTGGAATATGAAACCCTCTCTGGTCAGGAAATTCGTGATCTGCTGGGTGGTACGCCGCCCATCCGCGAAACGGATGACGAGCCGACCACTCCGAAAGGCTCTGCAGTGCCATCGACCGGGGCCATCAAAAAGGGTGGTGAGACCGATGGTGGTGGGGCCGAGCCTCAGCCGGAAGCCTGATTTGTCTGCCTGTCGAGTGTAAGA
Source organism: uncultured Cohaesibacter sp. (assembly GCF_963678225.1). Taxonomy (NCBI): domain Bacteria; kingdom Pseudomonadati; phylum Pseudomonadota; class Alphaproteobacteria; order Hyphomicrobiales; family Cohaesibacteraceae; genus Cohaesibacter; species uncultured Cohaesibacter sp. The sequence goes on along the minus strand of NZ_OY782764.1, from coordinate 250,265 downwards.
TTATGATAAAGAAAGCGCCCCTTTGAGGGCGCTTTTTTGTTGGCTGCCTGTGCATTGGTCTCATGGCTATTGGATCGTATGCGGGCTGGCAGGCGACAGCCTGTAACAACAGGAAACAAAGTTTGACTGGATGATCCTGAATTCTTTCTCAATTTAACGTATAAAAAGCGTAGGAATGGCAGTGCATTTACGGGGCTTTAGCGAGTCCCGCCCTAGTGTCCTTTATCTATTGGCACTTGTGTTTTGCTGGCTGCGCCGGATTGCTTATTGGCTGACGGGAGCGCGGTTGGCCTTGATAATTTTCCGCTTGAAAGGTTGGTTGAGACTGATGGCTAAATATTTCGGAACAGACGGTATTCGAGGGTGCGCCAATCGTTTTCCAATGACGCCAGAAATTGCAATGAAGGTTGGCATGGCGACCGGCAAGATCTTCCGCCGTGGTGACTTTCGCCATCGGGTGGTGATCGGCAAGGATACGCGTCTTTCCGGCTATATGTTGGAGCCGGCCCTGACCGCAGGGCTGACGGCCATGGGGATGGATGTGTTCCTGCTGGGGCCTGTACCGACACCGGGGGTTGCCATGTTGACGCGGTCTTTACGCGCCGATCTCGGCGTGATGATTTCTGCCTCGCACAATCCTTATGAGGACAACGGCATCAAGCTCTTCGGCCCGGATGGTTACAAGCTGTCTGACGAGATCGAAGCGGAGATCGAAGAGCTGATCGAAACCGACATGGTCAACAGTCTGGTGGCTCCGGAAGGTCTGGGGCGGACCAAGCGCATCGAGAGCGTTTATGACCGTTATATTGAATTTGCCAAGCGGACCATGCCCAAGGATCTCTCGCTGGAGGGTCTGCGTGTTGTGATCGATTGCGCCAACGGGGCGGCTTATCGGGTTGCTCCGGATGCCCTGTGGGAGTTGGGTGCTGAAGTCGTGAAGATCGGTGTTGATCCGAACGGCTTCAACATCAATGACAATTGCGGCTCAACGTCTGTCGGGGCGCTTGTTTCCAAAGTACGCGAAGTGCGGGCCGATATCGGAATCGCACTAGATGGAGACGCAGACCGGGTGATCATCGTCGATGAAACGGGCAGCGTGGTCGATGGGGATCAGTTGATGGCTGTGGTTGCCGAGAGCTGGTTCCGTGAGGGCTTGCTGACCGCGCCGGGTATCGTTGCCACCGTCATGTCCAATCTGGGGCTGGAGCGCTATCTCAATAGCCTCAAGCTCTCTCTGGTGCGCACGAAGGTCGGTGACCGTCATGTGGTCGAGCATATGCGCAAACACCACTATAATGTGGGCGGTGAGCAGTCTGGTCATATCGTGCTGAGCGACTATTGCACCACGGGCGACGGCTTGATCGCCGCGCTGCAGATTTTGGCCGTTGTGGTCAAAATGGGCAAACCGGTCAGTGAGGTATGCACCCGGTTTGAGCCGGTGCCGCAGCTCTTGATGAATGTGCGCTATTCCGACGGGGCCCCTCTGGAAGCGGATGCCGTGAAAAAGGCCATTACGGCGGGTGAAGCCGCGCTTGGCGACAGCGGGCGTTTGGTCATTCGCAAATCCGGCACAGAACCGCTTATTCGCGTTATGGCGGAAGGGGATGATTCCGACCTTGTGGAAAAGGTCGTTGGCGACATTTGCGACGAGGTGCGCAAAGTCAGCGGCTAAGGGCTCATCAATCCTTTGCAGAAAGTTGAAAAAGTCGCTCCAGACCGGGGCGGCTTTTTTATTGTCTGCCTAAACCGGAAGACGACCCTGACGGCTGCTGATGGCAACCCCTGCAAGAATGATCGCAAAACCGACCCATACAACCCATGTGAGGCTTTCGTTGAGGAAGATAATCCCGCCAAGAGCCGTGGCCACGGGGATCAGATAGTTGCTCATGGCCAGGAAGGTTGCCGTGGTCTGGGAAAGCAGGACGAAGACCATCAGGGTGGCCAGCGCCGTCGGGACAATGCCCAGATAAATGAGGATGAGCCACTGCCTTATGTCCGCATTGAGAAGGGCATCTGCAGGCTCAAAGAGGAATGCAGCCAATAGCAATAGGCATGAGCTTGTGGTCACCACCGCTGTAGCCTTGTCCAGATTGTCTGCTGCCGGGATGAGGCGCGAGGAAACCGTGTTCATTGCGTAGCACATGCTACAGAAGAAAATGGCCAACTCACCCAGTAGCTCTAGATTGTGCCCGGGTGAGGCGGGGCCTGAATCGGGTTTGATAATGAGTACAAGTCCGGCAAAGCCAATGAGAAAGCCGATCGCCTTGTTGCGGGTCATCTTTTCATCGGGCAGGAGGAAGTGCGCCAGTCCCAGAACGGAAAGTGGCACGGTTCCGATCAGAATGCCTGCAATTGCCGAGCTGGTATACTGCATCCCCCACGCCAGAAAAATAAACGGTACAGCCGAGCTGATCAGGGCCAGCCAAATTACCCACGGAATATGGTGCCTGCCGAGCGACCATGGTTTGCGCACGATAAATACCCTGTAGAGGATCAAGGCGATCGCTCCGGAGCTGACCCGGCCTGCTGTAAGCCAGATGGGGGTCATTTCTGCGGCGATCACGCGCGTAAGAATGATGGCCGAGGCCCAACACAGGACGAGGAAAGCCAGTATGAGCCAATGACGGAGGGCATGAGTCTGCATGATTGTCTAGAAAGTCCGGTGAGGGTGGCGGGTAGTTCTGGCTATATCGGTAATTGGCCCATCAGCGCAAGAGCCTGCAGACGAAAGAATGGGTAATGCACCATTTGTCTGGAAGCTGCACGGGCGGGGGCTGTGTGGCTTAAGGATTGGTAACGGTTTGTTAAGAATAAAATTTGCAAATTGCACGAATTTATCTATGCATAATTGATGGTTTGACTATTCTTTGATGTATTTATGTTTAATATTCGTAGTTAATCCAGTATTAAGAAAATTCTGTGATCTTTTCTCTTGAGTGTATATCTCTAATTCAAGTTCAAATCTTTATGTCGAGAGGAAAAGAGATGAGCAGCCTCAAAAGAAATTTGTTTTTGAGTGTGTTCGGGGCCGCTATGACAGCTTCTGTTGCTTTTGCAGCGGATTTGCCTGCGCCGCCGATCATCGAATACGAACCTGAAGTTCCTGTAGAAATTGGCTCCGGCTGGTACTTGCGCGGAGACCTCGGGGTTGCCGCTTATACCGGAGCAGGCGCCACATGGGTGGATTCCACTGGAACCAAATGGCATTTTGCTAACGAAGATATCGATAACGGCTGGTTGGCTGGCATCGGTGCCGGTTACTATTTCAATGAAAAGCTCCGCGGCGATGTGACGCTGGACTATCATGGGAAAGCAAAGTTCAAGGCTGATGCACCGTGTGCGGCTGCACCATGCACGACGAAAGAGACGCTGAAATTCAGCGCCTGGACTCTGATGCTGAACGGCTATTACGATATTGGTACCTGGAATTCGATCACGCCTTACGTTGGTGCCGGTGCCGGTATGGCCTATCTGCGCGCAACGGATTATACCACGACCTCTGGTCAGGTATTTGGCAACAAGAGCCGTGTGAATTTTGCCTGGAACGTGATGGCTGGTGCTGCATTCGACATCAGCGATCGTCTCAAGCTTGATGCCAACTATCGTCTGATGAATTTCGGTAAGGCTCGCACCGGACATTCTTCCAATGCTGCTCAGCCAAATCCGGTTAAATTCAGCGATCTGTACGCGCACGAGTTCCGTCTCGGCCTGCGTTACGACTTGAACTAGATCGAGCGATGCTGTCTTGCGTTATCGGCGCAGACCTATCCTGCTATTGCGCTTTCATGGAAGCGTAGCGGATGTGGTCATGAGTATTGGCTGATATAGATAGTTCTTTATTGCTCCTCTCGAAGAAGGCGATTGTCCAAGAGTGATGATCGCCTTTTTCGACGTGGCGTCTCCGTTGCCATCCCGGTTCCGTGCCTTTGATGTGGGGGCATAAGCGATAGTCGTGCGATATAAGTGCAACTGTTGTTGCTATACGGTGATCAACGCCAAGAATCCGTTTGACGCCTGTCTCAAAGAAGAGTAACCCGATCAGTGGGACACCTCTCCCCAACGAGAGGCAACTATCTGTGAGGGTAGCTTTATGACAGATATGACACTACCGGCCGTGCGGCCGAACAATCCCCATTTCTCTTCTGGTCCTTGCTCCAAGCGTCCTGGCTGGTCTTTAGACAGTCTTGCAGACGCGCCGCTGGGCCGTTCTCACCGCGCTAAACTAGGCAAGTCCAAGCTGAAAGAAGCGATCGACCTGACCCGCGAAGTGCTCGGCGTGCCTGCCGATTATCGCATCGGGGTCGTGCCTGCATCCGATACGGGTGCCGTGGAAATGGCTCTGTGGTCTCTGCTTGGTGCGCGGGGAACCGATATTCTCGTTTGGGAAAGTTTTGGTGCTGGTTGGGCAACCGATGTTGTCAAGCAGCTCAAGCTGGATGATACCCGTGTGATGAAGGCCGACTATGGCCAGATCCCGGATCTCGGTGCAGTTGATTTCTCCCGCGACGTTGTCTTTACATGGAACGGCACCACTTCTGGCGTGCGTGTTCCCAATGGCGACTGGATCCCGGCAGACCGCGAAGGTCTGACCATTTGCGACGCCACCTCTGCTGCCTTTGCGCAGGACCTTGCATGGGACAAGCTCGACGTTGTGACCTACAGCTGGCAGAAAGTGCTGGGCGGCGAAGCAGCTCACGGCATGCTGATCCTCAGCCCTCGTGCTGTAGAACGGTTGGAAAGCTACACGCCAGCATGGCCGATGCCGAAAATCTTCCGCATGACCAAGGGTGGCAAATTGATCGAAGGCATCTTTGAAGGCGCCACGATCAACACCCCTTCCATGCTTTGCGTTGAAGACTATCTTGATGGTTTGAAATGGTCCAAGACTATTGGTGGCCTTGATGCTCTGATGAAACGGGCCAATGACAACCTTGCCACGTTGGAAGCCTGGGCTGAAAAGACGCCTTGGGTTGATTTTCTGGCCAAAGACAAGGCAATCCGGTCCAACACATCCGTCTGCTTTACCATTGTAGACGAAGATGTGGCCGCGCTCGATGATGCTGCTCAGGCCAAATTTGCCAAGGCGCTGGTTGCGCGTCTGGACAAGGAAGGCGTTGCCTATGACATCGGGGCCTATCGTGATGCTCCAACGGGGCTGCGCATCTGGGCTGGTGCCACGGTTGAAGCGTCCGATCTGGATGCTCTGACCAAGTGGCTCGACTGGGCCTTCGCTCAGGAAAAGGCAGCGCTTTAACGCTTGTTGCCAATCAGGCGGCTCTGCAGGGCAGGGCCGTCGCAAGACCTCAAGACACTATTTTCGTTTCATGCGACTTGCTGCGCCGGGGAGAGTTGGCGCGCGTTGCAAACCAGTGAGGATATTCCCATGGCTAAAGTTCTGATTTCCGACAAACTGTCGCCAACCGCCGTTCAGGTCTTCAAGGACAAAGGCGTTGAAGTCGATTACCTGCCAGACCTTGGCAAGGACAAAGACAAGCTGATCGAAGTGATCGGCCAGTATGATGGTTTGGCCATTCGCTCTGCGACCAAGGCAACCGAAAAGGTCATTGCTGCGGCTGATAATCTCAAGGTGATTGGGCGTGCCGGTATCGGCGTGGACAATGTGGACATCGAGAAAGCTACCCAGCGCGGTATCATCGTGATGAACACGCCGTTCGGCAACTCGATCACCACTGCTGAGCATGCCATCGCCATGATGTTTGCCGTTGCGCGCCAGATTCCGGCAGCCGATGCATCCACGCAGGCTGGCAAGTGGGAAAAATCCAAGTTCATGGGTGTCGAGATCACGTCCAAGACCCTCGGCATTATCGGCTGCGGCAATATCGGTGGTATCGTGGCAACCCGTGCTGTTGGTCTCAAAATGAAGGTCATCGCGTTTGATCCGTTCCTGTCGCCGGAGCGTGCTGTCGAGCTGGGCGTTGAAAAGGTGGAACTGTCCGATCTGTTCAAACGGGCCGATTTCATTTCCCTGCATACCCCGCTGACCGACAAGACCCGCAATATTGTTTCTGCTGACGCCATCGCGACCATGAAAGACGGCGTGCGCATCATCAACTGTGCCCGCGGCGGTCTGGTGGATGAAGAAGCGCTGGCTGAAGCCATCAAATCCGGCAAGGTCGCAGGCGCAGCCTTTGACGTGTTCACAAACGAACCGGCCAAGGAAAATGTGCTGTTCGGCTTGCCGAATGTTGTCTGCACACCGCATCTTGGTGCATCGACCTCTGAAGCGCAGGAAAATGTGGCCATTCAGGTGGCCGAGCAGATGGCTGACTATCTGGTCAATGGCGCTGTTTCCAACGCGCTTAACATGCCTTCGATCACCGCAGAGGAAGCACCGCGCTTGACGCCATTTGTCAAGCTGGCCGATCAGCTCGGCTCTTTTGCCGGTCAGTTGACCGAAAGTGGGCTTAAGGGCATTCGCATCGAATATGAAGGCGACGTGGCAGAGATGAATACGCGGGCTCTGACGTCCGTTGTTTTGGCCGGTGTGCTCAAGCCACTGTTGCAGACCGTGAATATGGTCTCTGCTCCGGCGATGGCCAAAGAGCGTGGTATTACCATCGAGGAAACCCGGCGTGAACAGCAGGGCAACTACGAAAACTATATTCGCCTCACTCTGGTGACCGAGCGTCAGGAACGCTCTGTTGCTGGTACGGTCTTCGGCGATGCCAAGCCACGCATCATCCAGATCAAGGGCATCAATATGGAAGCCGAGTTGGGTGAGAATATGCTCTATATCACCAACAAGGATAAGCCTGGCTTCATCGGCCGTCTGGGCACCCTGCTGGGCACGTCCGAGCTGAACATCGCAACCTTCAATCTTGGCCGTAAGCAGGCTGGTGATGATGCTATCGCGCTCATCGAAATTGATGGTGTGATCAGCGATGCGGTGATTGCCGAGATCGAGGCGCTGGAAGGCGTTGTTCAGGCCAAGGCTCTGAAATTTACGGTCTGATCAGGCTGGGCCGGAGCCATTGCTCTGGCGTATGAAAATGAAAAGGCGCCTCGCGATCAATGACGATTGCGAGGCGCCTTTTTGGTGTCGTCTTCTGAGTCTTTTTGCAGCAGCTTCCAGCGTGGTTTTCGGCGTGAAAGAGCATATCTTGTGTCAAAGGCTGCCAATCACTGTGCAAATGCAGCATTCACGGGGCAAATATGCATGATCAGCAGTGGTCTAGCCTTTGAAAAGTCGGTTTCGCACTCGCTTCACACTAAAGAATTGTCTATAGTCCTGCTCGCTTGGTGAGGTGGTTTTGCCGTTGGACGGCGAGGTCTGTCACCAAAGGGTGTGTCTTGCCTGTGCAAGGCGCGTTTCCATGGGATTGGGTTGGTTGATGCGACTGCGTCGGCTGAATTTCCCGTCATTTCCTTATCTGCTTTTAAGAAGCAATCGGGCCGATCCCTTTCAGATTTAACGTTATTAAAGGAGCTCGCATCGATGGCAAATGTTGTGGTCGTCGGGTCGCAATGGGGCGACGAGGGAAAAGGCAAGATCGTAGACTGGCTGTCGGAGCGAGCCGATATCGTGGTGCGCTTTCAGGGCGGCCATAATGCTGGCCATACGCTGGTCATCGATGGGGTAAGCTACAAGCTCAGCCTGCTGCCATCCGGTGTTGTGCGTCCAGGCACTATGGGTGTCATCGGTAACGGCGTTGTCGTTGATCCGCACGCGCTGGTCGCTGAAATCGGCCGTCTTGGTGACCAGGGGGTCACTGTCACTCGTGATAATCTGCGCATTGCCGAGAATGCCTCTTTGATCCTGTCGCTGCATCGTGAACTTGATGCGATGCGCGAGGAAGCCGCATCTGCTGGCACCAAGATTGGCACCACCAAGCGCGGCATTGGTCCTGCTTATGAAGACAAGGTTGGTCGTCGCGCAATCCGCGTCATGGATCTGTCCAATCCTGAAACCCTGCCTGCCAAGATTGATCGCATGCTGGCGCACCACAATCCGCTGCGTCGCGGCTTGGGTGTTGAAGAAATCAAAGCGGATGACATTTATGAAGAGTTGATGAGCGTTGCCGATCAGGTTCTGCCTTTCATGGATCAGAGCTGGCGTCTGCTGGATCAGGCCCGCAAGGCTGGCAAGCGCATCCTGTTCGAAGGTGCGCAGGGCGCTCTGCTCGACGTTGACCACGGCACCTATCCGTTTGTGACCTCTTCCCACACCTCTGCCGGTCAGGCAGCTGCCGGGTCAGGCATCGGGCCTTCAGCACTCAACTATGTGTTGGGGATTACCAAAGCCTACACCACTCGCGTGGGTGAGGGGCCTTTCCCGACCGAGCTGTTCGATGAAGTGGGGCAGTTTTTGGGTGAAAAAGGCCATGAATTCGGCGTTGTTACCGGTCGTAAGCGCCGTTGCGGCTGGTTCGATGCGGTTCTGGTTCGCCAGACTGTTTGCACCTCCGGCATCACCGGCATTGCTCTGACCAAACTCGATGTACTTGACGGCCTTGAAGAAATCAAGATATGCGTCGGGTATATGCTGGATGGCGAACGAATCGATTACCTTCCTGCTTCGCAAGGGGCACAGGCTCGTGTAGAGCCGATTTATGAAACCATGGAAGGCTGGTCTGAAACGACTGCAGGAGCCCGTACTTGGAAAGAATTGCCAGCACAGGCCGTCAAATATGTTCGCCATGTGGAAGAGCTGATTGGCGCACCGGTGGCTCTTTTGTCTACCAGCCCTGAGAGGGAAGACACGATTCTCGTGCAGGACCCTTACGAAGATTAGGTTGGGGTTGCCTATTGTCTTGGTTGGTGCGATCTTTTGTGCTCAGATGGTTCCGGCGGACAAGTGAATGGAATAGGAAATGGCGGACTATTACGCAATTTTGAAGCGGGCCGTAGAGGCTGTGCCTACCCAGACAAGGGAACAGAGGCAGACGATCTACGACAAGGCGCGCAAGGCGCTTTTGGCGAAGCTTCAGAATATGGATCCGCCATTAACTCCTGCCGATATATCCAAACAACGCATGGCGCTTGAAGAAGCCGTAAGGGCTGTCGAGCGCGATTTGAGCGGAAGCAGCATGACCGCCGCTCCCGCTCTTCATGATACTGATGATGAGGAACATGTTCGGGCTGATCAACATCGTCATGAGGCGCCAAAGGTTGAGGCTTCGCACAAGCTCAAAAGTGCCGGGCCGGATGATGATGCACGGGATGCTGACGGGGCCAGCAAAGAGCGCGCTAAGCCTCAAAAACCTCATCAGGGCGAGCGCCCTGACGCCAAGGAAAGACCCAAGCAGGAAATTCTCGAGAAAAAGTCTCCTTCCGACAAGGTTGTGCGCCGTGCCGGGCAGGATGTTCTGAAAAATGCTGTCAGGGATGCCAATGCGCTGGGGCAGGCGACCAACAAGGCTGTCAAGCATGCTCAGGATGCTGCTGATGCTGTCGGCGAGGAACGCGACAGCGGGGAGGCGGCCCGCATCGAGCCAACACTTGGCGATGCGGTTGTTTCCCAATCCAAGACCTATAAACGGCCTAGCATCGAAGAGGGCGTATCCGAGCGCCCAAGCTATGCCTCTGATGATTCCACAGATGATGATGGCTCCAAATCGCGCTTTGGGTTGATTGCCATCGCCATGCTGATTGTTGTTGTGCTGATTGGCAGTGGTTATCTGCTGTATGCCAACAGGGATGCCTTCCTTCTTTCCGATTCGACGGACACCGAGCAGGCTGCCAATGGCTCCGCCCAGTCTGTTGGAAAAACACAACCGGGCGATAACGGATCCTCCAGCAATTCATCCGATATGGCGGCCAAGTCCGTCCGCACGATTACTGTGACGCCTCCATCGGAAGAAGATGGCGCAGCGCAAGACGACGATGCGACCGCTCAAACCGATACAACGACGGCTGATGCCACCGCACCGGCGGCTGAAGACGCAAATAATGGCGCAAGCAGTGGTCTGGCTGATCTGTCTGTTGCCCAGCGCTCGATCCTTTATGAGGAACCTGGGGGTGAGGGCGAACCTGGGTCTGCAAGTGCTGGCGAAGTTCTCTGGTCTCTTGAGGGAGAAGGGGACAATGCTGTTGTTGTGATCGATGCAACCATTCCGGACAAGAAGATGTCCTTCAACATCACGATGAAGAAGAATCAGGATGCCGAGCTTCCTGCTTCTCATCTGATCGAGATTTCAGCCACCCATGCTGACGCAGACCCGGCCAAGGCCATCGTCAAGATTCCGGGGCTCATTCTCAAGCCGACCGAGCAGAGCCGAGGGGAAGGGCTTGTCGGGGCTGCCATTCGCATAGCCGATGACCTGCACTGGGTTGCGCTTACCTCGGGAGACCGTGAAGAACGCTATAATCTGGAGCTGCTGCATTTGCGCGGTTGGATTGATATTCCGATCCAGTATGAGACCGGTCGTCGTGCGATCCTTACGCTTGAAAAGGGCGAGGCAGGGGATCAGGTGATCACAAATGCCATTCAGGCCTGGTCCGGCCGCTAGCGCGCTGTCGTAGAGTGCGCTCTTGGGTCTTTGAAGGTGAGGCCAGCGCGTGAGACACACGGTTCGCACTTAAGCGCGTCTCAATCGATAGGCATAAAAAAAGACTGCCGGACAGGTGTCCGAGCAGTCTTTTGTCTTCTCTCAGCATGCGCGGTGTGTTTAGCCAAACGCCAAATGTTATGGCAGGCCGAAGATAGCTCAGGCTGTTTCTGTTTCCTGTGCCTTGGCAGCAGCTGTCTGGACCTCTTTTTGTACTTTTTCGAAGGCACGCACTTCGATCTGGCGAATGCGCTCGCGGCTGACGGAGAATTCTTCGGAAAGCTCTTCTAGCGTTGCCGGTTTTTCGGCCAGTCGACGCGCTTCAAAAATACGGCGCTCGCGATCATTCAGAATGCCCATTGCATTGCTCAGAAGATCCATGCGGTGGTCGAACTCTTCCTTGTCGGCCAGAACCGTTTCCTGACTTTCACTGTCATCCACCAGCCAGTCCTGCCACTGTCCGCTCTCGCCATCGGATTTGAGAGGCGCATTTAGAGACGCGTCGCCAGACAGGCGGCGGTTCATGGAAATCACTTCTTCGTTGCTGACGCCGAGTTTCTCGGCGATATAATCAACCTGATCGGGCTTCAGATCGCCGTCTTCCAGAGCCTGAATCTGACCCTTTACCTTGCGCAGGTTGAAGAAAAGACGCTTCTGGTTTGCTGTGGTGCCCATTTTGACGAGGGACCATGAGCGCAGGATATATTCCTGAATGCTGGCGCGAATCCACCACATTGCGTAGGTGGCCAGACGGAAGCCCTTGTCTGCGTCAAAGCGCTTGACGGCTTGCATGAGACCAACATTGCCTTCGGAGACGACTTCGCTCACCGGCAGACCATAGCCGCGATAGCCCATTGCAATTTTGGCAACGAGGCGCAGATGGCTCGTCACCAACTTGTGGGCCGCCTTGCTGTCACCATAGTCGGCGTAACGCTTGGCCAGCATATATTCTTCTTGCGGCTCAAGCATTGGGAAACGTCGGATTTCATTGAGATAGCTGCTCAATCCTCCTTCGGAAGAGAGCGCTGGAATATTGCCAGTAGAATCTTTTGCCATTCATATTACTCCTCTTATCCCCCAAAATGGCAGGACGAGTTGCGCAGCCGTAGCCTGCGGACATAACAAATATAGGCAGAAATGCGACAATTACAGGGCCTTGACCCAATTAAATTGACATTTTCTTCAATGCATTCATTACATTTTGTAAATCTTCCGGCATTTCGCTTTGAAAAACCATTTCTTCGCCGGTTATCGGATGGGCGAAGCCCAATAGCCCTGCATGGAGCGCTTGACGTTTGCGGTTTTCTATATCTTCGGCCAAGTCTTTGGGCAGTTTATTGAGCTTGGATTTAAAGCCTTGCCCGTATTCCGGATCTCCCACGAGGGGGTGTCCGATATGAGCCATATGGACGCGGATCTGGTGTGTGCGGCCCGTTTCGAGCTTGCACTCGACCAAGGAAGCCAGGATATCCCCTTCTGAGGCAAATTCTTCCAAAAGGCGGTAATGGGTAATGGCTTGCCTGCCACCCTGCTTGAGCACTTTCTGCTTGAGGCGATTATGCTGTGAGCGGCCGATCTGTGTGTCGATCGTGCCCTTCTTGTTTTTGAGCTGCCCCCAGACCAATGCCTGATAGGCCCTGACAAGAGGGCCAGACCGTCCATGGTCTGCAAATTGCTCGCTGAGCCCCTTGTGGGCCGCATCTGTTTTGGCGACGACCAGCAGACCGGAGGTTTCTTTATCGAGCCTGTGCACGATGCCAGGGCGCTTGACGCCCCCAATGCCCGATAGACTGTCGCCGCAATGGTGGATGAGGGCATTGACCAGCGTTCCCGTCCAGTTGCCTGCTGCGGGGTGGACGACCAGTCCGGCCGGTTTGTTGATGACGATCAGATCATTATCCTCAAAGACCACATCAAGCGGAATATCTTCGCCCTGTGGGGTCGGATCTTCAGGGGCAGGCAGGGTGACAGTTATACGATCACCCACATTGACCCGCTGGTTGGGCTCCAGTATCGTCCGCTCTGCTTGATCGGGGCGAGCAAGGGCAACATGGCCTTCCTTGATCAGGCTCTTGAAGCGGGAGCGGGAGTGGCGCGTATCCTTGGTGGCGATGACGGCATCAAGGCGCTTGCCGGCCTCGTCCTCTTCGATGAGGAAAGACAGGATTTCATTTTCACTATCAAAACAAGAGTCAGACATGGTGCAACAAACTCCCGACGAACAAATGCCCGGCGATGAGTCCTTTCAGAGCCCGGAAATGCTGGATGTTCAACGCAAGATCCGCATGATGGTTGTCTCTTCAATCCTGATCATGGGGCTTGGTATCTTTTCCATTCTTGGTGTTATTATCTACAAGAGCGTAGCCAATAATGAAAGTGCAGAGAATGGTCAAGGCGATCCGGTCATTGTGGGTAATCAATTAAAGGCCGGTGAAAGCGTGCGCTCGATGATTGTCGAGAATGGCACGATCTATCTTCTGGTGGATGGAGAAGACAGGACATCCCTGATGATGGTCGACAAGAAATCCGGTACTGTGAGCCGCCGGATCGAGTTTATTCCACAGGGGCAATGAATATTCACAGATTCGTCAAAATCGTCTCTTGCGCTTTGACACAAAGCTCCCTATAAACCGCCTCACCGATTGATGAGCGCCCTTCGTCTAGCGGTTAGGACGCCGCCCTTTCACGGCGGTAACACGGGTTCGAGTCCCGTAGGGCGTACCAATCGTTTGCTAAAAGCCCTCGCAATTTTCTTAATTGCGAGGGCTTTTGTCATTTAGGAGACGATTTCTATTCTCCTGATCGCGTTGGATTTTGGGACAATAAATCTTGGCCCGCAGGCAGCTTAATTTCTACATTTCGATCTGCATCAGCTTTATCAGTCGGTCCCTGTCCTCAAGTGCTTTTTGAGTTGCGTCTGGAGTTGCAGCGGCACAGCCATTGATAATGCATTCAGCCAAAAGCATGAAGGTTGAGATGGAGTTTGAAATAAAGCTCGTCTGATGGGGAGAAAAGAGCGCTTCATCAGAAAATTTGACGAGAGGCGACGCGGGTGAATCGGTGATGACCAGTGTCTGCATGCCATATTCATGGGCCGCTTCCACCGCCTTGACGGTTTGAACGGAGTACGGCGCGCAGCTGCCCGCTATCAATAAGTCTTCGGATGAATATTGGGCCATGCCTTCAGCCAACCCCAAGGCGTTGCTGTCCAACAAATTGACATCCGCACGGATCATCCTCAGGCCATAGGTAAGAAAACTCGCAAAGGCATGAAACTGCCGAATTCCATAGAGGCCAATGCGCGGCGCGTTGGTGATCATGGACACTGCATGATCGAATGCAGCGGTATCAAAGCTCTCAATCAGGCGATCTGTGTTGGCTTGGCTCTCATGGCACAGTTGGGAAACCTTGGAGAGGCTGGGCTTATCACCGCTTTGCAGGGTTTGTTGTGCCTTTTTGGAATAAAACTCTCCCGGCGAGGATATCGAGGCCTTGATCAAAACCTCTTGAAAGGCGCCAAAGCCGGGATAGCCAAGATTGCGCGCCAGCCGGGTTATGGTTGAGGCATTGACCTCGAGACGCTCTGCGAGTGAGGTGATTGAGAATAGTGCAGGGTCTCCCTGAAGATTGAGGATTTTGCCCAAGGCTGCCAGCGCCTTGGGGCCGAGGTGAATATCACTCTGGCCTCGGCCAACCTTGATCATCAAGTCCCGCAGCCCCTCGATGGTCGAAGGCGGCAGGCCATTCTCACCTGTTGGTGTAGAAGCTGTCGTCTGAGAGGGTGTCATAAATTGTCCACTTCACCTTGTCTTCACAAAACTCAAATAGGCCGGTCGCCAACGTATTCTCATTGTCAGGGTCGTCTGGCTGGTCCCGCCTTATGGGCAGGCCTTGCCCGTCGGTATCGCGCAATATAGCCAATGGCAACGCATCTTTCTCTGTCAGAAGGTCTTGAGCGCGTTTTTGTCTGTCGCGTGATGACTCAGTCACGATCTGACGTTTGGCAATGAGGAGAGCATGATTCGCATGAGCAAAGGGAGTGGATATTTCCTTCGTTGCCAGCGTGCCCGATCCAAATTCGATGGAAACAAGGCGCATGTTGGCCCCTTGGTCACGTTGTCCAAGCAGAACGTGGAATCCTCCACTGGTCGGAACGCTATGCAGCATTTCCAACGCGCATTCGATGTTTGTGCAGGCCAGCATGGCGCGCCCGATCACCATACGCGGCATGCCACACGGGGCTTCCACCATACGCAAATTGTTGACGGTCTGAACCATCCCTGTTTCGGTGATGGCAAATGTGTGGCCGGGAATTGAGCCAGGGTAGCAGAATGAAGTAAAGGCCGGTCCTTCATCAGGCCTGATATCGGCCAGAAAGCAGGCCCCGCGAAAGAAGGGCAAGCCATCTTCATTGTGTGCCACGATAGGATAGTCTCCGGGTAAAGCGACCGTGGTGCAGCCATCGGGCACTGAGGCAAGCAGGTCGCCGCGACAATTCCACGCCACAACCTGATCAAGCGGCAATTCCAGCCCCTCGGCTAGGCCTTCCAGCTCTTCCCAGATGTGAGGAAATTGCTCTTGAACCATCCGGCTCATCTGTTGAACTTTTCCAGCTTCTGCCTTTGCAGTTACTTGCTCCCAGATATCGCTTGAGAGCAGGTGTTCGTGCACACTCTTGCGCCCTTCTTTTCCAAGGCGATATCCAATCTGAAACGGTGTTCCTGTGGCTTCTATCCTGCCCAGATCGCGGGGCTTATTCGACATGGTGCAAGAAGTCCTTCATGCGATCATTGGGCGGATTGTCAATCACTTCGCGGGGATGACCATCGACGGCGATCTTGCCATGCTCCATGAAGATGAGCCGCGACCCGACCTTTTTCGCAAAAGCCATTTCGTGGGTGACCACAACCATGGTCATGCCTTCTTCGGCCAATTGTTGCATCACACTGAGCACTTCATGCTTGAGTTCTGGATCAAGCGCAGAGGTTGGCTCGTCAAACAGCATGACCTTGGGTTTGACAGCCAGGGCACGGGCAATGGCCACGCGCTGCTGCTGACCGCCAGACAGCTCCGATGGCAAATGGTTGGCCTTGTCTTCCAGTCCAACCTTCTTGAGTAGATCTCTGGCAACGCTCTCGGCCTCTGACTGGGAAAGATGGCGCACTTGCCTTGGCCCGAAGGCAACATTCTTGAGAGCTGTCAATTGCGGGAACAGATTGAACTGCTGGAACACCATGCCGGCCTCTTGCCGGATTTCGCGCAATTGCCGCGCATTGCCCTTGACGCTCAACCCGTCAACAATCAGGTCTCCGCCGGTAATCGTCTCCAACGCATTAATGCAGCGTAGAAGGGTCGATTTACCTGATCCGGAAGGACCAACAAGCACAACCACTTCGCCAGCATCAATGTTGAGGTCCACTTCGTCCAACACGGTAAGTGGGCCGAACGCCTTTGACGTTTTATGAAATTCGATGATGCTCATAGGATCTTCATCCTCTTTTCAACGACCCGCAGAAGCAGGGTCAGAGCTCCGGTCATGATCAGATAGAGAACGGCAACAGCGGTCCAGATTTCTACAGCCCGGAAGTTGGAGGCCATGATCTCTTGCCCTGTCCGGGTCAGTTCAGCCACGCCAATGACGATAAACAGTGATGTATCCTTGAGTGAAACGATGAACTGGTTGCCAAGCGGCGGAATGAGGCGACGAAAAGCGAGTGGGCCAACGATATAGACCAGCACTTTCCAGCGTGGAAGTCCCAGAGCCAGTCCGGCTTCACTCAGCCCTTTGCCAATCGAAAGGAAGGCCCCGCGCACGATCTCGGCGATATAGGCTCCGGCATTGACGACGATTGATAGAACGGCGGCCCCCATCGGATCAATCCGGATATCTGCAAGGACCGGCAGAGCGAAATAGAGAAACATGACCTGCACCACGATCGGCGTGCCACGGATCAGTTCGATATAGACGAAGGCAATAGCATTGAGGATACGGCCGCCATAGGCGCGCATGAGTCCGGCTATAGAGCCTAGTGCCAGCCCTCCGACGAGGCCCAGAATGGTAATATATACTGTCGTCTTCGCACCCTGCAGCAACTGCGGCATGTAGGTGATGACGACCGACCAGTCGATTTCCATGGGAAGTCTCAATTCTTGAGAAAAAGAAAGGCCGAGCGCGTTTCGCCCGGCCTGAAAGCATGAAGGCGCTTATTTGGCAGGAACGGTGCCGAACCATTTCTTGTAAATAGCGTCATAGCGGCCGTCTTCTTTCATCGCGGCCAAAACCTTATTGACCTTGCCGACCAGATCGCTGCCTTTGGGGAAGCCGATACCATATTGCTGGGCCATCATCTGCTTGCCAACGGTTTTAACCTGACCGTTGCCAGCCTTCTTGATGTAGTAAAGCACGTTTGGCGTGTCATGCATGGCGGCATCCACGCGGCCGGTGCGCAGCTCGAGATAGGCGTTGTCGATATTGGGGAATTTGCGCAGCTCGGTGCCTTCAAAATTTTCGGCTGCATAGTCAGAGGCGGAGGTGCCGGTCTTCACCGCAAGGGTCTTGCCCTTGAGGTCTTCAGCGCCCTTGATGTCACTGTCAGAGGATACCATCAGCAGAAAGCCGCTATCATAGTAGCCATCCGAGAAATCGATAACCTCTTCGCGAGACGGTTTGATGGTGATGCCTGCCAATGCAACATCCACCTGACCAGTCTGCAAGGCAGGAATGATGCCGGAGAAATCCATCGGGCGCAGTTCGTAAGAGAGGTCGAGATCCTTGGCGATCGCTTCCCACATGTCGATATCAAAACCGGTATATTTGTCGCCATCCTTAAATTCGAATGGCACGAATGCGGTGTCGGTCGCGACGATAAGGTCTTGGGCATTGGCCGAGCCGGAGAAGAAGGCGCCTGTGAGGGCAATGGCTGCAGCGCAAGCCAGATTGAGGAGAGATTTCATAAGGGTTCCCACATGGTTGGTTTGGTGATGCTGAATTTTTAGGCACATAAATTTGCGTGCAATATTATTATGCAAATTTATTTGCATATATTTGGCCTGAGTGCAAGGCTATTGTTGTAAAAAAGTAGAATCTGATGGCGAACACCGACCGAAATGACTGAAAGCCGGGGTGACGATGAGAGCTCTTAGCCGTCACTTTTCATAAAGAGCAGCCATGCTTTGTGCGACATCTGCCATCGCTTCCCGTAATTGGCGAGGCTCCAATACCTCGATTTCGTGACCAAGGTGCAAGAACTCGTGAACGGCCTGGTCTTGGGTGCCACTTGGCAGGACAACAATGCGAGAGCCGTCTGCATCAGGAGCCGAAATCTTCATATGCGCGCGGACATAAGAGGGGCTAATGCCCCTGAGGATATGCAGGCCCCGTTCGGAAACACGTAGCTTGGCCACGTGCGGATATAATTCCTTTTCCAGTCGCCTTGCATTCTCCTGCCAATAGGTAGCTAAATCGAAATTGCGTGGGCGGGTAAAGGTTTGCGGCGTTGTTTCCAACTTGAGAATACGACTGACACGGTAGGTTTTGACGACGCCTTCTGTCATCGCGGCCATATACCAAGCACCGTTTTTCAGGATCAGACCCATCGGGCAGGCTGAGCGGTCCTTTTCGGCGTGCCAACTGCGGTAGGTCATCTGAATGATAGAGCTGCGCCAGACGGCATCGGCGATTTCCCGAATATATTGAGGTTCCTCGGTTTCCTGATGCCAGGCTGATGTATCAAGGTGAAAGCGCTGGCGCATTTGCTCGGCCCCTTCGCGCAGGTTTTCCGGCAGGGCCACCATGAGTTTGTTTTGCGCGGTGGCCAATATGGACCCGAGCCCAAGAATGGTGGCAGGGCCAGACATCCCGGAGAAGAATAGCGCTTCAGCTTCCCTGGATGACATGCCATTCAGGCGAACACGATAACCCTCCAGCAATTTGTACCCGCCCTCGGGGCCACGTTCGCTATAGACAGGAATGCCGGCAGCAGAGAGCGCGTCAATGTCGCGATAGATGGTCCTGAGCGAGACTTCATTCTCTTTGGCCAATTTTGCGGCCGTAGCTCGCCCCGAGGCCTGTAGCGTGGTCAGGATATTCAAGAGACGGCTGGCGCGCATGGGTAAAACTCCTTTTTTGCGGTATCCTACTTATACCTGACATAATTTGACAGGTAAGAGCGCGTATTTTCTCTGGCAGTTTCAAAATCCATGCGCACCAAGAGAAGTGAGACCGCGATATGACCGACGAAAGAAACCTGACATTCTTCCATTGCCCACAGACACGCTCGAGCACAACACGTGTCATTCTCGATGAACTGGGAGTGCCATATGACATGCAGGTGATGAATCTGAAAGCAGGTGAAAATCGAAATGAGGCCTATCTCAAGATCAACCCACTGGGCAAAGTGCCCGCCATCAGGCATGGAGAGACGGTTATTACCGAGCAGGTCGCCATTGCCCTATATCTCGGGGATCTTTTTCCCGAGGCAGGCCTTGCTCCAACCATCAGCGACCCGGATCGGGGCGCCTATCTTCGCTGGATGATCTTTTATGCAGCCAGCTTTGAGCCTGCCGTGGTCGACAAAGCGCAAGCAAGGGAGCCCAGCCCCGAGGCAATGTCAGTCTATGGATCGTATGATCAGGTGCTCGATATATTGGAAGAGGCCCTGTCGCAAGGGCCTTATCTTCTGGGGCAGCGCTTCAGCATTGCAGACATCCAGTGGGCATCGGCCCTTCATTGGACGATGATGTTCGGTGCCGTGCCAGAAAGGCCTGCTTTCTCTGCTTATCGTGATCGAATTATCGCACGCCCAATCTTTCAGAATGTTTTTGCGAGCGATCAAAACCTGGCGGAGGCGCATCAGGCAGAGTTGAAGGCGCGCGAAAAGTAGGAAAGACCGCGCTTCACCAGCCCCATTTGCTTGCAAATCAGGGGCTGGTTATCGGCCTTTTCATGACGGGATCGGTCCTGTGCACCCCACCCCGTCCTGCAAGAGTGCTTTCCAACAAGCTAAGCTCTGTAGCGGGCGCTGCTTTCCAGCAAATGCTTTGAATAGGGGTGGTCGGCTTGCTGTTGGCGCATTTTGTCGACGGTCATCATTTCAACCACGGCGCCATGCTGCATCACGGCGACCTCGTCACACATATGTCCCACCACGGCCAGATCATGGGAGACCATGACGTAGGTGAGATTATGCTCGGCGCGCAGATCACACAGCAGATTGAGAATTTCAGCCTGAACCGAGACATCTAGCGCCGAGGTCGGTTCGTCCAGCAAAAGAATTTCCGGCTCTGGCGCCAGTGCGCGGGCAATGGCCACCCTCTGGCGCTGGCCACCCGAGAGCTGATGGGGGTAACGGAAGCGAAAGGCGGCGCTGAGCCCGACGTCATCCAGCAGCTTCGGAATTTTGGTATCAATATCGCCAAAGCCATGAAGCTGCAGGGTTTCGCTTAAAACCCGATCAACCGTGTGGCGTGGGTGGAGAGAGGCATAGGGGTCCTGAAAGACCATCTGCACCGTCTTGTAGAAGGCTCTATCCCGTTTGGCGCCGAGCTGTTTCTGGTCGACGAGAATGTCACCGCTCCAGTTTGGCACCAAACCGGTGATCGCGCGCAGCACAGTTGACTTGCCTGATCCGCTTTCTCCCACCAAGCCGAAGCTGTCCCCCTGCTTGATGGCAAAGGAGACGGATTTGACGGCGTCGACACGATTGGGTTCTTCACCGAACCAGACATTGAGATTGAGAATTTCCAGCGCTTTTTTCATAGCAGCCCACTTACACTTTCTTGGTCACGCCAGGCCGGGTCACGGTTCAGCACTTCCAGTCTTTCATTCTTATGATCAAGCTGCGGCATGGAATTTAAGAGGCCTCGGGTATAGGGGTGGGTGGCTTGATCCAGTTTGCCGGATTCGCAGATCTCGACAATGCGCCCGCCATACATGATCAGAATCCGGTCGCAGAAATTGGAAACCAGACGCAAATCGTGGCTGATGAAGATCAGCCCCATGCCACGCTCGCGCACGAGTTTGTCCATGATTTCAAGCACCTGAATCTGAACGGATACGTCAAGGGCAGAGGTTGGCTCGTCGGCGATCAGGATTTTCGGATTAGCGATCAGCATCATGGCGATCATGACCCTTTGTCCCATGCCGCCGGAAAGCTCGTGTGGGTAGGCGTCATAGACCCTTTCCGGATCACGGATGACCACGGCCTCGAGCATTTCCAGCGCCTTATGGCGCGCAAGCTTTTTGTCGACCTTCTCGTGAATCGAGAGAGTTTCGACGATCTGCTCGCCAACGCGCATGACTGGATTGAGCGAATATTTCGGGTCCTGCATGACCATGGAAATATCCCGGCCACGCAATTTGCGCATCTCTTTTTCAGGCAAAGACATCACGTCATGCCCGAGGATTTGCATACGGTCTGCTTCCACGATACCGGGTTTTCGGATGAGGCGCAGAAGAGCCCGTCCGGTCATGGATTTGCCAGACCCGCTCTCTCCAACGATGCCGAGCCGTTCCTTTCCCAAGGAAAAGCTGACGCCGCGCACCGCATCAAACAGGCCCGTGCGGGTGGGGAACCGGACCCAGAGATTTTCTACATCAACCAGATTGCTCATCGGCCATTCTCCTTGGGGTCCAGAACATCGCGCAAGCCATCACCCAACAGGTTGAAGGCAAGACTTACCATGAAGATGGCAAGGCCGGGCATTGTGGCGACCCACCAGTGGTCCAGAATGAACTTGCGCCCTTCAGAGATCATGGCGCCCCATTCGGGTGACGGAGGCTGAGCGCCGAGGCCAAGGAAGCCAAGCCCGGCAGCAGTGAGAATGACGCCCGCCATATCGAGCGTGACACGGATAACCAGTGAGGAGATGCAAAGCGGCCAGATATGTTTGGTGATGATCCGGATGGGACCGGCGCCCTGCAGTTTGACCGCCTGAATGAAATCGGACTTGCGGATTGTCAGCGTCTCTGCCCGGGCGATGCGGGCATAAGGCGGCCAGGCTGTCAGCGAGATGGCCAGAACCGCATTTTCAATGCCTGCGCCCAATGCGGCCACGAAGGCCAAAGCAAGCACGAGCTTTGGAAAGGCAAGGAAGATGTCGGTGATCCGCATGAGCACAACATCCACCCAGCCGCCGGCATAACCGGAGATGGTTCCGACGATGAGGCCCATGATGGGGGCGATGATGGCCACCAGCGTCACGATATAGAGCGTGATACGGGAGCCATAGAGCAGGCGGCTAAGAATGTCGCGCCCCAGCGAATCCGTTCCCAGTGGGTGCCCCTCAAAGCTGAGTGGCTGAAGGCGATTGGCCAGATCCTGACTGAACGGATCGTGTGGTGCGAGCAGAGGGGCGAAGACCGCGATGAAGACGACGGCAACAAGAATGCCCAGTCCCGCCATTGCGAGAGTGTTGCGTTTGAGGGCCAGCCAATTCTGATACCAGGCTGCCATGCGCGCATGGTTGCGTGACGTTGGCACCTCGGCCAGCAACCAGGAACGCAAGCTTTGCTTTTCTGTTTCTTTTACTAAGCTCATCACATGGTCTCTACTGTTTGGCGCGAGGGTCAAGTAAACGATAAAGAATATCGGACAGGACGTTCAGGCAGACAAAGACCAGCCCGACAACCACGGTGCCGCCAAGAACGGCAGCCATATCGGCAGAAAGCAACGAGGTTGTTATGTAGCTGCCAATGCCCGGCCACGAGAAAATGATTTCTGTCAGCACTGACCCTTCGAGCAGTCCGGCATAGGAAAGGGCGACCACGGTGATCAGCTGAACACCGATGTTGCGGAAGGCGTGTTTCCAGATGACGCGGGCTTCCGAGAGGCCCTTGACGCGAGCGGCTGTAATATATTCCGAATTCAGCTGCTCAAGCATGAAGGAGCGCGTCATGCGGCTGATATAGGCCAACGAATAATAACCCAGAATGCTCGCAGGTAGAACGATATGGGAGAAGGCGTTTGAGAATACATCAAGATCGCCGGCCAGCAGGCTGTCGATCAGGATCATTCCTGTTACCTGCGGGACGAGGTCTTCATAGAAGATGTCGAGACGGCCCGGGCCGCCGACCCAGCCCAGAATGCCATAGAAGATGAGAAGGCCAACGAGCCCGATCCAGAATACGGGAATGGAATAGCCGATCAGTGCGATGAAGCGGGCGATCTGATCGATCCATGTGCCGCGCTTGACTGCGGCCAAGACCCCCAGAGGAATGCCGACAATGATGCCGATAATGGTCCCAATGGTTGCCAGCTCCATGGTTGCTGGAAAGAAGCGTTTGATGTCTTCGAACACAGGCAGGCCCGTGCGAATGGAAACGCCAAGATTGCCGTGGAACACATCGACGAGATAGTAGAAAAACTGCACCAGCAGCGGCCTATCCAGTCCAAGCGCGATGTAGGTCGCATCATATTGTTCCTGAGAGGCCCG
Organism: uncultured Cohaesibacter sp.; assembly: GCF_963678225.1. Lineage (NCBI taxonomy): Bacteria > Pseudomonadati > Pseudomonadota > Alphaproteobacteria > Hyphomicrobiales > Cohaesibacteraceae > Cohaesibacter > uncultured Cohaesibacter sp. The sequence continues at coordinate 227,325 of NZ_OY782764.1, read as the reverse complement.
CTCCCCGACAATAGCCAATACCGGATCCACCGGCATGACGCGCCCGATGATGAAGGTGATAAACAGCAATCCGACCATTGTAACGACGATCGTCGACAGGGTCGAGATCGGCTTGCGCACGATGGACGGAATGGACAGCCACTTACGCTGTCCATCCAGATTTTTCATGATAATTGTTCCAACTCGAACTTAGTCTTTGGTGACTTGCCAGTAAGACGTGGTCGTGATTGCCCCGCCGATTGAGAAGTTGTCCACGTTGGAACGCAAAGCGGCCTGTTCGGTCTGCTGGAACATGATGCCGAATGGGCTATCCTTCTGGAAGTCCTTTTGCAGATCGATATACATCTGCTTACGCTTTTCAACGTCGTTTTCAACGACTGCAGCAAGGGTTCGTTCGGAATATTCCGGGATATCCCAAGCGTTACGCCATGCGAGATAACCGGTGTTGCCCGCATCATCGGCATTGCCCGGGTTAAGGGCGAAGGTGCCTGCGTTGGTGTTCGGATCTGGATAATCCGGACCCCATGCGCCAACATAGATGTCATGTTCGCGGGCACGGTATTTGTCCAGTGTCTGGGCGCCGGTGCCGACGGTGATGTTCAGCTTGACGCCTGCTTGGCCCCAGGTGTTCTGAAGCGACTGGGCGATGTCGATACGCTCTTGTGCTTCGCGCACAATGGCGTTGATCTCAAAGCCATCGGGATACCCGGCCTCCGCAAGCAGCGCCTTGCCTTTTTCAACGTCGAGGGAATAGGGGTTGTCTTCCAGAGCGCCAAGATAGGTCAGCGGCAGGAAGGACTGATGCACCGAATACTGACCCTTGAGGAAGCTGTCTGCCATGCCCTGATAGTCAGTGAGATATTTCAGAGCTTCCAGAACCTTCGGGTTGGTCAGGATCTCGTTTTTCTGGTTTGCAGACCAGTACATGATACGGCCACGCAGTTCTGCGTGAATCTTGATGTCGTCATTTTCGCTGACGGCGGCCACATCTTCCGTGGAGAGGTTGCGCGCAACGTCAACATCGCCCTTTTCCAGCAGCAGGCGCTGGGAAGCACTTTCTGCAACCTGACGGATGAAGATCTGTTTCATGGCAGGTGCTTCGCCCCACCAGTTCGGGTTGGCAACCAGAATGACGCTTTCGTTCGGTTTCAGGCTTTTCAGCGTGTAGGCTCCGGACCCGGCGCTGTGGTTGCGCAGCCATGCATTGCCCATATCGCCATCAACTTCATTTTCCATGGTCAGCTTGCTGTCAACGATGGCGGCGACGTTTGCCGTCAGGCAGTTGAGCACGAAGGAAACGGCGTATGGCTTGTCGGTGGTAATGGACAGGGTATAGTCGTCGGTTGCGACAATCTTTTCTTTTACATTCTCAGGGGTGAAGCCGAACTGGCTGAGAATAAAGCTAGGTGTCTTGTTAAGAAGAATTACGCGTTGCAGGGAAAAGGCTGCATCCTGAGCGGTAATCGGGTTGCCGGATGCAAATGTGCGGCCTTCTGCGATCTTGAAGGTGATGGTCTTGCCATCTTCGGACACTTCCCAGCTGGAGGCGAGATCCGGACCGTAGCCTGCATCCAGATCCAATGGATCGGTGTTGATCAGGAAAGAATAGAGGTTTCTGTCGATTTCGTTGCCGGTGAATTCGAAAGACTGTGCTGGGTCAAGTGAAATGATATCGTCGATGCGTTCTGCGACAACAAGCATGCTCTTAGGCGTTTCGGCGAGCGACGGCATCGCTGTGACCGTGACGACTGCTGCTGCAGCCAAAAGAGAAATCTTGAAATGTTTCATAGCTCTGTTCCTCTGGATTGATCCCTTGTTTATGGTTCTGGTATGCAAATTAGCCGGTCTCGCGGGCTTATGCCTCTTGGTTGAGACCTTCTTCAGGTGATTGACTTCTTTAATGTTTCTATTGTTCTTTCCAGGTTTTCTGGAGCAGGCGCATCCAGTTGCCATGACACAGCTTGGCCATCAGCTCTTCGCCATATCCATGTTCACGCATGGCTTCGCGCAATCTGGTCAGGCCGGAAAGATCTTTGACATTTTGGGGAATATCTGCGCCGTCGAAGTCGGACCCGAGCCCGACGCGGTCTTCACCGAGCTTCTCCATCAAATAATCGAGATGGCGCAGCATGAGCTCGATGTCCGTGTCCACATTCTGCTGTCCATCCGGACGCAAGAAGGCCACGGCGAAGTTCAGTCCAACCATGCCGTCGCTTTCAGCGATGACCGCTAGTTGACGGTCAGTCAAGTTGCGGGCATGAGGGCAGATGGCATAGGCATTGGAGTGGGTTGCGACAATCGGGGCATCTGTTATAGCCGCCAGATCGTCAAATCCCTTCTCGTTGAGGTGCGACACGTCAAGCATGACGCCGAGGCGGTTGCACTCCGTGACAAGTTTCTTGCCAAGATCGGTCAGGCCTGGTCCCGTGTCGCCCGTGGACGGATAACGGAAGGGAACACCATGGCCAAACTTGGTTGGCCGACTCCAAACCGGCCCGATGGATCGCAGACCGGCGGCATACAGCACTTCCAGAGTTTCGAATTCTTCATCAATGGCTTCGGCTCCTTCCATATGAAGGACGCCAGCGATGGTGTCGCTTTCAAAGGCTGTGAGGATGTCTTGGGTGGATGTGCAGCCTTTCAGGAATCCCGCCTTTTCAAGCTTTTTGAAGGTGGCAACCTCTGACAGGACCACCTTGATGGCGTCATTCCAATGGACCTCTTCAGGCAGCGGGAGGTCGTATCGGGGCTCATTCATCTTGTCTTCGTAACTGGCACGCGCAGCGGTCCCGAGATCGCTGGGAACATAAAGGGCATAGAAGCCACCACCAAACCCACCTGCTTTCGCTCTTGGAAGGTCCATTTGGCCAGTGTCTGTACCTTTAAGTGCGTCAGTGATCGTCAAGCTTTTCCGATAAAATCGTAACAAAAAGTCGTTGTGACCGTCGAAAATGATTGGGCTGCTAGTATTTGTCATGAAATATCTGCGTTATTATTGTGTTTGTTGTTACTTATCTTCTGTGGCTATATGTTTCTTAAGTGTCTGATCAGAAAGAAAAATATCTTGATTTTTGGGGTTGATTGGAAAAGCTCTTTCTTCTTGCTAATGGAAATGAGTATGAATGAACTCAATATGTTCGCAAATACAAAGTCAAGAACTCATGCGAAAACAATGGGCACGATGATTGTCGGTGCTTAAATGTGCCATTTATTTTGGCATCATCTTGCATCTGATAGAATTGGAAGATCGTTGGTAAGGCCTTCAAATAGCGTTTATTCATTCTGGCGATAAAAGCAGCGGGTGCATCGAATGGCGCAAAATTCGGCAAATTGTTCGCTTTTGACTATTTTTTTATCAGGCGATGAAATCTTTGGATATGTGCACAATTGGGCGGCAGGCGAGAGTGGCATCCAGAGGGGTGCCTTATGAAATCCCGCAATTATTAGAGTCTGAGCTCTGCCAGCATGTACCATTGGTCAAGATGCTCCAGTATGATGGGCTCGATCATAGCGTTGATCCTTATGATGGTTGTTTCTATGTCGGCCTCTCTGTCGCCGCTATTGGCCTGCTCGACCGGAGGAAGAAACTTCAATTGATAGTTGGCTCCCTGTGTTCTGATCATGAAAACCGGGATGAGCGCAGCGTCCGTTGCCTTTGCCAGCTTGATGGCTGCGACGGCATTGCCTTTGGTTGGCGCAGGGCGGCCGAAGAGAGGCAGGTGGATCTGGTTTTCCCTGACATCATCGACATAGAACAAGCCGCAAACCTCATTGGCCGCGAGGAGCCGGTGCAACCTTATTCCCGACTTTCTGCCGGGCGGAAAGACATATTGCCCGCGTCGCTTGCGCAGATTATGAATCAGCCGATTTGTGAAGCGGCTCGGTTCGGGCTGGAAGGGGCCGGCCATCTCGATGTTCAGTGACTGGCGCAGAGCGGACATTTGAGCCTCCCAATGCCCTACATGCACTGATATGAAAATCACCCGTTTGCCTTGCGCCTGGACCGTATTGAAATGCTCCGCTCCGACCAGTTCGATTTTTCCATCCGGGTAGTGTCGGGTTGTCATGGAAAATTCAGCAAAGACGCGACCGGTATTGGTCCACCAACTGGAGAGCAGTTCGTTTACTCCCTGTTCGGAACCTGTGCGGTCGGGGCGTAGCAATTTGATATTCTTTAATAGGCGTTGTGCGAACTTGGCTTTTGCAAAACGCGCCTGGGCCAGCGGAGCCAGCAGGGCTCCGAAGCGGGAACAGGCTGAGAGTGGCAAGAGACGCAGGGCATGGTGGGTAACATAGTTTAGTCCGCCCATGATCGGTTCGAGCAGCCAGAAAAGGCGCCAGTCGGACCGCTTTTTGCCGTCGGCTGAAAAGGCCCAGGAAAGAGGCGGGCCTTCAGGTTCGGGGGATTTTGTTTCTTCAAACGGAATGTCGTGCAGGGGCATCTGGTCAAATCGCCTAAGTCTGTGCTTTTTTCTGGCGGCGATGAACCGTCATCGGTAGATGAGCTCCGGGCCGGACAGTTAAGCGACAGATCGGCTGCACATCTTCGCCCTCTTTCAAGCGCAGTTCTAAATCGCGGGCCAAAATCGCAAGGCTCAATACAGATTCCGTCATGCCGAAGGCAAGCCCGGGGCAAATACGCGGGCCGATGCTAAAGGGGACATAGCTATATTTGGAGCGCTTGTCTCCATCGCTTTCCACATGGCGCTCAGGGCGGAAGATGTGCGGGTCACTCCACAGTTTGGAATTGCGCTGCAAGAGCCATGGCACCACCAGCAGCAGAGTGCCTTTGCCTACGGGGCGGCCATCAATGCTCGTGTCCGCTATCGCTTCACGGCCCAGAATGGGCACTGGCGGGTATAAGCGCAGGGTTTCTTCCACCACGGCCTTTGTATAGGGCAGGTTTCTGACATCGGCAAAAGTCGGGCTTCTATCTTCCAGAACGCGATCAATCTCTTCGGTCAATCGGCTGGATACCTGAGGGGATTGGGACAGAAGATACCATGCCCATGCCAGCGTATTGGCGGTGGTTTCATGCCCGGCCATGAAAATCACCGCCGCTTCATTGCGGATCGCCTCGCGGCTTAATGGAACGCCATCTTCATCACATGCTTCAAGCAGGCCGCCGAGCACGGAAACACTGCCCTTGGATTTGGAGACTGCATATTGATCGATGATCTGGTCGAGTACGGTGTGAATGCGTTTGACAGACTTCCTGACGGATGGTTTGACGAAGCGGGGCAGCCATTCGGGCAGCCCCAAAAGAGATACAAGGTCGATCTGGTCGATCTGGCGTTGATAATCGGAAAAGGCTTCCACCACTTCCGTGGCGAACTGGCGCCCAAGATCTTGACCAAAGATGGTCCGGCAGATGATTTCTGCTGTCAGGTGGGCCATCTCTGCCAAAGCGTCAATCTCGCCCCCCTTGGGCAGAGCCAGCCATTCCATTTTCTTCTCTTCGATGGTCTCGATCATGATAGGTGCAAAGCCGGGCACTCTTGAGCCGTGAATGATGGGCGCGACCATCTTGCGGCGTGCAGCCCAGATGTCGCCATCACTGATGAACAAGCCATCACCGATGAGAGGGCTGAGGGCGTTGCGCATTTGCGGCGTTTTGCGCTGCAAGGCCTCATGGTTGGTCTGGAAGGCTTCTTTCACCACGTCCGGTGCGTTGCAGACCATCAATTGACGGTTCAGGATTTTGAAATCGATAAGCCGGGTGTCAAAATCCTTCAGGGACCAGATGGCTAGATAATTCTTTCTTGCCTGCTTCAACAGGCGAAGCACTTTGACTCTTCCCGGATCTCGGGTGGGAAAGGGAGGGCGGAAATCTTCGCCAGAATAATTTGCAATGCTTGGTTCGTTTGACACTAGGGCGCCCTGTTAGAAAAAAATGTCTGCTATGTGAATCTTTAAAGGGACACTATTGCCGAATATCGGGAATGTCACCAGCCTTCATTCGCAGTTTTTCGTATTAGGTCGTCAAAAGGAGGCGTACTTGTCTTGGCCAGATCGGCGCTTCAGGGCTTTTCGGAGCCTATTGGGACCAAACAATCCGCTTTTATTGCGGGCATATTTATAGCAGAGAAGGTGGGGCGCCCAAATTGGTAAGCCATAGGCAACAGATAGCGATAGTTGCGTACTTTATAGAGCGTGTTTTTCAAGGATGTAATCCTTTTTTCAGCTATGTAACCAGAAGTGGTTTTTCAAGGTTAACCTAATGATTTTTATCGATTATTTTAGTCACGTTTTGTTGACGGGCGAAAGTTTTGTCGGTGTCTTGAACAACGGCATTTCGATTTCTATCTCATGAGTGTCGCAGAAAAAAAGGTGTCGCATCGATAACAAAGAAAAGGAATAAATCGATGAAAAAACCAGCTACTGCTCTTTCCGTTCTTGCCATCGCGGCAATTGCTTCCACGTCTTCCGTATTTGCTGCTGCCCAGGTTGATAGCCGTGACCTGACCGCCAGCCAGGCAAGACAGCTTGTTCAGGAACAAGGCAGCGTTCTGATTTCTACCGGAGCAAACCAGTTTGACCGGTATGTTGCCAACGGTTCTTACTGCGGCGTTGGAAGCGATGCACAGCCTGCATATATTCCAACAGCCAATTCTGATGCCAGCCTCGTGGGCTATACCTGCGAAGCAATTCAAAGCAACAGCTAAGCCCAAGCCAGTCAAATTGGCTTTCTCGCGCTTTTGATCTTCATAAAGTCAGCTCATGTCCGTCGCGGCGCTGCATCCATGAATGCAGCTGCCGCGGCGGCTTTTTTTTGTAGAGCTCATCTGCTTGTCTTTTGCGGGCCTGTGCCAAATGCTTTTTCTTCGTGGTTTGCTATTTTGCGTTTAATTATCTGGACCTTCGTGCTTTTTTTGTTTGAAACAACAAGGGGAGAGGTCTAGTGTGCGCCGAGGTAAGGTTGACGGTTACATCTTGTGATCAGGCTTTGCTTATATCAAGCGCCCTTCGTCTAGTGGTCTAGGACGCCGCCCTCTCACGGCGGCAACACGGGTTCGAACCCCGTAGGGCGTGCCAAACTTCCCATTAAAATTGCCGTCGACCCGGTCGCGCTGCCAGTCATGGTGCTCTTTTGGGCGCATTTGTTGCCTTTTAGCCTCTTAGGCTTCTAATTTCTCTTGCAATTTTTAGATGAGCATCGCAAATTTTGGCCAGTTTCGTTGTTTTCCGTAGGTGTTTTTTGTGAGGGGGCAAATGACCAGCAGGCCCGGATTTGATGAATGGGTGCTTGATTGCGCCGATGCTGTTGCCAAACGGAGCCGTGATCCGTCCACCAAGGTGGGATGCGTCATTGTTCGGCCTGACAAGAGCTTTGCGGCGGTTGGCTATAATGGCTTTCCCCGTTCCATGGAAGACAAACCGGAATGGTATGAGACACGCGAGGAAAAATATGATCGCGTGATCCATGCGGAGATGAATGCGCTGGCAGCGATGAAAGAACCTGCCAAGGGCTGTATCGTCTATGTGACCCATCCGCCTTGTAAGGAATGCACGAAATTTCTGGCCGCTCATCAGGTGGGTAAGGTGGTCTGGCGTCATAATGAGGGCATTCAGGGCCGGTTCGATACAACGCGCAGTGAAGAAATTTTCAAGGATTGCGGCATTGAATACAAGGTTGTCGGCTGAAGGGCGGGCCTTGCTGGATGGCTTTGCGTGAGCTGATGCATTCTCTTAGCCTGAGCTGACGCACGCGCGCGCGGCTTTCTCCTCTTGCCTCCCTTCGTCTGGGGGCATAGAAAAGGGCAGCCATTCGGTTCGCCCATTTTATATTTACAAAAAAGTTCCCAAGGTACTCCCATGTCTGATCGTACGCCCGCAACTCAGGCCCTCAAGAAGGGGAAAGTGGACTTTTCCCTGTTGCATTATGAATATGATCATGAGGCGGATCGGGTCGGGCTGCAGGCGGCGGAAGCCATCGGGGCAGATCCGGCAGAGGTCTTTAAATCGTTGATGGTGGAGCTTGATGGCAAGCCGGTTTGTGCCGTGGTGCCCTCTGACTGTGAAGTCAATATGAAGAAACTTGCCAAAGCGCTTGGCGGCAAGCGCGCGGCCATGATGCTGCCTACTGATGCGGAGCGGATGACTGGCTACAAGGTTGGTGGCATCAGCCCGCTCGGGCAGCGCAAGCGCGTGCCGACCGCTCTTGATATCAGCGCCATGGACAAGGCGTTTATTCACATCAATGGCGGGCAGAGAGGACTGCAGGTTAAGGTTGCTCCCAAGGCGCTGGTGGATTTCATGCGTTGCGTGGTGGCGGATCTGGTGCGGTGACATGCCTCGGCTGGCGTCATGGCATTCTGTAGGCCATGCCGATAGAATCGGGGGCGGTTGCTTCAAAGCCGAATTGTTCATAGAGCTTGTCTGCTGGCAGGTCGGCGATGATCGTCACATAGGCCTTTGACTTCAGATTCTTCTGCACATAGTCCATCAGGCTGGCCATGATGGCCTTGCCTAGCCCGTTGCCTTGATGGACGGGATCAACGGCGATATCGCAAATGACAAAGACGCAGCCGCCATCGCCAACAAGGCGGCCAATACCGACGACTTGTTCTCCATAGTACACCGTGGCGGCGGCAATGGTGCCCTTGAGGCCTTCTTGGGCTGCTTCTTCTGAATAGACCGTGAGGCCGGTGATCTTTCTCAGACGCAGGAAATCTTCCAGCGGAGGTGTTTGCGTTTCGACGCGGTAATTGGGCTGATCCATAAACCGACTCTTTTCAAGTGCTTCAAATTTCTGCTATTTGCAGAATTGTTACCGGATGTCCTTGCCCGATTTTAATGACAAGCAAGTGGTCTGGGAAAGACCGTGCGGGAGAAACTGATCTCTATGCCCATAATGTTGCCATAGATCCGGTGTTTTTGGGGCCGTGTTGACCAATAAGGTCGGTCTCTCTGGTTTAGTCGCAAAGGTGCAAAGAGAATGGTTAGTCAATGTGATTTGGGAATGAAACGTCTGTTTTCGTGCCGTGTGCTGTTTGCGTCGCTGTTTCTGCTGTCTTCCGGTCAGCTTTCCCTGGCCCAATCTGCCAATGACGAAGCCGTTCCGCAAGTCGAGCAGGCGCCGATGGATGAAGATTGGCACAATGAGGTCAGCACAAAGGCTTTGCTCGGCGAATTGACTCGTATGGCAACCCAACTGGAAGAGCAGCGCAAGGAAAATGCCAGTCTGGCTGCAAAAGTTGACCGTCTGACCAAGCGTCTTGATGGCATGCAGACACAACTGGCCAATGCAGGATATGGGGCCACTGCTCCGAAGATGTTGCCGGAGGATCTGGATAGCGGATCTGGTGCCATTTCCTTGTCAGATGACCCCGCTCCGGATGCGTCAAAAACGGATGCTGCTTCCCCAAAAGCTCTGCCTCTGGCCGACGCGCCCACCAATGCCGATGGTGCACCGATAGGCAAGCAGGAAGCTGCCAAAGAGGGCGCCGTGGAACGTGCGCCGCTCACCCCTCTGGATGCTCCTGAAGGGTCGGGCACTGCAAGACGCAGCCCTGAAGAGGGCGGCTATTTCTCGCGGCTCGTCAGAAAGAGCGAGAAAATGATTGGTCAGATCACCGATTGGTGAAGCTGTCGAAACCCGTTGGCGCTCGCTTGGCTTACGCCAATCGGTCATAGGCAGCATGCTTGCGGCTGTTTGGCAGCCTCATAGCCGGCTTGTTGTTTAGTGGCCGCCGACCAGTCCCATCAGGCGGTAGGTTAGGTTGGCTGCGGTGAAGTCCCAAGCCCATTGCCCTTCGATGGGGGCTAGTTCCACCACATCCAGACCAACGCATTTGCGGCCCTTGAGGGCGTGTGCGATGAGCTGTAGGCTTTGATAGTAGCTGAGGCCCCCCGGCACAGGCGTTCCCGTTGCCGGCATGATGGATGGGTCCAGCCCGTCGACGTCAAAGGTGATATAGACCTGTTCGGGGAAGTCTTCCGGCAGGTCGACTGCAGCAATCCCTTCCGTGACAAGCTTTTCCGCATCAACAAACTGGATATGCGCCTCATTCATGCGTGAATCCTGCTCCTCACTGCAAAGAGCGCGGATGCCGAACTGCATGAGAGGCAGGCGGCGTTCCACGGCGCACAGATGCATGACCGAGGCGTGGGAATGCTTGTGGCCCTGATAGGCGTTGCGCAAGTCTGCGTGCGCGTCGATCTGAATGATGCCAACCGGCTCATCCAGCGCGTCCACGACGCCCATTATGGCGCCATAAGAGAGGCTATGCTCTCCGCCAAGAGTGACGGGAATGCGTCCGGCTGCCACGCTGGCTGCCGTGTGGGCGCGTAGATCCTTCATGACCTGCTCGATCGATTGATCGCAATTGATCACGTCAGAGGTGATGATGCCCTTTTTGATCGGGAAGCCCTTGCCGTCAAAACGCTCCAGTTCCTGACTTGCTTCCAGCAGCGCCAGCGGTCCGGCAGCCGTGCCAGCGCCATAGGAAACCGTCTTTTCCAGCGGGCAAGGAATGACTTCAAACAGGGCTGTTTGCGGGTCGCTTTCAGCGTCGGTGAGTTCCGAAGCCAGAAAAGCAGGATAGGTCAAATCAAGCATGATGGATGTCCCGTGTTGTCCGACTTACGACAGGCGGTCGCGGAATTCAGCATAGGTGAACTCGCGGATGACGTCGAGCTGGTCTGTTTCTGAATCCCAGATAGCGATGGATGGCAGGCGCACGCCGTTGAAGGTGTTTGTCTTGACCATCGAATAATGAGCCTGATCGAGAAAGGCGATGCGTTGGCCTAGCTCCAGATCGGTCTCGAATTCGTAATCTCCTATGACGTCGCCCGCAAGACAGGACGGGCCACCCAAACGATAGGATGTGCCGCCCTTTTGCTCGCCCAGAAGAGCGGGGCGATAGGGGGCCTCGATAACATCGGGCATGTGGCAAGTGGCCGAGATATCCATGATGGCGATGTTGACGTCGCCATTGCGCGTCACATCCAGCACTTCACCCACTAGAATGCCTGCGTCCAGCGCTACGGCTTCGCCGGGCTCAAGGTAGATTTCGACATCATATTTGGCCTTGATGGTTTTGAGGAAGTCGACCAGTTCATCACGCTGATAATCGTCGCGGGTGATATGGTGACCACCACCGAAATTGAGCCATTTAAGCTTATGCAGCCAAGGCGCAAGGCGCTCTTCTACCGCCTCAAAGGTGCGCTTGAGGGGCGTGAAATCCTGTTCGCACAGGGTATGCATATGGATGCCGGAGAAGGGGGCGAGATCTTCGTCGCTCAATTGGCTGATGGGGGTGCCAAGGCGTGAACCAATGGCGCAGGGGTCATATTTGGCGATATGCCCTTCTGAGTGTTCGGGATTGATCCGGAGACCGAAATCAGGCGCATAGCCCCATTTGCGCGCAGCTTTGATCTGCGGCGCGAAGCGGTGGAACTGCGCCGGGCTGTTAAAGATCAGGTGATCGGACAGCTCCAGAATTTCGGGTATTTCCTCGGCTTTGAAGCCTGCGGAATAGGTGGCCAGTTCGCCGGAGAATTGCTCCTTGGCCAGCTTGGCTTCCCAAAGACCGGAAGCGCAGGTGCCGTCAAGATAGTTGCCGATGAGGTCGCCCAGCGCCCAGCAGGAAAAGGCCTTGAGCGCCAGCAGAACCTTGACGTCGGCTGCTTCTCCGACTTGAGAGAGAATGCGCAGGTTGCGCCGGATGGCTGCCTTGTCGATAACAAAGCAGGGGGAAGGCACACGTGCGAGATCGAAGGTCGCAAAGGCTCCGGCATCGCCTGCCTGCGTTTCCATTACTGGCGCATCGGTCATGTCGGTTTCTCCAAACAGGGACTGGTGGCCGCTTCACTTGGCCAAAGGGGATAGAGGCAAGGGAGCCCGGCGGGGCCGGGCTCCTTTATACAAACCGGTTTAGAAATCCAGCGGTTTGTCCAGCTCATGGGCTTCCCATGGCAGGCCATGCTTGTTGAGCATGTCCATGAAAGGATCGGGGTCGAGCTGTTCCATGTTGAACACGCCCTTGCCAGACCATGCTCCGGTGAGCATCAGGGCCGCGCCGATCATGGCAGGCACGCCGGTGGTGTAGGACACGGCCTGAGAGCCAACCTCGGCGAAGCATTCTTCATGGTCGCAGATATTGTAGACATAGACGGTCTTTTCCTTGCCGTCTTTCTCACCGGTCATGATGTTGCCGATGCAGGTCTTTCCCTTGGTGGTCTTGCCCAGATCACCCGGGTTTGGCAGCACGGCTTTGAGGAACTGCAGCGGGATGATTTCCTTGCCCTCATACATGACAGGATCAATGCGGGTCATGCCGACATTCTGCAGCACTTCCAGATGCTTGATATAGGCATCGCCGAAGGTCATCCAGAAGCGGGCGCGCTTGATTTCCGGCAGATGCTTCACAAGGCTTTCCAGCTCTTCGTGATACATCTGGTACATGTTCTTCTCGCCCACAGCGGGGAAGTCAAATGGCTGTTTGTTGGACATGGCCGGGGTGGTGACCCATTCGCCATTCTCCCAGTGATGGACAGGCGCGGTGACTTCGCGGATGTTGATTTCCGGGTTAAAGTTGGTCGCAAAATGCTGGCCATGGTCGCCACCATTGCAATCGAGAATGTCAAGCGTGTCGATACGGTCGAGCAGATGCTTCTTGGCATAGGCGGTGTAGATGTTGGTAACACCCGGGTCGAAACCAGAACCGAGCAACGCCATCAGGCCAGCTTCTTCGAAGCGCTGCTGATAGGCCCACTGCCAGCTATATTCGAACTTGGCCACGTCACGCGGCTCATAGTTGGCTGTGTCGAGATAGTTGACGCCGGACTTCAGGCAGGCATCCATGATGTTGAGGTCCTGATAAGGCAGGGCCACGTTGACCACCAGAGACACACCAAGTTTGTCGATGAGAGCCGAAAGGGCTTCCACATCATCGGCATCCACTTCTGCTGTCTTGATGGAAACGCCGGTGCGCTCTTTCACGGACGCGGCGATCTCGTCGCATTTGAAAATACGTCGGGAAGCAAGAGTAATTTCTCCGAAGATATCGGAAAGCTGCGCCATTTTATGAATGACGACGGAGCCGACGCCACCAGCGCCGATGACCAGAACTTTGTTCATATCAATGTCCTTCTTTTCAGAGGGATATCTGCCAGCCTGACAGACCTGCCTGTCTCCCATAATGCACCGGCAAAGATGCCGAAACCATGGCACCTTTGTCGATTGGGAGCGTGATGTTTATGTTATAAGGGATCGCTCTTGATGGCGGTTGCTTAATGCTCGAAATAAGTATAGCCGTTCATGCTTTCCTTGAAAGCATTCATCATGGCCTTGCGTTCCTTCACGGTCAGCTTCTTATTAGAGACCGCTTCTTCAACCATCTGCTTGAAGCTGTTGGACAATGCTGTCGTGTTATATTCCACGTAGCTGAGCACTTCTGCAATGGTGTCCCCTTCCACTTCGTGGATGAGGTTGAAGTCGCCGTTCGGTTTGATCTCGATGGTTGCCACGTTGGTGTCGCCAAACAGATTATGCAAATCACCCAGCGTTTCCTGATACGCGCCGACAAAGAAGACGGCCATGCAATAATGCTCGTCTTCTTCCAGAGCATGCACTGGAAGAGACGAGGAAATACCATCGGCAAGCACGAACTGATCCACTTTGCCATCACTGTCGCAGGTGATGTCGGACAGAATCGCGCGGCGGGTCGGTGTCTCATTGAGCCGCTGGATCGGGATGATCGGATGCAACTGGTCAATGGCCCAGACATCGGGTAGAGACTGGAACAGCGAGAAGTTGGCGTGATAAATGTCAGCTGCCGATTCAAGGGCGCTCAGCACGTCATCGGAGACCCATTCATCGGCCTCTGTTGCCTTGCGCATCTTGGCGATCAGGTTGAGATAGAGTTTCTCTGCCTTGGCCAGATCGCGCAGACCCACTTCGCCGCGTCCGAAATTGCGGCGCACTTCATCGCGGTAGAAGGTGACGTCGTTAAGGCACTCCTGCAAGCGGCTTGGCGTCAGGTAGGTCTCGACATCGCGCATATCGCGAATGGAGCGATCGTCATCCTCTGAGACCTCGACAATGTTGTCTTCTTCATAATGGGTCACATTGATGATGTTGAACAGCAGCATGGAGCTGTAGGCCACCGTTGCGCGCCCGCTTTCGGTCACGATGGTGGGGTGCTTCTGTTCCGCATCGTCCATCGTGTTTTTCACGGCCTCGACGATGGAATAGCAATATTCGTCGGTGGAATAGTTGATGGAGTTATCGGTGGATTTGTGCTCGCCGGTATAGTCGATCCCGAGACCGCCGCCCAGATCGATATAGTTGAGCGGAGCCCCTTCCTTGCGCAGTTCAACAAAGAAGCGACAAGCCTCAGCCGCCGAACGGCGTACGTCAATGATGTCGGGGACCTGGCTGCCCAGATGAAAATGCTGCAGTTGCAGGCAATCCAGATAGCCTTCATCGCGCAGACGGTCGATCACATATAGCACGTCCGGTGAAGACAGGCCAAAGGCTGACCGATCCCCCGAGGAGGAAGCCCAGTTGCCGGTGATGCGGTTATTCAGCTTGATGCGGATGCCAAGCTGCGGGCGGATATTGAGCTTTTTGGATTCTTCAAGCACCAGATCCAGCTCAGCCTTGCTTTCCAGCACGATGATCGTGTTGAAGCCGAGTTTGCTGGAGAGCAGGGCCAGATTGATGAATTCACTATCCTTGATGCCATTGCAGATGAGCAGCGCATCTTTGGAAAGGCGCTGGCCCAGAGCAATGATCAATTCCGGTTTTGAGCCGACTTCAAGGCCAAAATTATGCGGCGCGCCATATTCGACGATCTTTTCGATCACATGGGCCTGCTGGTTGACCTTGATGGGGAACACGCCGCGATAGTTGGCTTTATAGTCAAGCTCCTTCATCGCGTTGGCGAAACTCATATTGATGCGATCAATCTGGTTTTTCAGGCTGTTGGCCACGCGCAACAAAATGGGGGAGGCGATGCCGCGCTCTTCCAGTGAATGCAAGATAGAAGTCAGGTCCGTTGTGACGGGCCCTTCTGCGTGATCTGTGATGAGGCCAATGTTGCCATTGTCCAGAACTTCGAACCGATCATTGCCCCAGCGCTCAATGCCATAGATTGCGCAGGGAGCCTCCTGTTCCGTAGTGCTCAATCGCCCGTCCTCTTGATGAAAAAACAGCCCGTTACCGGGCTTCTGTTTCTATTGCGTCAACATGTGCTTGCGTTGGCCTGCATATGGCTGAAAGCCAAGACCAGTGCAAGCGATAATTCGCGTATAACACATATCATATTCGCCGCTCGTGTACAGGGGGCCTATTTGTTGGCAATCCCTTGCGGGTTGGCGCTGTTCAGAGTGTATTTGATTGGTTAGTGTGGTTGTACAAAAAAGCAAATACCATAAAACAGTCGGAGAAGAATTATGGGATATTTGAAGCAATTTCCAAATAAGGAAGGCTATTTTGGTGATTTCGGTGGCGCTTTTCTGCCGCCACAGCTGGTGCCCCATTTCAAGGAAATCGGCGAGGCCTATGAGCGTATTGCCGTGGACAGCTCCTTCATTGCGGAGCTTCGCTATATTCGCGAGCATTTTCAGGGCCGCCCGACGCCTGTCCAGCATGCCAAGAATTTGTCGGAAAAGATGGGCGGGGCACAGATTTATCTCAAGCGCGAAGATCTGAACCATTCCGGGGCGCACAAGCTCAATCACTGCATGGGTGAAGCGCTTCTGGCCAAATTCATGGGCAAGAAGAAGCTGATCGCGGAAACCGGTGCTGGACAGCATGGCGTGGCGCTTGCCACGGCCGCGGCCTATTTCGGCATGGAATGCGAGATCCATATGGGCGAAGTGGATATCGCCAAGGAACACCCCAACGTGATCCGCATGAAATTGCTCGGGGCCGAGGTTGTGCCGGTGTCTTTTGGTGGCAAGACCCTCAAGGAAGCGGTCGACAGCGCCTTTATGGCCTATCTTGAGCAAGCTGACGAGGCCATCTATGCCATTGGATCTGTTGTCGGGCCTCATCCTTTCCCGAAAATGGTGCGCGACTTCCAGTCTGTTGTTGGCTTTGAAGCTCGAGACCAGTTTCAGGCCATGACGGGGCTGGACCCGGATCATGTGGTGGCCTGCGTCGGTGGCGGCTCCAATGCCATGGGGCTGTTTTCCGGCTTTCTCGACAATGAGGATGTGAAGCTCTATGGTGTTGAGCCGCATGGCAAGGGCTCCGAGCTCGGCCAGCATGCCGCGACATCACCTATGGACATCCGGGCGAGATCCACGGCTTCAAATGCCTGGTGCTGACCGATGACAAGGGCGAACCGGCTCCAGTGCATTCCATTGCTTCTGGCCTTGATTATCCCGGTGTCGGGCCGGAGCATTCCTATCTGCACACCATCGGCAAGGTGAATTATGGCTCTGCCAGCGATGAAGAGACCTTGAAGGCTTTCTATGCACTCAGCAAATATGAAGGCATCATTCCGGCGTTGGAAAGCTCTCATGCGGTGGCTTATGCCATGAAGATGGCTCCGGCGCATCCGGGAGAAAGCATTCTGGTCAACCTGTCCGGTCGTGGCGACAAGGACATTGACTATGTGACCGAGAATTTCGGCTTTGGCGAAGACTTCTCGCTTTAGGATCAATCCTTTGATCCAGAAATGGAATTCCGGCGATCTCTATAGATTGTCGGAATTCGTCTCATTTTCTTTTCGAATTGTGCGTAAATGATGCAGTTTTTGAAAGAAATGCTATTGTCAGCCCTTTCTGGTTTGGTTTAAACAGGGGGCAACTGATTGCGTCCGATATCGCGCGACGCAAGGATCTGCACATTCTGACAACTCTCGCTTGACTGACGAGTGTCACCCTTTCCTCTGAAGGACTTTATAATGCCTGACTATCGTTCCAAGACTTCGACCCATGGCCGCAACATGGCTGGTGCCCGCGCGCTTTGGCGTGCGACCGGCGTTGAAAATGGAGATTTTGGCAAGCCGATCATCGCGGTGGTCAACTCCTTCACCCAGTTCGTGCCGGGGCATGTGCATCTGAAGGATCTGGGGCAGATGGTGGCACGTGAGATCGAGGCTGCCGGTGGCATCGCCAAGGAAATGAACACCATTGCTGTGGATGATGGCATCGCCATGGGGCATGACGGCATGCTCTATTCGCTGCCGTCTCGCGAGATTATCGCCGACAGCGTGGAATATATGGTCAATGCTCATTGCGTTGACGCCATGGTCTGCATTTCCAACTGCGACAAGATCACCCCGGGCATGATGATGGCGGCCATGCGCCTCAATATTCCGGCTGTCTTTGTCTCTGGTGGCCCGATGGAAGCTGGCAAGGCGGAAGGCGTCGATCACAAGCTCGACCTCATCGATGCCATGATCATGGGCGCTGACCCTCAGGTGTCTGATGAGCAGGTGCAGAAAGTGGAAGAATTCGCTTGCCCGACTTGTGGCTCCTGCTCGGGCATGTTCACGGCCAACTCCATGAACTGTCTGGCTGAATCCCTAGGCTTTGCCTTGCCGGGCAACGGTACTATCGTGGCAACCCATGCCGATCGCAAAGAGCTGTTCCTTGCAGCAGGCCGCAAGGCAGTGGAACTGTGCAAACGCTATTACAAGGAAGACGACGAAAGCGTTCTGCCGCGCAACATCGCCAACTTCAAGGCGTTCGAAAATGCCATGACGCTTGATATCGCCATGGGCGGCTCCACCAACACGGTTTTGCATCTGTTGGCAATTGCGCAGGAAGGCGAAGTGGACTTCACCATGGGTGATATTGACCGCTTGTCGCGCATCGTTCCAAACGTTTGCAAACTAGCACCGATGACGCAGAAATATCATGTTGAGGATTGCAACCGCGCCGGTGGCATCTTCGGTATTCTGGCCGAGCTGGATCGCGCCGGTCTTATCCATCGTGATTGTGGCACCGTGCATTGCAAGACCCTCGGGGAAGCGATCGATACTTATGATATCATGGGCGCGCCGAGCGCAGAGGTGGAAAATCTCTACAAAGCTGCTCCGGGCGGGGTGCGCACTACCGAAGCATTCTCTCAGGCAAGCCGTTACAAGGAACTGGACAAGGACCGCGCTGAAGGCTGCATCCGCGACAAGGCGCATGCCTACAGCCAGGATGGTGGCCTTGCCGTGCTGTTTGGCAACATCGCGTTGGATGGCTGCATCGTGAAAACCGCCGGTGTGGATGAAAGTATCCTCAAATTCTCCGGTCCGGCTCGCATTTTCGAAAGTCAGGAAGCTGCTGTGAAAGGCATCATCGGCGGAAAGATCCTGTCTGGTGACGTGGTTATCATTCGCTATGAAGGGCCACGCGGTGGTCCGGGCATGCAGGAAATGCTCTATCCGACCTCCTACCTCAAATCCATGGGGCTGGGCAAGGAATGTGCGCTGATCACCGATGGTCGTTTCTCGGGCGGCACATCGGGGCTTTCCATCGGTCATGCGTCTCCGGAAGCTGCCGCCGGTGGCGCCATTGGCCTTATCGAAGAAGGGGATACCATCGAGATCGATATCCCGAACCGCTCTATGAATGTCGCTGTATCTGATGCTGTTCTGGCTGAGCGCCGTGCGGCCATGGATGCCAAGGGGGCTGATGGTTGGCAACCGGCTGAAAAGCGTGAACGCATCGTTTCCCGCTCCCTTCAGGCCTATGCCCTGATGGCAACATCTGCCGACAAGGGCGCTGTGCGCGACCTGACCGGATTAAGACGCTATGATGATTAGTCATCAATAACTTCTATATTTATTGATCTAATCGATTTTGAAATCCGGAAGCAATGCTTCCGGATTTTTTTGATGCTTTCTTTATATTTCTTGGTATAAATGGATTTTAGTTCTTTCCTTTTATTTATTGGTCTGGAGTGTTCGAATGCATCGACCTCGGCGTTTTAGTTTTGGCTTGCTTGTTTTTGTAGGATTGTTCTGCCTGTCGTTCACAGCGGATGCGTCTTCTCAACATCTGGCCGCATTTGTGAATTTCGTGAAAACGAAGAATTTTACGCAGGCAAACTTCTATTTGCGGCAGGGGTATCTGAAACAAGAGGACCTGGATACATCGCAAATCTATTTTCGCATTGCGGTCGCACATGATGAAAGTGATGTTGAGGTTCTTCCGCAGGTCTATCAGTATCTGAATGCACTTAAGACGATTGATCTCAATCGTCAGTTTTTGTGCAAGTCTTCCGGAAGAAACGAATACGAGAAACCCTGCTATATGGTGAACCTGCTCGCTCGAGGACAATCGGTCGATAAGTTTCAATTCTATGCGGAGCGTGGTCTCAATCTCAATGCTGTCTTCGCGGACGCGATTCCTGCGCCGTTCCTAATTATCAACCGATTGGGGACGCAATATTACAGCCTTGCCAATATCAACCAGCTTACTGCTATGGGAATGGTCTTTGGTGATGAACTCTATGACCCTAGCCTGATGCAGGATCCCGGTTTGAATCGGGTCGTTCTGCCTCTTGATACAGGGGCAGTGACTTCATTCCATTTCATGGATATGCTCACTATTTCTCTGGGCAACGTAGATGAACATCATCAGGGTGTTTACAATCGGTTTGGCATGAGTGAATTACAGCTTAGTCGGCGGGACGAACTCGTGTGTTCGTTCATTTCACATTCCGCGCAAAAATTTGCACCAAGTTTTGACTATCTTCGTTACTTGATGGATATGCGTCAATCATTTCGCGCCGAGAACTTGAGAGCGCAGCCAGATCCTCATAATCGAATTTATTTCAGGGCATTTCCCAATGCTTGCGTACAGTTGGTTTCAGCGTTGGCGCGGAGCCATCCTCATCTGGAAACGATGGTTTCCGAGTTTGCTGCCAAAGGGGATGTTGAAACAGCCCAGTGGCTTCTGACTTTCCAGCAGCAGCGCTAACCAAGAGTTTTGATAGGAGCGTTTTATGAAGAAACTTATGGTGCTTGCCATTGCCTACACACTCGGGAATGCACAAATGACAGCGCCTGTCTATGCAGGGAGTGGTGACTTCTTTGCTGGTGCGCTTGTTGGCGGAGCTGTTGGACTTATTGCCGGAGGCGCTAATAAGGCAAGGGCCAAGAGCAATCGAAGCCGCAAGGGCACGTCCTCCAGGTCAAGGATCGACCCTACGCAACGGGAAAATAACCGGGATTTGCAACGACGATTGAACGAGCTGGGCTATGATGCCGGCACGCCTGATGGGGTCTTGGGGCGTAGGTCAAAGGCCGCTATTTCCGCTTTTCAGCGAGACAATGGTTTGCCGCCTACGGGTAAACTCTCCAATGAGCAGACTGCCTTGCTTTATCAACTGTCCGAGGGGCAGGCTGCGGGGATGAATGGTGGCATGGGCATGCAGGCTCCTGCCATACCCGGGGCCGCCGGTCCTGCCTTCCCATCTATGAATAACAGTATGAACAATGGCGGAGCGATCAATGGGCCCGCATTCCCGACGATCGGTGGCGGTAATGTCAATCAAATGCAGATTGGCACTCCCTCTGGAGGGCAGTTTGACAATGCTATGCCAAGTTTTGGTACACCGGCTGCTTCCTTTGGAAAGCCGATGGCAGGCGCAGCGGCAGGAGCTGGAACTGCAGCTGCTGTGACCGGCATGCCTGCTGTTTCAAACATGGACGAGGCAGCGCTTGATGATGGGGCTGCTGTGAGTACTGCCAACACCGATCTTAGCTTTGCTTCAGGACAACCATCCATTCTTGGTATTGAATTGGGTGAACCCTTCAAGAGCGGTTTGAGTAAACTGGAAGAGAATGGATATCAGAACTGTGCGGGGCAGGAAGAATTCATCACATGCTCCGCTCAGAAAGCTGGCGTGACTGAAACCATACGTATTGCACGTGGTCTGGAGCAGGCTGATGTTCCTGTTTACCTAATGGACAGAACGACCCTATTGAAGGTTGATGTTGACCAGTCTGTTATTGATGCGAAAATCGCTGAGGCCTATCCAGAAATAGCCGCCGCTCCCCATCACATTCTGAGCAACAGTGCTGAGTGCGCAGCCTATATGAGTGATCTGAACAATATTGATGGCTTCGTGAATGCATTGGACCAGCTTCGTCAACAAGAGAAGCCGGTAAATGAATGGCTTGAGAAATCTCTCGAGGTTTGCCACAGCTTCTACAAGCTCAATGTTAACCACGACGGCGAGCAGTACCGTGTAAGGGTTGTTTTGTTTGATGGCAGTTATTTGGATAATGAAGTTGCCAGATTTGGACAAAAGAACATCGACAAGGTCAATAGCGCTTTGAAGTTCTGATTTGTCAGGCCTTGAGCCGTCGCAAGAGTCAAAAGAAAACCCGGTGCTGGTTTGGCTCCGGGTTTTTCTTTGCTTTGTTGCTATGCGCGGATTGTCCCGCTCAGGCTTCGGTCTGCACCAGTTCTCGCGTTTTCATGAAGGTGATGTCCGGGTGTCGCTCCTTGGTGAAGTCGATTTCCCACTGGCTCTTTGCCAGAAAGACCGGGCTACCTTCGCGGTCATGCACGATATTGTTGACGTTGGCCGAGAGGAAGGTTTTCATCTTGGCCTCGTCATCGCATTTGACCCAAACCGCCATATTGTAGGTGATGGGTTCGAAGTCGATTTCGACGCCATATTCGGCTTTGGCGCGGGATTTGAGAACGTCGAGCTGCAGGATGCCCACCAGACCGATGATCCAGTTGGAACCGATGTTTGGTTTGAAGACCTGTGTGAGGCCCTCTTCAGCCAAGTCTTCAAGGGCACGACGTAGCTGTTTGACCTTGGTTCCATCGGGCAGGCGTACACGGCGCAACACTTCCGGCGCAAAAGCGGGTAGGCCGGTGAACTGCATTTGCTCGCCTTCCGTGAAGGTATCGCCAACGCGAATGGTGCCGTGGTTGGGAATGCCGATCACGTCGCCGGGGCCGGCTTCCTGTGCGATCTCGCGATCCTGTGCGAAGAACATGATCGGGCTGTGCACCATTATATCCTTGCCGGTGCGGACCTGACGCAGTTTCATGCCGCGTTTGAAGTCACCCGAGCAGATACGCATGAAGGCCACGCGGTCGCGATGGTGAGAATCCATGTTGGCCTGCACCTTGAAGACGAAGCCGGAAACCTTTTTCTCGTCTGGAGACACCGTGCGTTCGGTTGTCGGGGACGGGCGCGGCATCGGGGCGATATCCGCGATGAGATCAAGCAGGGCGGTTGGTCCGAAGTCTTTCAGCGCCGACCCGAAGATGACCGGCGAGAGATGGCCCTCGCGATAACTTTCAAGATCGAAATCGGAATAGCCAACAGACGCCAATTCGATCATCTCACGGCTTTCTTCCAGCAACTGGCTGTCGACCAGATCATCGAGCTTGGCATCATCGATGCCGGAGGTTTCAACGATCGTGTCGAAGGCATCCCCTTTGGTCTTGGCGGTGTAATAGTCGCCATTGGTCACGTTATAGCAACCATGGAAGGTGGAGCCCGACCCGATGGGCAAAACCATGGGGGAGACATCCAGAGCGAGCGTCTCCTGAATTTCGTCCATTAGCTCGAACGGGTCTTTGGCTTCGCGGTCGCATTTGTTGACCAGCGTGATAATGGGAATATCGCGCAGGCGGCAAACCTCGAACAGCTTCAGCGTCTGGGCCTCGATGCCCTTGGAGGCATCGATGACCATGATGGCGCTGTCGACGGCGGTCAGCGTGCGGTAGGTATCTTCGGAAAAGTCTTCATGGCCCGGAGTGTCGAGCAGGTTGAAGATCAGATCCTTATGCTCGAAGGTCATCACCGATGAAGTGACCGAGATGCCGCGCTCCTGTTCGATCTTCATCCAGTCCGATTTGGCGCGACGTTTCTCGCCACGCGCCTTGACCTGTCCGGCCATGCGGATGGCACCGCCAAAATAGAGAAGCTTTTCCGTAAGGGTGGTCTTACCGGCATCTGGGTGCGAGATGATCGCGAAGGTGCGGCGGGTTTCATGAGATGATGGCATTGATATCTTGTCTTTCTGGCCAGTGCTCTGGCTGCTTTTTATTCGGTGCTCAGCGCGTATGCATCAAGGCAGGCGCGATCTACCATAAACAAGGGATCCGATTTGGGCCGGACCATAGGGGATACAAGGGAAAATTTCCATAGAAAAAGCAGTCAACCTTTATAGCAGCGATCGGTGCGGCGCATTTTGCGGTTGGCTGAGAAAAGCAGCTTCTCGATAGGGCGTTGCTGCACGATGGCAAAGGCCGCCAGAATGATGATACCTGCCCCCAAAAGAGTGCTGCTATCGGGATATTCGCCGAAAATGAAATAGCCGAACAGGGCAGCATAGATCAGCGAGATATAGTCGACGCTCTTGACCAGCCCCGCTTCACCAAGTCGCAATGCCCGAATGCCGATCCAGTTGCCCGCTGCCGATAAGCACCCCATACCCAGCAGAAGGACGAGGTCAGTCAGGTCTGGTTGCCGCCAGAGCCAGATCATGGGAATGCCCGATAAAAGGCCAATGAAAAGTGCCTGATAGGAGAGCAGGGTGGTGGTGGATTCGGTCTGGGACAGCTTTCTTACCGAAAGCGCTGCCAGAGAGGCACCAAAGGCAGCTGCAAGGGCAATCAGGCTGAAGCCATCCAGAAAACTCTCTGGCGACGGTTTGATGGCGATAAAGACGCCGATAAACCCTGAAACAATGGCGACGAGCCGAAAAGGGCCAAGCCTTTCGCCAAGAAACTGGTGCGCGAGCAAAGACACAAAGAAGATATTGGCAAAGCCGAGGGTGGTTGAGGTGGTCAATGGCAAACCGCTCACAGCCAGAATGCCAAGGGACAAGGCAGCGAAAGCGCCGGAAAGGCGTAAGGAGTGTAGCCCCGGATGGCTGGTCTTGAGCGCGTTTGGGAAATCTTTGACGAGGAGCGGCAGGGTTGAAAGAAGAATGACGATTTGTCGGAAAAACAGGATCTGGAGCACGTGATAGTCATGCGCGGCCAGCTTCGCCAAGCTTGCTGTTGCCGTCATCAGGGCAGTTGAACACAAAGCGAGGAGGACGGCTTTTTGATTGTTGGTCATGACACTCTATCCGCATTTTGAGTAAGTTGGTACCATGGTACCAAAATATAGATAAGTAAAGTGCCTTGTTGTCACAGGTGGTGAGAGAGTGGCATCTTGAATGCGAATCAGAATGATGGAAGAGAGGCGCAGCCGTGGCGAATAAAATTGAGCGTGTGCAGACTGGCGTTCGTCTGGAAAAGAATGTCCTGAAGGTAATGAAGGCTCTGGCGGCGCATCTGGAAATCGGTCTGGGAGACCTGATCGAGGGGATTGTGCTACACAGTTTTGAAGGCAAGGCACCCTTCAGTCCCGAGACGCTGGACTTCATCGAGACCATACGCAAAGCCTACGGGCTTGAGCTGACCGCAGCTGACAGCCACAAGCTGGAAGAATGATGCAAGGCAGATGGGCGCAGATGGTCTCTGTTTGAAACCGGGCGCGGCCAGATCAGCTTTCGCCCAGTTCTTCCTGCAGGATTTCCAGCTCCAGCCATTTTTCTTCGGCCTTTGCCAGCAGTTCTTCCTGCGCTTCGAGTGCCTTGGCGGCCTTGTTGAAGGTCTCGGGGTCCTTGCTGAACAGGTCGGGGTCTTCCAGACGCGTGCGCAGGCGATCGATTTTGCCTTGAATATCGTCCATTTTGGCAGGCAGCGTCTCGAGCAGATGCTTGTCCTTGAAGGTGAGGCCCTTTTGCTGTTTGGGCGCCGATGTCTCCTCCGTGGAGGCGGCCTGGGCCTTTGATGATTTTTCCTTTTTGGCGGCTTTACGTGCGGTGACGCCCGAGCCTCGCTGGGCAATCATGTCGGTGTAGCCACCGGCATATTCGGTCCAGCGGCCATCGCCTTCGGCATAGAGGGTGGTGGTACACAGCCGGTCAAGGAAATCACGATCATGGCTGACGAGCAGCACTGTGCCAGAATAGTCGTCGATGACTTCCTGCAACAGATCAAGCGTCTCCAGATCGAGGTCGTTGGTCGGTTCGTCCAAGACAAGGAAGTTGGACGGCTTGGCAAGGGCGCGGGCCAGCATCAGGCGCCCACGTTCACCGCCGGAAAGCACTGATATCGGGCTGCGGGCCTGTTCAGGGCGGAAGAGGAAGTCCTTCATATAGCCGACCACGTGGCGGGAGCTGTCGCCCACCTGTACCATGTCACCGTCATGGGTGGTGAGGGCTTCCTTCAGCGTCCAATCGGGATTGAGGCTTTCGCGCTTCTGGTCGAGGGTCACCATCTGCAGGTTCGTGCCCAGCTTGACCGAGCCGCTATCAGGCTCAAGGCCATCGGTGAGCAGGTTGATGAGGGTCGATTTGCCTGCGCCGTTGGGGCCAACAATGCCAATGCGATCACCGCGCAGGATCTCCATGGAGAAATCTTTGACGATGGTGCGCCCGTCAAAGCTCTTGGAAATATTTCTGGCCTTGATGACCGACTTGCCAGAATTTTCTCCTTCGGTCGCGCTCATCTTCACATCGCCCTGCGGGCGGTTCTGGGCCATATGCTGTTTCTTCTCGCGCAGGGCACCCAGCTCGCCAAGGCGGCGCACGTTGCGTTTGCGTCGGGCCGTGACGCCATAGCGAATCCAGTCCTCTTCGGCCAGAATCTTCTGCTTGAGCTTTTGCTCTTCAATCTGTTCCTGCTCAAAAACTTCATCGCGCCAGGCTTCGAAATTGGCGAAGCCTCGGTTGGACCTGCGTGCGGTGCCGCGATCGATCCAGACCACGTTGCGTGTCAGATTCTCCAGGAAGCGACGGTCATGGCTGATGATTACCTTGGCCGAGCGGATCTGCTTGAGTTCGCTTTCCAGCCATTCGATGGCGGGTAGATCGAGATGGTTCGTTGGTTCGTCCAGCAGCAGGATATCAGGTTCCGGTGCCAGAACACGGGCGATAGCGGCCCTGCGGGCTTCGCCGCCGGAGATGTCTTTGGGGTTTTCCTTGCCAGTAAGGCCCAGCTCTTCGAGCAGATATTGCGCCCGATAGTGGGCGTCACCGGGTGCGAGGCCTTCCTCGACATAATCCAGCACCGTATCAAAGGCGGTAAGATCCGGTTCCTGCGGCAGATAGCGCAATGTGGTGCCCGGCTGGAAGAAGCGTTCCCCACCATCGGGTTCGACAATGGCGGCGGCGATTTTCAGAAGCGTGGATTTACCAGACCCGTTCCGGCCGACCAGCGCGATGGAATCCCCTTCATGCACGGCCAGTTCGGCACCAGCCAGAAGAGCCTGTCCGCCAATTGCCAGATGAATGTCCTGAAGGTGAAGGAGCGGTGGTGCCATGAAAAGTCTGTCCGAAAATGAGTTGGAAAGCTTGCAGGAATAGCCAAGCGATTGCTCGTCCTTGGCTTTAAACAAAGCCGGAGCTGTTGGCAAGGCCCACGGTGGATTGCTTGGATGCCATTCGTTCGGTTGACGAGAGGGCTAATTGGAACTTTTTTCCAGCTCCCGCACCTGATCGGCGAGAGAGAAAACTTGCGACCACGGATCCTGCTTTGCGCTTTTGGGCTCAGGGCGTTGGTCACGCGCATCATCCGTGGTTTCGTCGGAGCTGTCGTCGTCTGTATTTGAAGCTTCAGAATTTGACGCCTCAGACGCATTCTGCAAAATGGCTGCCGTTTGCTCGACCCTTTCGCTGATCTGGGATGCCCGGATCACGGTCGCCTTGATTGCTTCGGCTTTTGCCGAGGCGGTATCTTCACTGTCATCGTTGGCGTCTGCCTTAGGAGCGGTGAACTCGGTCAGGCGGCTGGCGATCTGCTTGATTTCGTCGCGTAATATCTGCTCGCGCGTGGTGAGAGGGCCAGTGGGCAGTTCCTCTCCCTTGTTGTCTTGAAGCTGTTTTTCGAGAGCATCAAGGCGTGTTGCAAGATCCTCGTTGCTGGCGAGCGCTTTGTCCAGTTCGTCCTGTAGCACCTGCTTTTCCTTTTCGAGGCCGTTGATGACGTTCGACAGATTTTCTCCGTCTTGCAGTTTCTGTTGGGTTTCCAGCTGCATGGCAAGATTGGCGATCTTGGCTTCTGCTTCCAGACGGCGGGTTTCTGCTTCTGCCAGAAGGGTATCGCTGTCGCTGCCGCTTTCTGCCGATTGCTGATTGGCGCGATCAAGCTGAATGGACAGCGTGTCGATTTTGCTGTCTCTGTCTGCAAGGTCTGCCTGCAGGCCATCGACTTTGTCCTGTAGAGCCGTGAGGCGTTCCTTGGTGCGCTCTAGCTCATTGGTGCGCTGGCCAAGCAAAGATTCTGCCTTGCTGCGCTCATTGGTCTGTGCGGTCAGCTGGCTGGATAGGCTGGAAATTTCGTCCCGGAGATTTTCTATGCGAGCCATCTGGGCGGCCAACTCGACCTTTTGTTCGTCAACATTGGTTTCCAGATAGTAGATTTCCTTATTGAGGTCGACCTTGTCCGTTTCCAGATTTGCGATTGCCTGACGGGCTTCTGCCAGCAGTGTTTTTGTTTCCTGCAGCAGGCCAGAGATCTGGTCGGTTTCTGCCTTTTGATCGGACAGTGTGCTCTTGAGTGTTTCGATTTCGTCTTCGTGCTGCTCAATCGTGGTGTCGCGCTTCTCAAGGGTGGCGTTGAGACGGTTGATCTTGATGGTCTGATTGGCCAGTTCATCCTGCCGACGGTTGGAGATGACTTCTAGGCGGCGCATGTCGACTGCCATCTCGGCGCGGATATGGTCTTTCTCGGCCTGTAGCTCGTTGTAGCTCATGGGAATTTCGGCCACGAGCCTTTTTTGGGTCAGGCGTACGGCACGGCGCCAGATCATCGGAACCACAAGCAGCATCAGCAGCAGAGTGACAAATACCCCGAGCAATATGTACATGATAATTGCGATCACGGTGTCTTTGTTCCTTGTTGGCGAGCCGTGGTAAACTAGAAATCTATGCGCCCATCAGATGGTCTGGCCAGCTATCCGGATGCGGACCGGAAAAACGATATGCAGCCTATGCAGCCCAAGCCTGGACATTCAAACATATTCCCATATAGGCAGACAATCTGCCTTTCATGAAAAGAAAGGCTGTTATCGCCTAGATAGCAGCCAATCTTGTTCAGCGGAAATAAAAAATTGCGTTACATTGCGCTTTCTGGCTGGAAAGACCGGTTGGAACGCGCTCTGTCTATGTCACTAGGATCAAAACGGGTTCCAGGTGGCTTTGCGGGTGAATTTCAAATAGCCGATATTCACGCCCAGCCGTGCGCCCACGCCAGAGCGAATGGGAACAATGTAATATTGTTGGTCAAGACTCAGAACGGTAACACCGAAGCCTCCAACCAGATAGGCCGAGCCATTGACGCCAACCCAGCGGCGGTAGAGATAGTCCACGCTAGGCAGATGATAGACCAGCATCATGGTGCGGTTGCCATCGCCGCCGAAATCCCAGCCGATAGAAGGTCCCTGCCAGAAGACTTTGTGTGTGCCCATATTCTTGGTGTAAAGATCGCCTTCACCATAGCGCGCACCAGCAACAAAGGCGCCGCTGCCTTCCTGGCCTAGAATGTAGCCGTTCGGCAGGCCATATTTCGAAACGGCCTTTTCAACCGCAGATGCTAGGCCGCCGGTGACCGTTCCGAAGAATTTGTGGCCAGTGGCCACGATTTCGTTCGTCGTGTAATGCTGGTTTGTCTGTGCGCGTGCCGCTGATGCGAAGACCGTCAGGGCCGCGATGGTGAACGCAAGCAAAAGCAATTCCTTGCCTTTGTTTATCAGTTCGTTTGACCAGGCCAGATTTGCCATCATGAATATCCTTGTAATGCTGTGGCAGCTTTTCCACCGATCATCCTTCATTCTGCTCGCCATTTTTTACAGGAGTGGCCTCACTTGCAAGTGAAAATGAAAAGCTTTTGTTTACATTGATCGTTGGATGACACTTTTATTTAACGGAAAGACTCACAATCTGATTTTAACCCGAAATATGAGCAAAAAAGTGATTGCCATTGCATCTCATCCACTGTTGCCCCTTTTTTGTGATAAAAAGGAGGAGGCTTCGCTTCTGAAACGAGCCATGCGATGCGGGCGCTCCATGATTGGTCGACAAGGATTTCTCTGTATGCGTCTTCTCTTTATTCTGCTTGCTCTTGTCTTTGCTGCAACGGGCATGAGTTCAACTGCAGAGGCGTCAGCGCAGTCACGCAGGATTGTAACCGATGCGCGTTCGGGCTACGCCATCTACGGGTATGACCCTGTGGCCTATTTCACGGAGCATTCGGCAGTACCCGGACTCAGAGATCATGAATATGTCTGGAACGGGGTTTCGTGGATCTTTTCTTCCAGAGCCAACAAAGCCGTGTTCATGCAGAACCCGGATGTCTATGCGCCTCAATATGGTGGGCATGGCGCTTTGGCCATGGCTCGGGGCTATGCCTCGGATAGCAACCCCAATGTCTGGGCGATTTACCGGAATCGGCTGTTTCTTTTCTATTCCTATACTGCGCGTGCGGCCTGGGCCGAGGCGGTTGATCTGCATGTGGAGCGCGCCGACGGCGAATGGCCCGCGATCAAGGGCACCTTGTCGCGCTGAATTGTGTAAAAGCGTGTCTAATCTTTTCAATCTGCGTGACTGGCTGCGTGAAAATGCGCAAGCGTCTGTGAAACAGGTCGATTGTGCGGCTTCTGGCCTTGGCAGCGGGGGGGCTAAAAGGTAATGCTTCCAATTGTGCGAAAGGTTGATTCGTATTCTAATAAATCTGCTAACCTTTGGGGTCCGTTGAGTATCAGGAACCAGAGCTGGTGTTGAACCGAGCCCAAAGCTATGCCGCTGCTTTTAGAGGGTGCAATGTCTGGTATTGATACACTGTCTTCGATGGATTTGGCCGCGCTGCTTTGCAGCCGTGTTTGTCACGATATCATCAGTCCTGTCGGGGCCGTCATCAACGGCCTGGAAGTTCTTGAAGAGGATAATGGCGAGGAGATGCAGACCTTCGCTATGGAGCTTATTACCAAGAGCGCCAGCACGGCATCTGCCAAACTCCAGTTCGCGCGCCTTGCCTTCGGCGCTGCAGGGTCAGCCGGAGCGGAAATTGATACCGGCGACGCGGAAAGCGTTGCACGGGGCTATATGAATTCCGAAAAGGCTGAAATCGAGTGGGAAGGCACCCGCGTATTGATGCCGAAGAATCTGGTCAAGCTGCTGCTCAACCTGATCATGATCAGCATTTCAACCATTCCTCGCGGGGGTACCATCAAGGTCTCTCATGAGGGCGACCCCAAATATCCGACCTTCAAACTGGTTTCCGAGGGCAAGAACGCCCGTATCCCGGCAAGCCTTGATCGGTTGCTGCGCGGTCGTCCCGCTGATGAGCAGGGATTCACGGCCAACTCCATCCAGCCTTATTATACTGGTCTGCTTGCGCGGGAAGCCAAAATGGACCTGGCGTTTGATTGGGTTGATGATACCATCACCATTCAGGCCAAGCCGGTTCACATTCCAAGTGCCGACGAAATGATCGGTCAGGCGATCCCGAGCGAGGAGTCCTCCGAGGGTTGAGGTGATCCGTAGAGTTACTTATCGTAAATGGATAATATTCTGGACAGAACTGTATCCAGACTATTGAATTTATTCTACATTAATCAAGTATAGTCATTCATACCAAAGTCGCGAAACTTTTATAAACAGATGCCCCGAGAATTGCATCAAGTTTGAATGTTTGTGTGCTTTGCTTCAGCTTAAATTAACGCTTTAGCCCGAGACTGAAGCGGAATAACTGTCTATTCGGACCGGTTTCCGCCAAGAATCAGGGTTTTAGGCCATGGATGATCTTTTACGTGAATTTATCGAGGAAACGAATGAAAGCCTTGACGTTGTAGACGTTGAGCTTGTCAAATTTGAGCAAGAGCCAAACAATGCTCAGATCCTCGATAACATCTTTCGTCTCGTACATACTATCAAAGGGACTTGCGGTTTCTTGGGGCTTCCAAGACTAGAAAGCCTTGCGCACGCCGCTGAGACCTTGATGGGCAAGTTCAGAGACGGGGCTCCTGTGACGGGAGAAGCTGTTTCCATCATTCTTGTCTCGCTTGATCGGATTAAGGAGATCGTCGGAGAGCTGGAGGCGAATGAGGCGGAACCAGAAGGCTCTGATGAGGATCTCATCGATCAGTTGGACCGTTTGTCAGGCGTAGGAAAATGGGCCGGGCAGGGAACATCTGTGGTGGATCAGGCCAGTGGCGGCGACGCTGAAGCGCCCGCAGCTGAAGTTGCTGAAGAAACCCCGGCAGCAGAAGCGCCATCCGAAGACGAACCTCCACACGAAGTGTATCAGGTTCTTGAGCGCGAGCTCAAGGCTGGTGAAGTTTCTCTGGATGAGCTGGAACGCGCATTCCGCGAGGCTGACGGCCCCGAAGATTTCGACGTTGCCCAGAGCGCCAAGGAAGCAGCTGAAGCTGCCATTGCCGATGCTGCTGCGCAGAAACGTCTGGGCAAGGTGCCAACGACCAAGGCGCCTGCTGAAAAGGCTCCTGTGGCCAAAAAGAAAAAAGAAGAACCAAAAGCTGAGAAAGAGCAGAAGTCAGGCGGCGGGGCACATCAGTCCATCCGTGTGAATGTCGAAACGCTCGAACATCTCATGACCATGGTTTCCGAGCTGGTGCTGACCCGCAACCAACTGCTGGAAATTGTGCGCCGTCATGAAGATTCCGAATTTAAGGTTCCGCTGCAGCGTCTCTCCAATGTCACCGTTGAACTGCAGGAAGGGGTCATGAAGACCCGAATGCAGCCAATCGGTAACGCTTGGCAGAAACTGCCACGTATTGTCCGTGATCTGGCCAACGACCTGCACAAGGAAATCGATCTTATCATGATCGGTCAGGATACCGAACTTGACCGTCAGGTTCTGGAACTGATCAAGGATCCGCTGACCCACATGGTGCGCAACTCTGCCGACCATGGTCTGGAGAACAGCGAAGAACGTGTTGCCATGGGCAAGCCGGCCAAGGGTACCGTGACCCTTTCCGCTTACCATGAAGGCGGCCATATCATCATCGACATTTCCGATGACGGGCGCGGTATCAACACCGAGAAGGTCAAGGAAAAGATCCTCAAGAACGAGCTTGCGACCGAAGCTGAGCTGGACAAGATGTCCGAGCAGCAGATCAACAAGTTCATCTTCGCGGCCGGCTTCTCAACGGCTGAAAAAGTGACCAACGTGTCCGGTCGCGGTGTCGGCATGGACGTTGTTCGCAATAATATCGAATTGATCGGTGGGTCCGTTGATCTGAAGTCCATTCCGGGCAAGGGGTCGACCTTCTCCATCAAGATCCCGCTGACGCTGGCCATCGTTTCCACGCTGCTGGTTGAAGCATCGGGTGATCGTTTTGCGATCCCGCAGCTCTCCGTGGTCGAGCTGGTTCGTGTTCAGAACAATTCCGAGCACAAGATAGAGCGGATCAAGGATACCCCGGTTCTGCGCTTGCGCAACAAGCTGCTGCCGCTCATTCATTTGAGCAATCTGCTTGGCATTGACAAGAAGGGCGAGACCAACGACATCGAGCTTGATGACAATGGCTTCATTGTCGTCATGCAGGTTGGTGCGCAGACCTTCGGCGTTGTTGTCGATGCGGTCTTCCATACCGAGGAAATTGTGGTCAAGCCTATGGCGACCATGCTGCGGCACCTGACAATGTTCTCCGGAAATACCATTCTGGGTGATGGTTCCGTGATCATGATCCTTGATCCGAATGGTGTGGCTCAGGCCTTCGGTAGCCATGTTGGCACCGATGTGGAAGCCAGCACTGAGGCAGCAGAAAAAGAAGCGCTGCCAGAGGAACAGAATACGGTTTCCCTGCTCATATTCCGCGCCGGCTCGCCAGAGCCGAAAGCGGTGCCGCTTTCACTGGTCACACGCCTGGAAGAATTCGAAATCGAACAGATCGAATTCTCCAACGGTCGCGACATGGTTCAGTATCGAGGCAGCCTGATGCCGCTGGTTCAGGTCAACGACTTCGTGCAACGTCGCACCGAAGGATCCCAGCCGATGCTGGTCTTCTCCGATGCCGGGCGCTCCATGGGTCTGGTTGTTGATGAGATCGTCGATATCGTCGACGAACAACTCAATATCGAGGTGTCCTCTGAAGTTCCGGGCATTCTTGGTACGGCCGTGATCAAAGGCAAGGCAACCGAAATCATCGATGTGGGCCACTTCCTGCCTCAGGCCTTCGAGGACTGGTTCCACCGCAAGGAAATGAGCGAAGAGGATCTTCTGGTCAAGAAACTGCTCTTTGTCGATGACTCCAGCTTCTTCCGCAACATGCTTGGCCCAGTGCTGAAAGCGGCCGGCTATGAAGTGACGATTTGTTCGTCCGGTGCAGAGGCCCTGTCTGTTCTTGAAAGAGATCCAAGCTACGAAATCGTCGTATCCGATATCGAAATGCCCGAAATGAACGGCTTCGAGCTTTGCGAGGCAATTCGCCGTCAGCCAGCGACCCGCGATATTCCGATTATCGCTCTGTCTTCGCTGTGCACACCGGCTGCCATCGAGCGTGGTCGTCAGGCTGGCTTCAATGACTATGTTGCCAAGTTTGATCGTCCTGGCCTCATTGCCTCTCTGAAGGAACAACGCATTGAATTGGGAGTTGCAGCATGAGCAACCATCATATGACACCAGAGCTGGAAGATGACAGCGTCAATGAAACCATCCAGTATGTGACGATCTTCATTTCCGGTCAGCTGTTTGGCTTGCCAATCAACCGCGTTCACGACGTGTTCGTTCCTGAATCGGTTACCCGCGTGCCCCTGTCTCAGGTGGAAATTGCCGGTGTGCTGAATTTGCGAGGACGGATCGTGACGGCAATCGATATGCGCAAGCGTCTTGGTCTGCCCCCTCATGAACATGAGGGAAGCATGATGGCTATCGGAATCGAGTTCAAGGAGGAATCCTACGGCCTCATAATCGATAGTGTTGGGGAGGTTCTGGATTTGAGCGAGACGAGCCGTGAGGCCGTGCCAAGCAACCTTGATTCCCGCTGGGCTGACATTGCAGCCGGCGTGCATCGCTTGGACAAGGAACTCATGGTTATTCTCGATGTTGATCGTGTTCTGGGCGATATGGTTACAACGGGCGTTGCTGCCTAGTTGACCCGCTCGGCGGTACCTTTGGAGACAAAGAATATGAAAACGTGTCTGGTAGTTGATGACTCCAGTGTAATCAGAAAAGTTGCTCGTCGCATTCTGGAAGATCTCGATTTCGAGATCTTCGAGGCAGAAGATGGCAAGGAAGCTCTTGAGAGCTGTGCGGCTCAAATGCCTGATGCCGTGTTGCTTGACTGGAATATGCCTGTCATGGACGGTCTGGATTTTCTTATGGAGCTTCGCAAACTGGAAGGCGGAGCAAATCCGAAGGTTATCTTCTGTACCACTGAAAATGATGTTGCGCACATAGCAAAGGCGATCCGTGCTGGGGCAAACGAGTATATTATGAAGCCGTTTGACCGCGACATCGTGGAAGCCAAGCTTCAAGAAGTCGGTCTGATATAAGTCAGTTTTCCTCTTGTGTGAGTTTTTAATATGGGTCTGATGTCCGCTGAGGCTACTGTTGCGAAATCTCCTTCACGGCAAGTGAAAGTGATGGTAGTCGATGACTCTGTTGTCATTCGTGGTTTGATTAGTCGGTGGGTCAGTGAGGATCCGGCGCTTGAACTGGTTGGATCGCATCGCAATGGCCGTTTGGCTGTTGAGGATATCGCCAAGTCAAAACCTGATATCGTCGTTCTGGACATCGAAATGCCCGACATGGACGGGCTCACTGCGCTGCCTCTGCTTTTGAAAAACTACTCAAAAGCGAGAATTCTGATGGCCTCGACGCTAACCCGTCGCAACGCCGAGATCAGTTTGCGCGCGCTTTCGCTGGGCGCTACCGATTATGTGCCCAAGCCGGAATCAAACAGCCAGATCACTACATCCCGTGAATTCCGTACAGAGCTTCTGGCCAAGATCAAGGCTATTGGCGGCGCTGTTGAGGATGGCCCGACACAGTTTCGTGCATCGCGTGCAACGGCTGGCCGTCCAGGAGTGGCTCCGACTGCGCGCGCTCAGCAAAGCCGACAGGCCCTTGCTGCCGACACGGCCGCTGGACGCAGGCCTGCCGCTGCAACGGCCGCTTCTGCACCAGTAGGGGCTGTTGCTGGTCCAAACGGGATCATGCTGCGCAAGATGGGCTCCGCTCGCCCTCGTGCTCTATTGATTGGCAGCTCTACAGGAGGGCCACAGGCTCTTGAAAAGCTGCTTCAGGAAATCGGGCCACAAATGCGTTCGGCGCCAATTCTGATCACCCAGCACATGCCTGCAACCTTCACAGCCATTCTGGCCGATCATCTGGCCCGGGCTTCCGGAATGCCTTCAGCTGAAGCGCAGGATGGAGAGGTGGTGCAGAACGGGCATATTTATGTTGCTCCTGGTGGCAAGCATATGGAATTGACCAAACAGGCGGGTCAGGCCGTTATCAGGCTGACTGATGGGCCGCCGGTTAATTTCTGTAAGCCAGCAGTTGATCCATTTTTCGAAAGTGCTGCTCAGGTCTATGGTGCAGCCGCTCTCGGTGTCATTCTGACCGGTATGGGCCATGATGGTGCTGCAGGCGCTCGCCACATTGTTGATGCCGGTGGCAGTATATTAGCTCAAGATGAAGCAAGCAGTGTTGTTTGGGGCATGCCAGGAGCCGCCGCACAGGCTGGTGTCTGCGCTGCCGTCATACCGCTCAATCAGATTGGCTCCAAAGTAATGCGTATATTTAGAGGGGAGCGGACATGACGCCACAGGAATATTCTTTCTTGCAGGGCTTCTTGAAGGAAAAGTCAGGATTGGTGCTCTCGAATGATAAGCAGTATCTCATCGAGAGCCGCTTGATGCCGATCGCACGCAAGGCTGGATTGCAAACCATCAGCGAACTGATTGGCAAGCTGAAAGGGATTGGCGACCGCACATTGCAGACGGCTGTTGTCGAAGCAATGACCACCAACGAGTCTTTCTTCTTTCGTGATAAAACACCCTTTGAGCATTTCGTTGATACGATTGTTCCGCATCTGGTTGAGACGCGCAAACGTGGTCGTGTGCGCATCTGGTGTGCTGCCGCGTCTACAGGGCAGGAGCCTTATTCTCTGGCCATGAGCCTGAAGGAAAATGCGTCGAAACTGGGTGGTTTGAGCTTTGAAATCATCGCAACCGATATTTCTCACGAGGTGTTGGAAAAGGCGAAGGCAGGCTTTTACAGCCAATTTGAAGTGCAACGCGGTCTGCCTGTGCAGCTCCTGTTGAAATATTTCACACAGCATGGGGAAATGTGGCAGATTGCACCGGAAATCCGGTCAATGGTTACTTATAAGCCGTTCAATTTGCTGGAGAGCTTCTCCGCCATGGGACAATTCGATGTCATCTTTTGCCGCAATGTGTTGATCTATTTTGATCAGGCAACAAAGACGGATATCATGCAGCGGCTGGCCAAGCAAATGCCGGACGATGGCTATTTGCTGCTTGGGGCTGCCGAAACCGTTGTTGGCCTGACAGACGCCTTTCAGGCGGTGCCCGGCAAAAGAGGGCTCTATTGCAATGCTCGTGGTGCGGCTGGGAAAACCGCCAGCCCGACGCAGCCAAAGATTGCCGTTGGGCAGAGTGCCCAAAGCACCTTTGGATCTCGTGCCTTGGGCGCGGGGCAAACTGTTGCGAAGCCTTCCGTGTTTTCGTCTTCGAGACTGTCTAGCATTCCCGGCGGACGCAAATAGTCAGATTTAGCGGCTGACATCCGCTATAGTATCAAGAAACCGCTCTGATAAGCATCAGGGCGGTTTTTCTTTGTGTGAACGGTTCGGCCCAATGGCTTTAATAACAGGGGCAACCTGGTTGAAGCCAAAGCAAGTGGAACAGAATCATAAGCGGGTAGGGGCGATTGTGCCAAAGAAAAAGCCGCCCCGAAGAGGCGGCTTTTTCTAAAGAGGATGTGGATTGCAATACTGACCCATAACCCGGCATTTGGCGGCCGGGCCTATCAGTCATCAATGTCTTTTCAGGCGCTTTCTCTCATACCCTCTTCGTCAGGTTCGCGCAGCACATAGCCACGGCCCCATACGGTTTCGATATAGTTGCGACCGCCGGTCGCTGTTGCGAGCTTTTTGCGCAGTTTACAGATGAACACGTCGATAATTTTCAACTCTGGTTCATCCATGCCACCATATAGATGGTTCAGGAACATCTCTTTGGTGAGGGTCGTTCCCTTGCGCAAGCTTAGAAGCTCAAGCATCTGGTATTCTTTGCCTGTCAGATGAACGCGCTGGCCTTCCACTTCGACAGTCTTGGTGTCGAGATTTACGGTCAACTCGCCAGTCGTGATAACAGACTGTGCGTGGCCCTTCGAGCGTCTTACGATCGCATGAATACGGGCTACCAGCTCATCCTTGTGGAATGGCTTGGTCATGTAGTCATCTGCACCGAAGCCTAGCCCACGAACCTTGTCTTCAATGCCGGCCAGACCGGAAAGGATAAGGATCGGAGTTTTCACCTTGGAAACGCGCAGAGTACGAAGTACCTCGTAACCGCTCATATCCGGCAGGTTCAAGTCCAGTAGAATAATGTCGTAGTCGTACAGCTTACCAAGGTCAATGCCTTCTTCACCGAGATCGGTTGTGTAGACATTGAAGCTTTCAGACTTGAGCATCAACTCGATGCTCTGTGCTGTGGCGCCGTCGTCTTCAATTAGCAAAACGCGCATGCCAATCCTCTTTGTTTGCCTATTCTGGGCTCGGAGCAATCTGCAGGGTCGCAGCCGACAAGAACCAAATTTTTAACCCAGATTCCGAGGCTAGTACATAATGGTTAACAAATACTGATTCCACTGCGCAAGCCTGACGTTGGAACTTCACAAAGAAAAGTGATATCCCATTGAATCCTAGGAAAATTGTTCCCAGTACCAGACGTAAAGTTTCACATTAAGAAAAATTATTAAGTGTTACTCTCTATCTGGCGTAGTCGGTTTTGACCTACTAGGAAGAATTTCCCTAGCAAACCCACTAGAGATAATAATTAACCAATCGGGTAAACGAATCATTACCATGGAAAAGAATTATTAAAGGCTTGGCAATGGTACAGGAACTGATCAGTAAACTGGAGGACATAAACCCGCGGCATTCCTTTGGCCGGGTTGCGTCGATTCAGGGGCATCTGGTGGAAGTGGTAGGGCCGCTCTTCGAGATGAGCGTGGGCTCAATGTTGCATATCCATGTGGATGGACGCGAGCCGATCAAATGCGAAGTGGTGGGCTTTTCCTCAGATCGGGCTCTCTGTCTGCCCTATTCGGAGCTGGATGGGATTCGTCTGGGCAGCCGGGCGGAGCTGCATGGGCCAGCGGTCGTGCGCCCGACGAAAGACTGGCTGGGGCGGATGATCAATGCCTTTGGCGAGCCGATTGATGGCAAGGGGCCTTTGGGGCGTGGGCATGATACCGTATCCCTTCGAGGAAAGCCTCCAGCGGCGCACAAGCGTATGCGCGTGGGTGGCCCTATGGACCTTGGCGTAAGGGCGCTCAACACCTTTGTAACGCTTTGTGAGGGCCAGCGCATGGGTATCTTTGCCGGTTCGGGTGTTGGTAAGTCCGTTTTGCTCTCTATGTTGGCGCGCAATGCCAGTTCCGAGGTCAATATTATCGGCCTGATCGGTGAACGTGGACGTGAGGTGCAGGAATTTGTAGAGGATGATCTGGGCGAAGAGGGCCTCAAACGGTCCATCGTGGTGGTGGCCACATCAGATGAAATGGCGTTGATGCGCAGACAGGCGGCCTATCTGACGCTGGCTCTTTCCGAGTTTTTCCGAAAACAGGGCAAGCAGGTTCTCTGCATGATGGATTCGGTGACACGCTTTGCTCAAGCGCAGCGCGAAATCGGTTTGGCGGCCGGTGAACCCCCGACTTCCAAGGGATATACCCCCACAGTTTTTGCAGAATTGCCTAAATTGTTGGAAAGAGCGGGGCCTGGCGAAAAAAATGAGGGTGCCGTTACAGGTCTTTTTACTGTTTTGGTGGAAGGTGATAATCACAATGAGCCCGTAGCGGATGCTGTTCGTGGTATTCTGGATGGACATATCGTTATGGAAAGGGCCATTGCTGAGAGGGGAAGGTACCCGGCGATAAACATTTTGAAATCTGTTTCGCGTACTCTCCCCAAGGCTGCCGATCCGGCCTTCTGGCCTGATGTGCTCAAGGCTCGGCAATTTATGGCGACCTATTCGGATATGGAAGAGTTGATCCGGTTGGGAGCCTATAAACAGGGAAGCGATCCAAATGTGGATTTGGCTATCGCTCTTCATGAACCTCTGGAAACCTTCCTGACGCAAAACAAGGGGGAGGCCACCAGCATCGAAGAGGGATACCAAGCGTTACAGTCCATTTTGGGAACGCAGACCGCAACGGGTAATTCGGGGCTTTAAGGAGTATTGAGTAATGAAGTCGCGTGAAAGTCTTATTCGCCTGAAACGGTTTCAAGTCGATGAGAAACGTCGTCAGGTCGGGCAGATTGAACTGATGGTCACTGAGTTTGAAGGCATGATCCGTGATCTCGATGCGCAAATTGC
Organism: uncultured Cohaesibacter sp.; assembly: GCF_963678225.1. NCBI lineage: Bacteria > Pseudomonadati > Pseudomonadota > Alphaproteobacteria > Hyphomicrobiales > Cohaesibacteraceae > Cohaesibacter > uncultured Cohaesibacter sp. The sequence goes on along the minus strand of NZ_OY782764.1, from coordinate 187,807 downwards.
GTTCGAGGAGGAAAAAGCCGGTATCAGTGATATCGCCCATTTTGCCTATCCAACCTTTGCGAAAGCTGCCATTCAGCGCAAGGAAAACCTGCAGGTTTCGATCGATGACCTCAATGAACAGCTGGAACGGGCGCAGGACCAACTGCGTGAAGCTGTCGCTGAGATGAAAAAGGTCGAGATGCTCGAAGAGCGCGACCACCATCGCGAACAGGCTGCCAGAGATCAGGCAGAGCAGGATGAGCTTGATGATTTTGCGATGATTGGTCATCGCCGCGGGCACTAGTCCTTACGAATCAGGTTTGAAGAGCTGTGGGTCCCCTTGCTGAGGGGCTCGTGCACTCTTGTATACTCCTTTCCGGATTTGCCACCATCCATTGGCAAATCCGAACCCTATTTGTGACTTTGTCACATATGGGCCTTTTGAGCGGTGGTCTCCTGCCGGGATATCGGGTAAAGCTGATGCTGCATTGATCTTACAAGCAGCAGTTTCCTAATGGCAAAAATCGCTCTTTTCTTCGTTAGCCAAGATGGCCAGACGAACAAAATCGCCCACACGCTTTCCAGTCATCTTACCAATTCAGCCCATCAGGTCACCCTGTTTGACCTCAGGGACACTGCCGTGTCGGCCTCTGATATCGAGGCGGCTGATCTGGTGATTGTGCTTGCTGCCATCCGTTATGGCTTCCATCTCAAGCCTGCCGAGCGCTTTCTTTCAACGCATGGGGATAAGCTGTGCAAGAAACCGCTTGTCATGCTGTCGGTCAATCTGACGGCCCGCAAACCGCATAAGCGGACCATCGAGCATAGTGTCTATTTGCAGAAATGGCTCAAGCGTCATCCGCTTGAACCACATATCGTGCGGGCCATCGCCGGAAAACTGGATTATCCCAGCTATGGCTTTTTCGATCGCTTCATGATCCAGTTGATCATGCGGATCACCAAAGGGCCGACCGATCCGAGCCTAACGGTCGAGTTTACCGACTGGGATCAGGTAAAAGAGCTGGCCGAGGAGATCTCCCAGCTTGTATAAGGGAATTTGAATGCAGGAGCTTTGGGCACACTTAGTGTGTTCAAAGCTTCATGCGTCCAGTTTCTTCATGTCGGGAGCCTGTCTGTGAGATCTTTCCTTTTGCCGATCCTGCTGGCGATCGCTGCCTTTTCCTTCGGGTTGGGCCTCACATTGCCTCTGGTCTCCCTCGACAAGTTGCTTTTCTTTACTGAGACGCCATCGCTCAGAACCATCATTGCAGGGCTCTGGGAGCAGGATGAGCGGATTCTGGCGCTGGTGATTCTGGCCTTCTCGGTGCTTCTGCCGGCAACCAAGATCCTGTTGCTGCATATTGCCGTATATAGGGGCAAAAAATCCCGTTCTCTGGCGGTGCTGTCCGTGGTGAGCAAATGGTCCATGATGGACGTGCTTCTTGTGGCCCTGGTCATCTTTTCAGCCAAGACCAGTGGCCTTGCAACGGCCTCGGCGATGCCCGGTATCTGGTTCTATGGTGCGGCCACGCTGGCTTCGGTGATCGCCTCTGTGATGGTCCGGAAATAGCCGTCAAAAGGCCCCAATAGTTACTTTTTGCGGCCTTTTGTTAAGTGGCCTTTTCGCAAAAAGCCGCAGCGTCAATCGCGCTTTTTGGCTCGCTGTGTCAAATTGATCCAACAGTCTTAAGACGGACCCGCGTATGGACCTCATTCTGGCTCAGAACCGTGGTGTGAGCGCGGAAGCGTTCGATGATAGAACGGACATAGGGCCGGATGGCCGGAGAGGTTAACAGCACCGGAATTTCCCCCACTTGCGCGGCATCTTCATAGCCATCGCGCACGAGGCCAACGAACTCCTGCAATTTGCTTGGCGCCATGGCCAACTGCTTCTCGTCGCCTTCGCCAATGAGCGCGTTGCTGAACTCCCGTTCCCATTTGGGGGAAAGGGTCAGGATGGGCAAATAGCCTCCGGGGGCTTGGTTGGCAGCGCAAATCTGCAAGGACAAACGGCGACGTACATGTTCGGTCATGGTCTGGATGGAGCGGGTGAAGCCCGAGGCATCGGCGACGCCTTCCAGAATTGCCGACAGATCGCGGATGGAAATCCGCTCGGCCAGCAGGGACTGCAGCACACGCTGGATACCGGAGATGGTGATCTGACCGGGAACGATGTCGTCGATGAGCTTTTTCTGTTCGGCTGGCAATTCGTCCAGCAGACCTTGTACGACTGCGTAGGAGAGCAGCTCGCCCATGTTGGCCTTGATGATCTCTGTCAGATGGGTGGAAATGACCGTGGCCGGATCGACAACCGTCAAGCCGAGAATCGCAGCCTCTTCGCGTAAAGAGCCATCGATCCAGACTGCAGGCAAGCCGAAGGTCGGTTCCTGGGTTTTGATACCCGGCAGGGAGATATCGGCGCCTGTTGGGTCCATGGTCATGAACTGGTTTGGATAGACAACGCCGCGCCCGACTTCGACTTCCTTGACCTTGAGGACATAATCATTGGCCTGCAGTTGGACGTTGTCCATGATGCGTACCGCAGGCATGATGAAGCCCATTTCAGAGGCCAGCTGTCGACGCAGGGCCTTGATCTGGTCGGTGAGTGCCTGAGACGCATTGCCATTGGCCATACTGATCAGGCCATAGCCGAGTTCGAGGCGCAATTCATCCATTTTCAGCACTTCGCTGATCGGCTCTTCCTTCGGAGGCTCGGCTTCCTTCAGCTCTTGCTGTTTCTTCTCGATCACTTCCTTGAGAGCCTGTTGCTTGTGCTTTTGGCTGGCCTTGTAGGACAGGTAGCCCGCACCAACGCCGAGGGTCAGGAAGGGGATAATCGGCATGCCGGGCAGGAAGGCCATGACGACCATCACGGCCGATGACATGCCCAGCGCCTTGGGATAGCCTGACAGCTGATTGACCAGTGCCTTGTCGGCAGAGCCACTCACACCGGCCTTGGAGACCAAAATACCGGCAGCAGTGGAGACGATCAGCGCCGGGATCTGTGAAACCAGACCGTCGCCGATGGTCAGCAGGGTGTAGGACTGGGCTGCATCGGTGAAGGCCATGTCCATCTGAGCAACGCCGATGATGATGCCGCCGAGCACGTTAATGAAGGTGATGATGAGACCGGCGATGGCGTCACCACGCACGAACTTGCTGGCACCGTCCATGGCGCCGAAGAAGGTGCTTTCGTCAGACAGGTCCTTACGGCGCGTCTTGGCTTCTTCCTCGTTGATGAGCCCTGCGGAAAGGTCCGCATCAATGGCCATCTGCTTGCCGGGCATAGCATCGAGGGTGAAACGGGCGGCAACTTCTGCGATACGGCCAGAACCCTTGGTAATAACCACGAAGTTCACCGTCACCAGAATGGCAAAGACGATGACGCCAATGACAAAGTTGCCGCGGGTCACGAAACTGCCGAAGGCCTCAATGACGTTGCCCGCCGCGCCGGGGCCTTCATGGCCATAGGCCAGAATGAGGCGCGTGGATGCCAAGTTTAACGCCAGCCGCAACATCGTGGAGACCAGCAGGATCGTCGGGAAAGACGAGAATTCCAGCGGGGCCCGGATGAACAGAGAGGTCATCAGAATGAGTACGGAAAAGATGATGGAGATTGCCAGAAACATATCCATGAAGGCAGACGGCAGCGGCAGGATCATGACCACGAGAATGGTCATAACGCCGATGGCGAGCCCCAGATCACCTTGTCTGAGGAAGGTAATGACATTGCCCAACTGGTCGAGCGGAGACGGACCCCGGGGCCCGTCGGCTGCCGGAGCTTCAGTGGCGCTCGCTGGTTCCGCCGTCATTGTTGCGTCTGCATCACTCATTTTGAGGGTCCATCACACAAAGGATAGTTTATGCATTTATCTCTTGATTCTTGGCAATTCCAAACGGGAGTTTGACACTTATCCCGCTTGTCTGGCTTCGCCCGGCTGAGGGATGTCGACACCCTCGTCGGAATATTGCTTGAGCTTGTTGCGCAGGGTGCGGATGGAGATGCCCAGAATGTTGGCCGCGTGGGTGCGGTTGCCAAGGCAATGATCCAGCGTATCCAGAATCAGGTCCTGTTCCACTTCAGCAACGGTGCGGCCAACAAGCGTGCGGGTCACTCCTTCTGCTGCGATAACGGCTTGCGCTGCAGGGCCGCTGGCCATGCCGATGATGGTGTCATCCATGCGACTGCCATCTGGCATGCGCAGGGCTTCAGCCCCGATTTCCACGCCCGTTGCCAGAAGCACGGCACGATGGATGGTGTTTTCCAGCTCACGCACGTTGCCCGGCCAGTTGTTGGCGTGCAGATGGCGATGACATTCTGCGCTCATTTTGCGCTGGGGCAGGCCGTTGGCTTGCGCATATTTGTCCGCGAAGTGAGCGGCCAGCAGATCGATATCCTGCGGGCGCTCGCGCAGCGGTGGGATCTGCAGATTGATCACGTTGAGGCGGAAGAGAAGGTCTTCGCGGAAGGTGCCTGCACGTACTTCGTCTGACAGATTGCGGTTCGAGGTCGCCAGAATGCGGATGTCCACCGGCACAGGCTTGGTGCCTCCCACCCGATCAATGACCCGTTCCTGAATGGCGCGCAGCAATTTGGCCTGCAGGCGGATATCCATTTCAGAAATCTCATCCAGCAACAGGGTGCCGCCATTTGCTTCTTCAAATTTACCGATACGACGGGCAACCGCGCCGGTGAAGGCGCCCTTTTCATGGCCGAACAGTTCGGATTCCAGGAGATTGTCCGGAATGGCCGCACAGTTGACGGAGACAAACGGTTTTGTTGCCCGACGGGAATGCTGGTGCAGGTGGCGGGCAAGAACTTCCTTACCGGTGCCGCTTTCGCCTGTGATGAGAACCGATGCGTCACTTGGTGCAATCTGGTTGGCCAACTGCACCACATTGTTCATGGCCGGATCTCGATGGATCAGATCGCCCTGATCCTTGGAAACAGCTTCCAGAACAGCCGCAATGATTTCCGGATCCGGTGGAAGGGGAATATATTCCTTTGCGCCAGCGCGAATGGCACTGACTGCTGCTCGGGCATCATTTTCAACGCCGCAGGCAATCACCGGAATGGTAATATGTTCTTCTTCCAAAGACCGGATCAGGCTGGCGATGTCGAGTTTAACGTCGATCATCATCAAATCCGCACCGCGGCCAGCGCGCAGGTGGCTTACGGCCATTTGCGCGGTTTCAGCGTGGGAAACCTGAGCTCCACGGTCCAGAGCAATTTTGGTTGCCTGGGAAAGCTGGCCATTCAGGGTACCGGTAATAAGCAGGCGCATCGTTTTCTTCCAACCTATTTTTCAGATTTGATGATTTCAGTCATGGTCACGCCGAGCTTCTCCTCGACGAGTACGACTTCGCCACGGGCAACGAGGCGTGAATTGACATAGATATCGACGGCTTCACCAACCTTGCGGTCAAGCTCAAGCACATTGCCGACATCAAGTTCGAGCAGGTCGCTCACGGGCATCTTGGCGCGCCCCAGAATAGCGGAAACCTGCACGGGAACATCGAAGACCGCTTCCAGATCGGCTGCGTTCTTCTGGTTTACATCCTCTGCAGCGCCAGCATCGGCGATAGCCTTGGCGTTTTGTTCCTGCAAAGTGAGGCCTTCATTTTCTTCATTCTCGCTCATTCATTTTCTCCCTTTGCGGTGGGGGCGGCTGCGTCGGAACCAGTGTCAGTGTCAGTTTCAGGGGCCATGAACTTCTGATCGAGTGCAGCCTCTGTGCTTTCAGCTGGCGAACCCGACATAGCGTCGGCGGGCTGTGTCAACTCTTGGCTATTCGGGGCCAGTTCGCTGACGGGATCGCCTGCTTGTTCGCTGTCTGCCGGGTTCGCCGCTGTCGCAGTCTCTTGGTCTTGTGCGTCTGCTGCATTCGCAGATGCTTCGCTTTTCTCTTCAGTTTCTTCCGTGTCGCTTGGCGTAGCGTCCTCTGCGGGCGTGTCGTCTTCGTCCTCATCCTGCTCAGCATCTTCGGGCACATGAGAGAAGTGGTCTTCGAGTAGTTGCTCGACCTGACGCACGGCTGCGCGCAGGTTCCGTCCAATGCCGCCATCGACCCATTCGACTTCGCAGTCGCCGGGCATGACAACCGGATCTGGCAGAATGGTCAGCTTGCCGGTGAAACCGAGTTCGGCCATCTGCTCGTCAACCGCCACTTTGATATCGTCGGCAACGGCATCATTGAGCCGGATCGAGATATGTGGCGTTTTGCGCAAGGGGGCGAGAATCTGGTTCAAAAGCCCCATGATTTCCCCTTTAGGTTCCTGCGCAACGAGCCGTTCGGCAAAGCGGGACGCGAAAGCGAAAGCCAGATTGCTTGCATCGCGCTCCAGACGCTGCATCAACAGGCCGACTTCGGTGTAGACCATCGAAATTTCTTCGATGATCTGCTTTTCCAGCGCCAGATTCTGCTCGCTTGCCAGTTGGTCGCGCTCCTCACGGGCCTTAGATTCTCCTTCGGCAAAAGCCTGAGCTTTCGCTTCAGCAAGCAGGCGCTCATGCTCGGCAACCGTAATCATCGGTTCGGGCGGAATTTCCTCGATCTGTTCCTCTACTTCCGGTTCCGGCGGGGCCGAGAAGTCCAGATCGAAGAGATAACGAGCTGCCTGTGCCATTCTTTGGTTCCAATTTGCCGTTTCTGTTGGTCGGCGGTTTCGGTTGTCTATCTGCAAAGCGGGCCGCTATGTCGATCCGGTTTGCATTATTTTAAGTGAGAAGGGCGGGCCTAGTAGACCAACTCGTCCTCGCCATTGCCTTTGGCGATCATGATTTCGCCGCGTGCGGCCAGATCCTTGGCCATGTTGACCATCGCGCCTTGCGCTTCGTCGACGTCGCGCAGACGAACAGGACCCATACCTTCCATGTCTTCCTGTAACATGGCGCCAGCGCGCTGGGACATGTTGTCCATGAACAGGGTTCTGATGGTTTCGTTGGCACCCTTGAGGGCGAGGGCCAGAATGTCTTTCTCGATATTCTGCAGCAGCGACTGAACGCCGGTGGAATCCAGCTTGCTGAGATCTTCGAAGGTGAACATCAGCTGCTTGATCTTTTCGGCCGACTCGCGGTTTTCCTCTTCCAGAGCAGCCAGCAGGCGTGCTTCGGTCTGGCGGTCGAAATTGTTGAAGATATCGGCCATTACCTCGTGCGCATCGCGGCGCTGAGTGGTCGACAGGTTCGACATAAATTCCACGCGCAGGGTCTGTTCGACTTTCTCCAGCACTTCCTTCTGCACCGCTTCCATCGACAGCATGCGGTTGATGACTTCCAGACCGAAATCCTCCGGCATGATGGAGAGCACTTTTGCGGCATGATCGGACTTGATCTTGGATAGCACGACCGCGACGGTCTGCGGATATTCGTTCTTGAGATAGTTGGCGAGCACATTCTCCTGAACGTTGGACAATTTCTCCCACATGTTGCGACCGGCAGGACCGCGAATCTCTTCCATGATGGCGTTTACGCGCTCTTCCGGCAGGAAGGACGCCAGCAGACGTTCGGTTGAATCAAAGTTGCCCGTAACGGCCCCCTTGGAGGATAGGCGCGAGACGAATTCGATAATCAGATTGTCCAGCATGTTGGGCGTAATGCCGCCCAGCTTCGACATGGAAATGGACACCTGCTTGATTTCGATATCATCAAGACGACTCCAGATCGGCCCACCATGCTCATCCCCGAGCGCAAGCAGAATGATAGAAGCCTTTTCCGCGCCATTCAGCTCGCGTTCTTCGTGGTCTGTAGACACGGACGCATTTGCGTTTGCCATATTTGTTAATGCTGTTGCCGGCATTTTTTACCTCACGCTGCGTCTTGCAGCCAAAGACGGATAATCTTGGCAGCTTCTTCTGGGTTCTCTTTAACAAGGTCACCGACTTTGATCAGTGTGTCGGACTGCAAAGCGCCCTGGAGCTGAGCCAGCTCAATGGCTTCCATGGTCGGATGCTTCGGATCATCTTCTCTTTGCGGCGCCGGGATCAGTTCCCCTGTTTCACTTCGTATCATCGCTACCCCATCCGGTCCGATGATGACGTCCAGGTCGTCTTTCTGTTCGTCGGCTTTCTCGAACATGCGTTTCATCAGCGGACGGACGACCATGAGCAATACGAGTAGAGTCATAATGAACATGACTCCGAGTTCCGTAAAGCGCATGTAATCATCTTTGGTAAACGCAAAGAGTTCATCGCCCGTATCGTCGAAGATCGTTTGCGGTCCTTCGGCAAATTGCAGGTTGATCACCTCAACCCGGTCGCCGCGTGTCTGGTCATAGCCAACGGCAGAGCGAACCAGGGTTGCGATCTGTTCAAGCTGCTCGGGGCTCCTTGGAGAATAGACCAGTTCACCATTCTCGTTTCTCTCATAGGTGCCGTCCACTAGCACTGCGACCGACAGGCGCTCGATGCGTCCGCCCTGTACGACTTCAGTGGTCGTCTTGCGCGAAATCTCGTAGTTGATCAGCTCTTCTGTGGTGGCTGAATTTTCTTGTGTGCCAGCAGGATTCTGATCGGCATTCGCATCTGGCAATTCATTGCCAACCGTCACGCCGCCAACTTCACGATCCTGACTGTTGGCATTCTCCGTACGGGTCTGGGTGGAGCGCACGACCTGACCATCCGGATCATACATGTCGGAGGTTTCGGTCACCTTGTTGAAGTTCATCTCTGCGGAGACTTCAATACGGGCGCGGCCCTGGCCGACGACGGAGGAGACGATGTCATCCACCTGATCGCGCAGACGACTTTCCATCTGCACCTGTCGTTCTTCCATATGAGCGGCAAGATAACCTTCGTCATTGCCGCGACCGGACGCAAGAAGGCGACCGCGCTCGTCAACGATGGTCACGTTCTCCGGATTCAGACCTTCAACGGCCGAGCCAACCAGATGCTGGATGGCCTGAATCTGTACTGTATTCAGATTGCCCTGCAGCTTGACGGCGATGGATGCAGTCGGCTCCTTTTGATCGCGTTTGAAGAGCTGGTCCTTGGGAATGACCAGATGAACACGCGCCTGGCGTACGTTGCGAATGGTGCGGATGGAGCGGGAAAGCTCTCCCTCAAGGGCCCGCAGATGGTTGACATTCTGCACAAAACTCGTGGTGCCCAGAGTTTCGCTTTTGTCAAAGATCTCATAGCCGACATTGCCGCCCGTTGGCAGGCCGCTCTCCGCCAATTGCATGCGCAGTTTCAGGATGTCTTCCTTTGGTGCAAGGATGACGGCGCCTTCGTCGCGGATTTCATGTTTGATATTCTGGGCTTCGAGCAACTTGGTGATCTGAATGGAGTCATCAAAGGACAGGTCTGTATAAAGCGGGGACAGCGTCGGCTCGGTTACGCGCATCATGATGAATGCGAAAAATCCGATCAAGACAGCAGTCACCACGCCCATAGCGGCCAGACGGGCAGGGCCAAGCGTTTTGAAAAATTCGAATAGACCGTTCACACCAGTTGCCTTGTCGTTTCAGGGATGCACCAAATCACTAGGCAATATTTTCCTAGGAGATAGTTAACAACATGTTAAGGGTTTGGTTAACGAATGGTTAACGGCCCATAATGCAAGGGTTAATTAACGGAAATTTCCCGAGAAAATGTCTGTATATGTCTGAATTTTCTGTGGGATGTTGATAGATGCCGTCGGTTGCGGTAGCTCGTGCTGAGCTTGTAAGTGATTGTGCTGATTGGAATTTCAGGGAAATCACGGCCTGGCGAGGTGGCCGGTGCGCAAAATAAATAAAAAGGCCGAGGACAAAGCCCTCGACCTTTTACAATGCTCTACAAAGAGGAAGCCCTCTTAGTAAATGTCTAGCGATATTGTTGAACCCGCGTCGCTCTCAAACCTGCCAGTCCATGCTGATCGATGGAACTCTGCCAACTGAGGAATTCCTCAACTGTCAGGGTATATTTCTGGCAAGCCTCTTCGAGGCTTAGCAGGCCACCGCGAACGGCAGCAACAACTTCCGCTTTGCGCCTGATAACCCAACGCCTGGTATTGGCAGGAGGAAGATCAGCCACAGTCAAAGGACTCCCATCGGGGCCGATGACATATTTTACTCTAGCACGTATTTGATCGGTCATTGTACTCTCACACTCAACCTGACCTCATCGAAGTTGAGAATAGGACAATGCCTTTAAAAAAGAGCTAAGCCACTGGATAGATTTTAGTAATAGTTTTTATCAATATGAAGCAGTCGTTGCAAAACGACAGGGATCGCGGGCTTTTGGACGGTGTTTGACGGAATTCGAGTTTGTTGCAATATGGTTAACGCGCCGGGCTCTGGGCCCGGCTTCGTGCACATTGCAATCATCCTAAACGGAAGGGAAATACGCTCGATTAACGCTTTTAAGCGTCGGTATCAATGCCGACGGACTTGATCTGCGACGTCTGGATGGCCTGGCCATTGACCATCAACATGGGCACACTGGATGACAGGTCGACATCTGAGACGACGCCCATTGTATCCGTATCAATGGATACTTCGGTGCCTCCGTCTTCGTTGGCGGTATCGAAGTGGATGACATAAGTGCCCTTGGGGAGACGGTTACCGGAGTTGTCGGTGCCGTTCCAGGTGAAGGTCTGCTCGCCCTCGGTAATGTTCACATCATTGGTTGTATAAACGGTGTTGCCATCCAATGTGCGGATGGAAATGTCTGCCGTTCCGGCTGCATCCGCGCTGAAGCTGTAGGTCGAGCTGCCAAAATCATTGAGATAGCTCTGTGAGCCATCGACCTTGACAGTGGTGCCGACGAAATTGAGCACGCCAAGCGCATTGGACGAGGTCATCATGGAGGCGAGATTTTCCAGTTGCTCGTTGGACTTGATCTGCTGTTCCACTCCGGAAAACTGCACGAGCTGCTGGGTGAACTGGCTGGAATCCATAGGATCCATGGGGTCTTGATGCTGTATCTGCGTGGTCAGGACAGTCAGGAAAGTCTCATAATTCTGAATGAGACTCGAACTGTCTGCCGATGCGCTTGTCACGGCTTGCGATGTGATCGATCCAATCGAGGTCATCGTCTAAACTCCAAAACCGGGGTCAGATTACCAAATTGAGGCCGCTCGTCGCGGCATAATTCTGTGCGGCGCGTTGCTGGGCTTGTTGAAGCGCAGAGGCTGCGCCGTCCGCTACAGGGTCGGACGAGGAGGCTCTGTCGGAATAGTAGCTCGGCTCCTGACCCGACTGGTCCTGCCCGGCCATCTGGCCGCCTTGTTGTCCCTGATTGCCTTGATCCATCAGGGAATATTCCAGACCACCCTTATCCTGAAGGTTCAGACCGCTCTGTTGCAGGCTGCGTTCCAGAAAGCGCTGGTCGCGGGACAGCATGTCCAGTGTTTCTGGGCGTTCTACGATCAGGTGGGCATGGGTTTTGCCATCATTGCCGATTGTCATGCGCACATCGATCTTGCCCAGATCTGCCGGATCGAGGCGGATTTCGAAGCGGGTCTCCCCCTTCTTGACGAATTTGGAGATTTCCACGGCAAGCGCATTGGCGTTGGCAAGGCTCATTTGTTGCGGTGTGTGACCTGCTGTCATCATGCCGTGCATGCCGGTCAGGCGCACGGAAGCGCTGGCTGCGGCGATAGACGAGCCTGCCACATCTGATGAACCGGTCGTGTTGCTGGTCTGCGCTGAGTTGTCATCCGCCATAGCCATCATTTTCGAGAAGGCATCGCCCTTTGGTGCGTTGCGGGCTGCATTCTTGGACTCCTCGGATTTTACTGCGTTGGCATCGGCCTCAGATGTGTTGCCATCCTGATTGGCTGTCTGGTTCTGCGCGTCGGCAGCGCTGGCCACACTGTTGGACTGGTTGGCTGCCGTTGCGGCTGCATTGCTGTTGGCTGGCTGCAGGGCTCCTTCAACGCGGCCCTGTGCCTTGTTGACCTGCTGGCCAGCTTCAGAGGTGGCTGCCATCTGGGTCTGCTGAGTGTTGGCCGGATCGGCAACGGCTTGTTTTGCGCTTTGTTGCGTGTCCTGCGTGCCATCATCGGACTTGGCTGCGGCCGCGAGGGCTGCGGCTTCTGCAGTCTTGGCGGCTGCCTTGGTCTGATCGGTAGATTGGGCGTTGACGGCTTTTGCGTCTTTACCATCAGCATTGGATGTCTCGGTGGGTACGCCAGAAGCATTCTGGGCTGTCTGGGAGCCTTGCGAGGCTTTTTCAGCGACGATCTTGCCATCCACTGATTTTATAGCTGTAGCGACTTCGGGCAATGTCTGCTCGGCATCCGTTTGAAGGGCCGCTGCAGTGGCATTGTTGCCTTGGGCTCCATCGATCGATGGCTGCTTGGCCCCGCTCGTGCCATCAACCCTGCTGGCTGCCGTATTGGCTGCGTCTTTGGTCGCGCCAGAGGTCGCAAGATTATCGTTGTTCGCCACAGTCTGGCTTTCGGCGGCGTTACCGCTCACTGTCTGTGCTGACAGCGTCGCAGCTTCAGAGCGACTGGTACCTGCATTTGGACGAGCGGAATCTGGCGCTTCAGCCGATTGGGACTGAGCAGACGGTTGGTTTGATACTGGCTTGCTGGCAGCATCTTCTGCATTCGGGCCTTGCTCGGCTCCTGCTACAGAAGCGCGAGATGCTGTAGCGCTGGCCTGCTGTGCGGCACTGGCCTCGGCGTTGGTCTGTCTTGTTTGAGCATTCGCTTGAGGCTGTGCATTGGCTTGGGCAGCGCCGTTGGCTGAGCTTGCCTGCGCCCGGGATTGTGTGGCCTGTTCATTGCCAATCACAGCGCTTTCAGAGCCGGATGTGGCTTGCGTTGCTGGATTTGCGCCATTGCCATCTGCGGGTTTGATCGCCCCCGATTTCGAGCCCTCAAAAGTAGAGGCTGGTACCGTTGCCTGTGCGGCTTGTGTTCCGGTAGAGCCCGAGCTGCTGTTGGCCGATGCTGCCTCGCCAGCCACAGACGCGGCTGCCTGACCGGTTGTGCCTGCTGGGCCATTGGTTGCGGCGGCACCCGCGGCGCCTTGCGTGCCATTTGATGCGGCGGTCTGCCCTGCCGCCTGGTCGGCCGTCTGGCCTACCGCTTGGCCGCCAGATTGCGCTGCATTCTGCTGGGCTGAAGCAGCTGCATCTGTCAACGGGGTGGGGGGCGTGCCGGTCGGGCGGGACAGGGCATCCGCTCCATCCGTGCTATTTCCAAGGGCTGAGCCGTTCGTGCCCGCCGTTGAGGCCGGTGCGCCCGAGCCAGCTAGCAGCATGTCTTGCGGAGTTTGAGCCACATAGTCTGCAGCGGTGGCGCTATCGCCTGTAGCTTCGGGCTTCTTGTCTGAACTTTTGTCGCCATTGCTCGTCTCATCGGCAGGAGCTGCGCGATCATCGCTGGCTGCCTTGCCGCCGGCCTTTTGCTGTGCGTTGGCAACAGCGCTCTCTTCAGAGGCAGCCTTGGCTGCGGCCTTTTCACTGGCTTTGTTTTCAGCGTTAGACGCTGCGTTGGCCTTGGAAGCTGCATTTTGGCCTGCATCGTCCGCTTGTCGGGTGCTGGTTTCGCCTCTGGCTCTTTCTGCGTTCAACTGCTTCTGAAAAGAAGACAGGCCATCAGAAGAGCTGATTGAGGTATTGCCGGATTTGCTTCCCGTATTGCTTTGCGATCCGAACGCAGTTTTGGCGTTGGGAGTGGGAATCATGTTCATAATTGAAGAATACTGGGAAGCCATTACCAACCTCACTACACACTGACGAAACTATGTATTCAAGAATTGTGCCAAATTGTTTCTGGGGTGAGGTGAACCCGAAATGGCTTGTTTGTGCGATTTTGAAAGGTTTTTTGGATGGAGGTGTCCTGACCAGTCGGATCTAAACTTGCCGAGTTATGGCAAAAAATGCCGGGTGGCATCTGTAGTCTTTTCCAGTTTATACTTTTCAACAGACCAAAAGACGCTATATAAGGGCTAAAACTTGTGTCGGTAGCTCAACAAGCAGGACCAGAGCTTGCTGCCGAATGGAAAAGAGAAAGATCGATTGATGCTAAACAGTCTCGATTTGCCTGGTCGCCCCGAAGACACCCGTGTTGTTGTTGCCATGTCTGGCGGCGTTGACTCGTCCGTCACTGCAGCGCTCTTGAAACATCAGGGCTATGATGTCATCGGCGTGACCATGCAGCTATATGATCATGGCAAGGCCATGCACCGTGTTGGCGCCTGCTGCGCTGGCACTGATATTCAGGACGCGCGCCGCGTGGCCGAGCATCTGGGCATTCCCCACTATGTGCTCGATTATGAAAGCCGCTTCAAGGAAGCGGTGATCGATCGCTTTGCAGAAAGCTATCTGGCTGGCGAAACACCGGTGCCTTGCGTTACCTGCAACCAGACGGTCAAGTTTGAAGATCTTCTGGAAGCGGCCAAGGAATTCGGCGCCGACTGCATGGCGACCGGCCATTATATTTCGTCCAAGATGGTGGGCAACCGCCGGGTTCTGTTCCGCCCTTCCGATGAGGATCGTGACCAGACCTATTTCCTGTTTGCCACCACTCAGGAACAGATCGACTTCCTGCGTTTTCCGCTGGGCGGCATGTCCAAGCCGGAGGCTCGCCAGCTCGCCCATGAGCTGGGGCTTGTGGTTGCGGACAAGAAGGACAGTCAGGATATCTGTTTTGTGCCAACAGGCAAATATACTGACATTATCGAGCGTCTGCATCCGGGCGCAGCCGAGCCGGGCAAGATCGTGCATATCGATGGCACGGTGCTGGGTGATCACAAGGGGATCATTCATTACACTGTCGGTCAGCGTCGCGGCCTCGGGGTTTCCTATGGTGGCGGGCCGCTCTATGTGGTCAAGCTGGATCCGGAGCAGAAGCATGTGCTTGTCGGACCGCGCGAAGCGCTTGTTACCCGCCGGCTGAAGCTGCGTGATGTCAACTGGCTTGGACCACAGACCTTCGCCGAGTTCCCTGAAAGCGGGCTTGAAATCTATGCCAAGGTGCGCTCTACCCGTCCGCCCAAGGAGGCTTTGCTTTATGCTCTGCCCAACGGTGAGTTCGAGGTTGAACTGCTTGATGGCGAAGAAGGGGTGGCGCCGGGACAGGCATGCGTCTTCTATGAAGGCCTTGCCAAGGAAGCCCAGCTTTGGGGCGGTGGCTGGATTGACCGCACCGTGACCGAACTGGCCATTCCCGAAACGATTGGCGTTTCTGCTGCCGAATAGGGCTTTGCACAGGTGAAATCAATAAAAGGCCGGTACCTTTTGGGGACCGGCCTATTTGTTTGCGGCTTTGGGCTCGCGTTTGTGTCAGGCCAACGTTGCCAGATGGGCGCGCTCGAAGGAGGTGATTGCGTCGATGCGATTGGTGTGCACTTTCGCAGTCCAGTCGGCATCGCTGATGAGCGCACGCCCAACCGCGATGAGGTCGAATTCGTCGCGTTCCATGCGCTGAACCAGTTTCTCAAGGCCGGTCATGGTGGCATCTTCCCCACCAAAGGAGGACAGGAAGTCGGTGCTGAGCCCGACAGAGCCGACGCTGATGGTCGGTTTTCCGGTGAGCTTCTTGGCCCAGCCCGCAAAGTTGAGGCCGTCTTCGCCATCGACTTCGGGGAATTCCGGTTCCCAGAAGCGGCGCTGAGAGCAATGGAACATATCGACGCCAGCGTCAGCCAACGCTGTCAGCCAGCTTTCCATCTCTGCCGGAGTTTTGGCCAGTTTGGCCGTATAATCCTGCTGCTTCCACTGGCTGATGCGCAGTATCAGCGGAAAATCCGGGCCAATCGCCGCGCGACAAGCCTTGACAACTTCCAGCGCGAAGCGTGAGCGATCCATGAGGCTATCGCCACCCCACGCATCGGTGCGCTTGTTGGTTCCTTCCCAGAAGAACTGATCAATGAGATAACCGTGGGCGCCGTGT
Source organism: uncultured Cohaesibacter sp. (assembly GCF_963678225.1). Classification (NCBI taxonomy): domain Bacteria; kingdom Pseudomonadati; phylum Pseudomonadota; class Alphaproteobacteria; order Hyphomicrobiales; family Cohaesibacteraceae; genus Cohaesibacter; species uncultured Cohaesibacter sp. The sequence goes on along the minus strand of NZ_OY782764.1, from coordinate 171,996 downwards.
AGCTCTGCCACGTCGAAGCCAAGATCCTTGGCGCTTTTGGCCGAGGCTGCATAAGCGGCGATGGTATCGGCGATATCGGTATCGCTCATGGTGTTGCCACGCGGGTCATCCGGGCCCACCAGCCCTGATGGGCTTTCCACCGGTGCTCCGGGATCCCAATCACCACTGCGGGTCGAGCCCGTGTGCCAGATCTGTGGACCCATAGCGCCGCCGGCATCATGAACAGCGTCGATCACCTTTTGCCAACCGGCCAAGGCGTCCTTGCCGTGGAAAAAGGGAATATGAGGCTGATTGCGAGAGGTAGGACGGTTGATCACGGTGCCTTCGGACAGAATGAGGCCCACTTCGCCTGCTGCGCGGCGGCGGTAATAGTCGGCATTCTTGTCGTTAGGGATGCCCTCTGGGGCGCAGTTGCGGGTCATGGGGGCCATGACGATGCGGTTTTTGAGTTTGAGGGAGCCCATAGAGAAAGGGCGAAACAGGCTGCTTGTATCAATATCTGTCATAGCATCATCACTGTCTGTGAGTTTTAAGAAATCGTTGCGGGAGGAAAAGGGCAACGGGAAACCGGACTTCTTCCATTAGGTATTCACTGTATGGCCGGTTTCAATAGGCGGCCTGCCACGGCAAGCCCACCAGCCTACGGTGTTTATAGGGGCATTTTACATGCGCCTTTTTTGCAACAACCCAAAAGATCAGGCATGCATGGGGGCGCAAATGGTTGCCCTTTGCTGTCTCTGGCTGTATGAAACCGCGAAACCAACCAACTAGGGGTGTTTTTTGTCGCGCTATTCCGTATCAGAGAATGTAACCAGCGCCGCATCAGCTTTCATCAAGCAGATGCGGAACGGTCGTCTTGTGCGTTGATCAGCCGCTCCTAAAGTCAGTTGCTGTCATCCCAGGTCGATCTGGCTGGCAGCAAAATCTCCAAATCCCAAACATTCGGTCGAGATTTTGTTCTGCCCAATCATCTATTCCAAGATGTTTGGCAAGACCTCATGTTTTACGACAAAAAATCCCGCGGGCGGAGCAACTTCCGCACCGAAGACACCCCCTATCGCAAGAAATCACAACACAAAACAAAACGCTGGCAGAGTTCGGACAGGGAATTTCGATGTGCGCACTGCAAGCAGATGGTTTTTCTGACCTCTGATATGGGCACGGTTCACCGCAACCACTGTCCCCATTGTTTGCATTCTTTGCATGTCGATACCAAACCGGGCAACCGTGCCTCCTTCTGTCGGGCGCGCATGGAACCGGTTGGCTTGACCTGCAAGCATAATGGCTTTGACAAATATGGCCGGGAACGGGGAGGCGATATCATGATCGTTCACCTGTGCACTGGCTGCGGCACGGTGAATATCAACCGCATAGCAGCTGATGATTGCTGTGAGCTGATCCTTGCGCTGTTTGAACGGTCACAGATTATGGGCCAGAGCCAGCGGCGTCTCATAAATGAAGCCGGTATCCGGTTGCTGGACACCCATGATGAGGAGCTTCTTCATATAGCTCTATTCGGCAAGAGATGGTCGCCATGAGGCGGATGGGCAGCGTGAAGGATCGTGTCCGTCACGTTGCCCGTCTTCAAACCGGTCAATAGTATCGGAGCAGACCAAAGAAAAAAGGCCGGGGAACCGGCCTTTTTGTCGTGTCACACAGTGTTGTTCAGCCTTTATGAGGCTTTTCAAGCTCGTGTGTCAGTTCGTCAAGGAAGCCTAAGCAGAGATCCAACTGATCGATATCAACGAATTCATTTGGCTTGTGGGCCTGCTTTATGGAGCCTGGACCAACGATGACCGACGGGATTTTGCCAATGGTCTCGAATACACCGCCTTCGGAGCCATACGACACCTTGCCGCCCCATTCGGGCATAAGGTGAGCGTGGCGTTCAAAGGCATCAGTGCCGCGTGCGTCACCCATGGCAGGATAGGCAAAGATCCTTTCCCACGTCACGCCGCTATTGGCCGCTTTGGCGGTCATCTTGGTCGCGATGTCGGCTTCAATGCCATCCAGCAGCGCTTTCATGTCACCTTCAGCGTCCATACCACTGATCGAGCGCAGCTCAAAGGTGAAGCTACAGTCGCTCGGCGTCACATTGGTTGCCACACCACCCGTGATCATGGTGGTCAACATGGTGGCATGAGGTACCGTGAAATCCTTGTCAAACGGACCTTCGACCTGATAGCGGCCTGCTCGCTCAGCAATAGTGCTGATCATGCGTGAGGCATATTCCACCGCATTCACATGTTCTGGTGCGAAAGAGGAATGCCCCGACGTGCCCTTCACATGGGCGCGCATGGCGATTTTGCCTTTCTGGCCGGTGATGAGCTTCATTTCGGATGGCTCACCGATGATGGCTAGCTCGGGAGGCACATCCAGATCGGCCAACCAGCGCGCGATGGCAGGGGCTCCCAGACAGCCCACTTCTTCGTCATAGGAGAAGCAGATATAGATCGGGCGTTTGAGGTCAGCCGCGGCAAAGGAAGCCGCTGCCGCCAACACGCAAGCGCCAAAGCCTTTCATGTCGCAGGCGCCGCGTCCATAGATGCGACCTTCTCTCTCATCGGCTGAGAAGGGAGGGGTCACCCAGCTGTCTTCTGTGGCCGGAACCACGTCTGTATGGCCGGACAGAACCACACCGGGCACATCGGCCGGGCCAAAGCGGGCAACCAGATTGGCCTTGGTTCCTTCTTCATTGGGCAGGATCGTAACCTCTGCACCCAATTTCTCGAGAGTTTCGGCTGCGTAGTCGATAAGCGCTCTGTTTGAACGACTGGATACGGAATCATATCCAATCAAAGCCCCCAGATGCGCCTTGGCCTGTTCAAGGGCAGGATGCTGGAGCGCGGGGGCTTCGATGGTGAGGCTCATTGGTCTCAAGCCTTTCTATTTCGGGATTTAAGGAATTCACGTCGGACGGTGAGCCCGACGACGAGGATAATCAGTACGGCGAAAATCATCGTGATCGGAGAGGAGACCAGAACAGATGGATCTCCACGGGAAATTGCCAGCGCGCGGCGCAGGTTTTCTTCGATCATTGGTCCGATGATGAAGGCGATGAGGAACGGTGCTGCGGGGATGTTCAGCAGGAACATGATGAAGCCGGTCACACCCATGATGAGCAGAATGGCGACATCGAACATGCTGGACGCAATGGAGTAGATACCAAACAGGCAGAGCAGCAGGACCACCGGAGCCAGCAGGGACTGAGGAACGCGAGCAACATGGGAGAAGCCGCGCATGATGACCTTACCGGCAAAGAACAGCAGAACCGACGAGAAGAGCATGCCGATGAACAGCATATAGACTTCGTGGATGTTGGTCTGGAACAGCAGCGGCCCGGGGGTGAGACCCTGGATCATGAAGGCGCCGAGCATGACGCCGGTGATGACATCGCCGGGCACACCCAAGGCAAGCAGCGGGATCATGGTTGCGCCGCAAGCCCCATTGTTGGCGGATTCGGAAGCGGCGATGCCTTCCAATTCGCCTTTGCCGAAATTGTCGCCATTCTTGGAGGTACGTTGCGCTTCGCCATAGGAGAAGAAAGCCGCAGCAGAAGGTCCGATGCCGGGGATTGCGCCGAGCACGGCCCCAATAACGGAGCCGCGCAAAATGGATTTGACAGAGCCGATGAACTCGCTTCGGCTCACTTTCTGATCTCCCAGTTTGGCGGCTTCATTCTTGTGTGCTGCGCGGAAGACGATGAGTTTGAGTAGCTCGGGCAGGGCAAATAGGCCGATCAGAACCGGAGCAACAGAGAGGCCTGCCTGCATGTCGTCGGTGAAGGCAAAGCGGAAAGAACCATAGAGGTCTTCGCCTGCCGTTGCGAGCAACAAGCCGAAGGTTGCCGAGATGAGGCCGAGCAGCAGGGAATTGCCCGAAACACCTGCAACGGTGGTCAGGGCAAACAGCATCAGCATGAAATATTCAGGCGGTCCGACGCGCAGAGCCAGAATGGCCAGCGGGGCTGCAAGAAAGATCAGTGACAGGTTGGAGATAAAATCGCCGATAACCGAGGAATAGAGCGCCATATTGAGCGCCTTGCCTGCCTTGCCCTGACGGGCCAGTGGATAACCGTCAAGGGCTGTACAGGCGGCTGAAGCGGTGCCGGGGGTCTTGATAAGGATCGCGGATACCGAACCGCCATAGGTCGAACCCTTGTAGAGGGCGACCAGCAGCAGGATGGAGGGAACCGGTTCCATATAGAAGGTAAAGGGCAGGGCGAGAGTAACCGCCATTGTGCCGGTCATGCCGGGAATGGCGCCAATGATCACGCCGCCCCAGATGCCTGCGGCCATGATCAGGAGATTCTGCCAGGTCGCTACAGCCTGCAAGGCATAGAGAATGTCGTGTGCCATGAGTGTCTCCGATCAGAAGCCAAATTGTTTGGTCAGAATGCCAACAGGGAATTGTGTTCCGAGCGCCGAGTGGAACACCAGCTGAAGCACAATCGGCCCCAGAAGCGTCAGGCCAATGGCCCAATAGCGATAGTTCTTCTCGCCGGTCAGAAGGATCATGGCACCGGTCAGGGCCATGGAGGCAATCAGGAACCCGACATAGGGCAACAGCAGAACATAGGCGATAAAGACGACCATTGCGCCAATGAAGCGGGTGATCAGCACGCTTTTGGGAGCGTGGTCCGTTTCAAGCGCTTCGCTCTCTACGGCACGCCCGAGAAGAGCCAGAATGAAGAGAAGCAGACCGAGGGCACAGCCAATGATGGATACCGTGCGGGGCCACATATCCGGCGGCGGCGCAAAGCCTGGAATGAAGGCTGGGCGCGGTACGTAAACCGGGATGAGCGCAAAAATGACAAAGGCGAAGAAAGCAGCAATCAGCAGCCCGCAGAACCATGGGCTACGAAGAAAGGAAGTGTGCATGGCGGGAAGTCCCCAACAAAGGGCGTGGCCCTAATGGAAAGGGCCACGCTTGCTGTCAGATGATATAGAGTTTTTTACTCTTCTTGTTCAGCAGATAGAGCGTTTCTTATTCCGGCAGGTAGCCGAATTTCTTGGCAAGGCCATGGAACAGGTCATACTGTTCTTTGGCATATTCGGTCATGTTGATTTTGCCCACGGTGGAGATGGAGCCACGACGGCCAGCCAGCTTCAACCAGGTTTCATCGGTAGCCACTTTGCCAAGAACTTCGTCCCATTTGGCGATAACGTTTTCTGGCAGACCCTTCGGCGCATAAAGAGCACTCCAGCCGGTAACCTGACCAGCCTGCTCATAGCCTAGCTCAGCTGCGGTCGGGGTGTCTGGCAGTTTTGCCATGCGTTCCGGAGCAAAGACCATCAGGGCTTTCATGTCGCCGCTTTCGATATGCGGGATGAGGGACCCAGCAGAAACGGCAAGGAAATCAACATGGCCGCCGAGCAGAGCGGTTGCCAGCGCGCCGCCACCTTTGTAAGGCACCAGAGTGGCCGCGGTCAGCGGGTCCATGCCAGCATCGGACAACAGGGCCTGAGAGGTGAAACCATCGATCGCCGTTGCGCCGGAAGCGGCATAGGTCATGGCACCATTGCTGTCTTTGACGGCTTTAAGGAGCTCTTCAACGCTGTTGTAAGGGGAATCACCCTTCACAGCGAGAATCATCGGGGTTGCTTCAAGCGCACCAAGGAAGGTGTAGGCATCCCAATTGACAGAAGCCTGCGGGTTGACGGCCGGGGTCAGGGCCATGCCAACGCGGGCCAGCAGGAGTGTGTAGCCATCTGGCTCAGCTTCGGAAACAGAACGAGCACCGTTCATGCCGCCTGCGCCGGGCTTGTTGACCACGGTGATTGGCTGACCGAGATAGGTTTTGGCGGTTTCAGCAAGAGCACGACCGGCAAGGTCGGATGCACCACCCGGGCCATAAGGAATGGTGAGGGTAACAGCCTGGGTCGGGTAGCTGTCTTCGGCCATAGCTGCGCCAGTGAAAAGAGCGGTCGCCATCGCGAGGGCGGAAACAATTTTTCTCATGTTTTAATGAACCTCTTAGACTGCGGTCCGAAAAAGACCTTTGGAAGGTGTTGGATAATCCACAAAAACTTTCTTTCACAGTATTCCCTTTTTTGCAAGAAAATAAGACGGTATGCATAATTGTAATACTGAGGCTGATCAAAATGATGAAAATCCGCGAATTGCAGGCATTTGATGCCTATATCCGACTGGGCGGCATGCGCAGTGCCGCAGACGAGCTAGGGTTGAGTCAGCCGATGATCAGTCGGTTGTTGATGGCGCTTGAAGCTCGGGTGGGATTTGCCCTGTTTTTGCGCAAACGGAACAAGCTGATCCCTACGCCGGAGGCTTTCCAGTTTCATCAAACGGTGGTGAGAGGACTGGAAAGCATCAGTGCCCTTTCCGAAGAGGCCAGTGCCATCGCCAACAACCAGCGCGGGCATCTGGTCATCGCAGCGCAGCCCATTTTCTGTGACACATTTCTCATTGATGCCATTGCCGAGTTTCAGAAAACTCATCCACATGTGAGCGTCAGACTGCGTGATACAGGCATGAGCGAGATCATGCGCATGGTGGCAGAGCGCAGCTGCGATTTCGCTTTGGGAATCACGCTGGATGCCGACCCCTATGGGGCCGATGTGACATCGCTGGCGATCTGCGAAGCGCGCTGCCTGATGCCCAGGGGGCACAAGCTGCAGCATCTGCCGGAAGTGTCCCTGCAGAATTTGAAAAGGGAAACCTTCGTGGATTTGGCGCCCGGCAGCCCGCTGCGCACGCGTATCGACTATATGATGCAGTCCATCGAAGTGGAGCGGGCGATCGTTGCCGAAACGCGCACCTTGCACGGCGTCGTGCGGTTGGTGGAAATGGGGGTGGGGTTGGCCATTGTTGACCCTGTTGCCTGTCTGCTGCTTGATGAGGACAAGGTCGTTGATTGTCCGCTGCTGCCATCCATCCGTTGGGATATCGCACAATTTGTGCCAAAGGATCGCCCCTTGAGTGGTATCGGGTTGGCCTTTGCCGAGGTGGTGGCTACCGAAATCGGGCGCTTGAAGACGGCGGGTGTGATCCTCTAGCCTTGAGCGTCCCGTGCCACGGAGCCGGAGAGATCAGTCCGGGTTGCCCGGCTCGGTCTGGACGCCCAGATCCTTGAGCGTGACAATGCGGTTGCCGCGCAGATCGTTGGCGCAGACCAGATAGCCGCGTTCTTCCATATAGGTCAGCAGGAAGCGGGCGCGCGAAGGCGAGCGGGTGCCATAGGCGGTAGCCAGTTCCAGATTGGTGGGGCAGGGCTTCTTGCCAAGGGCAGCCTTGGCGAGCAGCAGATACACCCCGCGCATGTCTTCGGGCAACTGGTCGGCTATGATGCCTGCCTGTTTCCACTGGTCTTCATCGAGCGTCTCTTCCTTTGCGTCAACGCCAGCGCGGGCGACGGCCAGAAGCTGACGGAATTCCTGCAGATCTGGTGTTGTCTTGAGGGTCTTCTCGATGCGGCAGCGCACCTGAAAATCCTGATAGAGCACGGATACCGGCTGATAGGCAGCATCCGGATCATCCAGAAGGTCTGCAAGGATCTTATGCAGAATCGCTTCGCGCTCTTCGGCGCTGAGGCCGGGATCGAGATCCAGTTGTGGCTCTGTTTCGCCACCAAACTCCCGATCCAGCCTCAGATTGGCCAATTGCTGCATCACCTCTGCCGTGGTCGGGGGCGGAGGGGCCATGGCGGGTCTTGGGTCTTCATCTGAGCCGGGCTTGAAAAGGAGCTCGTCGATATTGTCATGCGGCACATCGGGCAGTGGCATCAGCTTGGGGCTTGAGGATCGGGCCGAGGTTTCCACTGCGCCGATAGTGACCGTTTCCGAGCGGCGGTAAAGCGCAGGGCCCAAGGCAACGAACTGGCCGCGATCCAGATTGCGGAAGGTCTCAGCCTGGCGGCGCTCAAGGCCGAGCAGATCGGCAGCGCGAGCCATGTCGATATCAAGGAAGGTTCGGCCCATCAGGAAGTTGGAGGCTTCGGCGGCGACGTTCTTTGCCAGCTTGGCAAGGCGCTGCGTGGCGATGATACCGGCAAGGCCGCGTTTTCGGCCGCGGCACATGAGGTTGGTCATGGCGCCTAGAGACGACCGGCGGGCCTCTTCGCTGACTTCGCCACCGGCTGCGGGGGCAAAAAGCTGGGCTTCATCGACGATGACAATGGCTGGATACCAATATTGCCTGTCGATATCGAACAGGCCATTGAGGAAAGCCGAGGCGGCGCGCATCTGGCGGTCGGCATCAAGGCCTTCCAGATTGAGCACGGCTGAGATGCGATGCTGGCGCACGCGGGCGGCGATCATGGTCAGGTCGGCTTCGGTGCCGACAGCATCCACCACCGCATGACCGTATTTCTCGGCCAGCGTGACGAAATCCCCTTCCGGGTCAATAATGATCTGCTGAACCCATTTGGCGCTCTGCTCGAGAATGCGGCGCAACAGATGGGATTTACCCGATCCGGAGTTGCCCTGCACCAGAAGGCGGGTGGCCAGCAGTTCTTCCAGATCCATTTGGGCCGGCTGGCCCAGTTTCATGGTCCCCAGATCAATGCTGACGGTCATCGTGATACAATTATCCTGTGAGGAAAAAGAAAGATCGGCGGCGAACTTTTCAGATTCGGCGCTCCAGATCAATAGAGTTTCGTGCGATCGGGTCAAACAGAGTTAATAGCGGGCCTGTTGGCGGCGGATAGCCTCGGCTTTTTTCTCCGCAGCTACTGCATCGCGCAGGGTTTTGACACCGGATGCTTCCAGCAGATCGATCAGGCGGAGCAGGAGCTCGGCCGTTGCCAGTGAGTCGCCCAGCGCCGTATGGCGCATTTGGGCAGGGATCTCGATGCCGAATTGCTCGGCCAGCGCATCCAGCGTCAGGCTGCTTGTCTGGCCTTGGAGATGGGCGGCAAGCAGCACGGTATCCAGAACCGGATTGGTGAAGCGGATGCCGGTTTCATCCTGTTTCAGCGACAGGAACTTCATGTCAAAGGCGGCATTATGTGCCACGAGTACGGCATCGCTGACAAAGGCATGAAAGCGGGGCAGTATGGTTTGAATTGGTGGTGCATCGGCCACCATCTCGTTGGTGATATGGTGAATTTTGGTTGAGGCAGGCGGAATGCTCCGTCCCGGATGAACATAGTGGTCAAAGATCTCGCCATGCATGATGCGCCCATTGACGATGCGTACGCCCGCAATGGAAATGATCTCATCGCCATCAGAGGGATCAAGGCCGGTGGTCTCGGTGTCGAAAACGACGAAATCCAGCTCCCGCAAGGGGCGGTCTTCCAGCGCGCCGAGATATTTGCGCTCCATCAGCTCAAAATCATAAAATTCCAACCGCTCAGGCAGCAGAAGCATCTGCTCGTCCTGTGGCTGGTTCGTGTGAGGGTCGCGGGGAAGACTGAGCGGCAGGCGCAGATGGGCCGTGCCATCGGGAGCCGGTGCACTCCAGAAATCGGATTTGTGGCGTTGGAGCACGTCTCGGCTGGTGATGCCCCCCAGATCGGGATCAAGCGGATCATCGAGCCAGTTATTGATAGCGGCAACGCTGAGCGGTGCTCCGTGCCAATGCAGATCGATATAGATCTTGTGATTCTGTTCGCTGGCCCGAAGCAGGAAGGCTTTCTGTCCGGTGATCTCGGCCACCTTGCGCAGGGCATATTCGATGAGCTCGACAATGGTGATGGAATCACAATGCAGCCAGACAGGATCGCCGATGAACTCGCAAGTCAGGTGCAGGTCTTCCGAACTGTTGCGCCGCAGGACCGAGTTGAACAGGGATGAGGAATAGACATCACTCATGGGCCATGCACTGGTCAGCATGTCATGGGAGCGCTTGTCATAGTGCTCTAAGCGGGTTGATAGGCTCTTGGCTTCTTCTGCCAGCATTTTTTCAAGGGTAAGACGCGCTTCCGGCGCAAGGGCATAGTCACCGGTCAGTATCTCGGCTGAGGCCAGAAGATTGGCGGCCGGATGACGCAGATCGCTGAGGGCTGATTGTAAAAGGCTGTCGCGCTCGACATTGTCTGCGAGCTGGCGGGTCATGTCATCAAAGGTCACAATGAAGCCGGTGGGGCTTTGTTGTGCATCGTCAAGTAACAGCGTGACACGACCTTGCAGCGTGTGTCTGCCATCGGCGGTAGCGCAGATGACAAGCTGGCTGAGTCCTTCCCTGTGATGCTTGTGGCGGCCTTCCTGTAAGCGGTGGCTCAGCCGTTCCAGAGCATGGCGAAAAGGGGCCGCCGAGACAATTGAAAATAACGAGCGCCCAAGGCCGATTTCGCCTGATACATGCAGGATCTTCAGAGCGCGCTTGTTGTAGAGTGTGATCTTGTGATCAAGCGAGCAGATCAGCACACCCTGCTCAAGATTGCTGATGACGCTTTCAAGCCGTGCTGTCTGCTTGTGGGTTTCCTGCGTGGCGTCTGCGATCTGCTTTTCCGTCTCGTCGCGAGCCTCGGTCAGCGCGTCGGTGATTTCTCTGATGGCCGGATTAAGCAGGCCGAGATATTTGCCGGTTTCCTGATCCATCCCGCGAGAGGCGCCAGCATGGACGAGGGAGCGTACATCCTTGGAGATATGCTCGATGGGCTGGGCGACATTGAGATCGAATTTCTGCCAGACCCAACCGGTGACAAAGAGGATAGCAAAGGCAGCAATGCCTCCAAACAGAACCAGATGCGGGGTGGCCTCCGGGCCTATGCGCTGAAGGGCAAAATAGAGACTGGCTGTGATGATGACGAAGGCACTTGCGGCAATCAGCGCGAAAAACAAGAAGATGCGAAGCCTCAGGCTCAGTCGCTCCAGTTTGTTTGTCGGTGGTGCCATGGTTGCCGGTTTCTTGCCTATGTCAGATAGTCTTTGATGGTCTTTGCCGCCGTGGCGAGCGAGAAAGGTTTGGTCAGGGCACCGTTCGCGCCGCAGGCCCGCCCCTTTTCCAGCTCGATTGGTCGGCTGGATGTGTTCATCATGATGATAGTGACATCTTCGTTCCCTCCATCCTTGCGGATGGTCTGGCAGATGTCATACCCATCCCTGTCTGGTAGGGAGCTATCGAGCAGAATGAGGTTAGGGTGGTCCTTGCGGGCACAGTCCAAAGCGCTTTGGCCGCTGCTGGCGGTTGTCACCTGATAGCCCTCAGCCTTCATGAGCTGCTCAAGCGCAAAGGCCATGGTTGGTTCATCATCCACCACCAATATCGATTTCTTCATGATGCTCCTCCCAGATCCCTCCCTTATGGTGATACTGTCCTAGTCCTCACAAGCGGCGTCAAACAGCGGATCACTCTCTTCAAGCGCGTACCATTTGGCTTGCCCTTCAAGGTCTCGCATGGTCGGTGGCATGGTGTGGGTCCAATCGGCACGGCGCTTGCCCGGACAATCGATCAACTGCCAAATAGAGGTCGTCGGGCCATCCTTTTCTGCCTGAAACAATTCCGCCAGCTTGATGCCGGGCAGATTGTCGTTGCTTCTCATGCTGGCCTTGTTCAAGGCAAGGAAGCGGTCCGTGCGCGGGATGATGTAGGAGAGAGGCTGCAGCAGGCTTGTGCCCTCGGCGGTTCTCAAAACCACGACATCATCGCCGAAATCGGCAGTTGCGCGGGAATACCAGCCATAGTCGAGCACGATTTGCAAAAGGATCATGGCAACACCGGCGGAAATGGGAATGGCCCCCTTGGGGCGCGGGCGGCGCAGGATAAACTTATAGAAGACGACGGCTGCCCCCGCTGCGCCGATGCCGGCTATGAAGGTTCCAAGCAAAATGAACAACATACAGAAGGGCTCCTTGCGGGTTGAACTTGAAGGGGGCTGCGCCGCATATGTCGGGGCGGCAGGCATTCCTGTCCATGCTTTCTTGTGACACGGAATGCAGCCCTGTGATAAGGCAGCATTTCGTAGGCCACCCAATGGCTTAGATGCCGGTATGGGGACAGGCTAGATGTTGGCACCCTGCGCGTGACCAAGGGCGGATTGCTGGGTCTTGATCATGATGAAGGCATCCTTGAGATGGTTGCGTTCAAGTTCACTGAGGCTTGCGGGAGCGAGGAAATTGTCCGGTGTCTTGCCCTCGCGGATCTGGCGAGCCTGATGTTCCAGCCGTATGGTGGCGATGAGGTCATAGGCATCGATCAGGCCCTGTGCGCCTTCCTGGCTGATGGTGCCCTGATCTCTTGCCTGAATGAGACGCTCGCGGGTGTTGGCTGCCGTGATCGCTCCTTGCAGGGCATAGGCTCGGGCGAGGTCGACGATGGGGACGACGCCATTGAGCTTGAGGTCAACGGTGTCCTTATGCTCGCCCTTGCGGATCAGCGCAAAGCCGCGAAAGAAACTGAGCGGAGGGGTGTGTCCCAGCGAATTGGAGATCATGTGCGCCCTGAAAATGCTGTTCTTCTTCGCCTTCTCCAGCGTTTCCTGATAAAGGCCAGCAAAGAGGCTTTCATCGCCCGTGATGGGACGTAAATCAAACATGACACTGGCCAGCATCTGGGCCATGGGGTCGGGGCGGTCGATCCATTTGTCGAAATAACCGCGCCAGACGGAGACGGGCTGCCGCCAGCGGGGATTGGTGGCCATCATCTCGCCGGGGCAATAGTAGAAGCCTGCCGCATCAAGCCCATCGGAGACGAAGCGGGCGAACTGTTCGAAATAGGCGCCATGTTCGGCCTCGATAAAGCCCTCATCCAGAATGAGGCAATTGTCCTGATCGGAGACACCTGTCTGCTCCTGCCGTCCTTGCGAGCCACAGGCCAGCCAGAGATAGGGCACCGGAGCGGGGCCGAATTTTTCTTCAGCCAATTGCACCAGACGCCGGGTCAGGCTGTCGGTAACATTGGTGACGATGCGGCCGATATTGTGGGCATCTACGCCGGAGCCTACGAGCTGGGCCAGCATTTGCGGCACCTTGGCGACGATGGTCGCAAGGCTTTCAAAATCATTCTGTCGTTGCAGGTCGCGAATGAGGAAGGGCGCGGAGACAGCCTGACGGTGCACCAGATTGGTGTTGGTCAGGATGCCGACCAGCTTGCCGTCTGCCACAACGGGCAGATGGGTGTGGGTGCGTTCCATCATGGAGAGGAGGGCGTCAAAGCCTAGAGCATCAGGCCCCAGCGTAAAGGGGTTGGCTGTCATGACGGCGCGCACGGGCGTGTCGAGGCCAAGGCCTGCGGCGACGACCCGATGAGCCATGTCGCCCGTGGTCAGGATGCCGATCAGGCGGTCCTCTTCGGTGATCAACAGACAGGAGATATTCTTGGCTCGCATCAACTGTGCAGCTTCCGTGACCGGCATGTCCGGACCGATGGTGATCGGATTGGGGGTCATCAACGCGCCGATGGTAATCGAGATGAGATCGGTGGTCGAATCGCTCTGCCCTGCGGCGGTTGCGCGTTTGATGAGGGAGCTATCAAAAAAGGCGTGAAAAGACGGCAGGGTTTCCGTCAGGTCTAGAAATTCAGATTTGGGGATGAGAAACAGGGTGCAATCCTGATTGGCAACAGCGCGGTTGGGGGCATGGCCATCACTCAGCATGGCCCGCTCGCCAAAGCAGTTGCCCACCGTGAGATGCAGAAGCAGTGTGTCCTCAGGCGTGATGAGATCCACTTCGCCAGACTGGATGAGATAGAGCCCTTTCACCTTCTGGCCAACGGACAAAATGGTCTCCCCCTTGGCAACCTCGATTTTGAGGGTGTTTCGGGCGAGCACTGCAAGACGGCTCATCTCGATGAGGTCAAACGGATGCCTGTGGCTGGCGAATTCTGCAAAATCCGGTAGGCTCATGCTTCCTGTCTCCGGCTGATTTGCGGACAAAAATCCCGCCGCGATGTGCGACGGGATCTCTCTATTTGTCTTGTTTCAGGTCGCGAGGACCCTCAAGAGATCCTCGCAGCCAGAGCCTTTAGTGATCAATCGCAGCGCCAGCGCCTTTTGGCACGCGGATGCTTTCGACCAGTTCCTGAATCTCCTTGGGTGGTTCAGCGGACATGGAGGAGACCACATAGGCAACTGCGAAGTTGATGATTGCTCCAATAGTTCCGAATGCTTCTGGTGCGATGCCAAGGAAATGATTCTCCGTGGTGTTCGCCAGCATGTTGGTGCCCGGAATGAAGAACCAGCCCTTATACATGAAGATGTAGAGCAGAGTCGACAGGATACCGGCCAGCATGCCGAAGATGGCGCCCTTGGAGTTTACCCGTTTGGAGAAAATCCCCATCATCAGGGCCGGGAAGATCGAGGAGGCTGCCAGACCGAAGGCCAGAGCCACAACCTGAGCGGCGAAGCCGGGAGGATTGAGGCCGAGATAGGCGGCAATCACAATGGCAACGGCCATGGCGATACGGGCATAGAGCAGTTCCTGCTTCTCGGTGATGTTTGGTGTGAAGGTGCCCTTCATCAGGTCATGGGAAACGGCTGACGAAATGGCCATCAACAGACCGGCGGCAGTGGAGAGCGCGGCGGCAAGACCTCCGGCTGCGACCAGTGCAATCACCCAGTTTGGCAGCTTGGCGATTTCCGGGTTGGCCAGAACCATGATGTCACGATCCACGAACAACTCGTTGCCTTTCCAGCCAAATTCGTCGGCTTTCGCTTGGAAGTCTGCGGATTTGTCATTGTAATACTGGATGCGGCCGTCACCGTTCTTGTCTTCGAATTTCAGAAGACCGGTGGTTTCCCAGTTCTTGAACCAGTCTGGACGGTTTTCATATTGCAGGTTGCCGTCTTCAGCACCAATGGTGCCGGTCTGGATGGTATCCATCAGATTGAGGCGAGCCATGGCGCCAACGCCAGGAGCGGTGGTGTAGAGGATCGCGATGAAGACCAGAGACCAGCCAGCGGTCCAGCGTGCGTCGGAAACCTTCGGCACGGTGAAGAAGCGGATGATCACATGAGGCAGACCTGCGGTGCCGATCATCAGGGACATGGTATACATGAACATGTTGAGCGGGTTGGATGTGAAGGCGGTATATTCGCCAAATCCGAGGTCGGTCACCACCTGATCAAGCTTGGTGAGCAACGGGGTGCCGGAAACATGGTCGGAGAACAGGCCGACCTGCGGCAGGAAGTTGCCGGTCAGTTCCATGGAGATGAAGATTGCCGGAATGGTGTAGGCAAGGATCAGAACGCAATATTGGGCGATCTGGGTGTAGGTGATGCCCTTCATGCCGCCCTGAACCGCATAAAGGAACACGATTGCGGTACCGATCAGCAAGCCGGTGGATGCATCCACTTCGAGGAAGCGGGAGAAGGCAACGCCAACGCCCTTCATCTGGCCGATAACATAAGTGATCGAGCAGATGATGAGGCAGGCCACGGCCACGATGCGTGCGGTGGAAGAATAGAAGCGGTCACCGATGAATTCCGGCACGGTGAATTTGCCGAATTTGCGCAGGTAAGGCGCCAGAAGCATGGCAAGAAGCACATAACCGCCGGTCCAGCCCATCAGGAACACCGATGCGCCATAGCCGTTGAAGGCAATCAGACCCGCCATGGAGATGAAGGATGCCGCCGACATCCAGTCAGCCGCCGTTGCCATGCCGTTGGCAACCGGATGGACGCCGCGACCGGCGGCATAGAATTCACCGGTCGATCCGGCGCGTGCCCAGAAGGCAATCCCGATGTAAAGCGCAAAGGACGCGCCCACAACGATGTAGGTAAGAGTTTGAAGATCCATAGTCTAGCCTCTCTCGTTCCTTATTCTTCAACGCCGAATTTCTTGTCGATCGCATTCATGCGAACCGCATAGAAGAAGATGAGTCCCAAAAAGACCCAGATTGAGCCCTGCTGGGCGAACCAGAATCCCAGGTCGGATCCACCGACCGCGATGCCGGAGAGGGCAGGACGAAGAAGCAGACCAAACCCGAAGGATGCGATGAACCAGATGACAAGGCAGATCGCGATCAGATTCAGGTTGGCTTTCCAATAGGCATGTCCGGAGTCAGTATTCTCGGTCATATTTCCCCCCATGGTGCTGAACCGCTCTGCGGCTCATGTTCCATTCTGAAAGGTCTGTTTTGGACGGCTATGTCTGTTTCGGTAGAGTTCCTCAGCTGCACCGCGACATTTTTTATTCCGACTTATGACAAGACCCTGTGAGTTGTAAGACACAGATAACCTGAATATAGGCATCTATCCTTGCTGTGATCTAAAATGAGAGGGTGGGGTAATTCAATTGATGTTTCGTATAATTCCTTTATCCTTTAGTCTCTTGATGTGTAAAAGGGATTTATACTGAAGTGTTGGGTCGGATAGGCGGTTTTGATTGGTCTTTTTACTTTAGTTTTATTTGTAGGAAAGTCTAATTTTTAAACTTTGTTTTGCGTGCGCGAAGCCGCGCGAGCGGACTTTGTTGCGCTGCGGTATCGATTGCTGTTTGGTACGCTTCGGGCCGGTTTTGGGCGGGAAATCCAGTCTTTTCAAATGCTGTTGTCGGGCTCTTGAAGGGGAGCGAGCCGTTAGGTGATTGACCTTGCCGCCGCGCTCATGCATATGAGAGCCATGTCACATCCGCCCAGCCTGACCCCACCTCTGGTCAATTACAGCCCGCCCACGGAGCCCTATCTCGAAGTGCTCTATGAGGACGCGCATTTTGTGGTCATCAACAAGCCATCGGGCCTGTTGAGTGTGCCTGGCAAGGCTGAAGAGCATTGGGATTGTCTGGATCACCGTGCGCGACAGCATTTTGGCGATACGCGAATCGTTCACCGGCTGGATATGGATACCTCAGGCATCATGGTGCTGGCGCGCACTGATGACTGCCATCGCAATCTGGGACGGCAATTTGAAAAGCGCAAAGTCGAGAAGAGCTATGTGGCGCGGGTCTGGGGCGCAATGGCCGAGGATCGGGGCACGGTTGATCTGCCGTTGATCTGCGATTGGCCGAACCGGCCCAAGCAGATGGTGTCCTTCGAGCATGGTAAGAAGGCGGTGACCGACTGGCAGGTGATCGGCCGCGATGCGGTCAGCACGCTGGTGCGGCTGTTCCCCCACACGGGGCGTTCCCATCAGCTGCGCGTTCATATGCTCAGTCTGGGGCATGTCATCATGGGAGATCGCTTCTATGCTCAAGGCGAAGCTCTGGACGCTGCAGACAGGCTGATGCTGCATGCCGAAACGTTACGCTTCATTCATCCGGACAAGGGGGAATGGATGGATTTCATCAGCCCTTGTCCGTTTGGCTAGTTAGATCGTTTGGGAGATCTGGCCGTTTGGTTAGTCAAACGGTTCGGGGCGTTCAGGTGCTTTGCCGTTTCAGCTGTTCCAGTGTTTCATGCAGGCTTGAAAGAAAGCGTGAGCGATCGGCCTTGGAGAAGGGGGGCGGACCGCCGCCGATGTCGCTGGTCTCACGTAAATCCGCCATCAGGTTGCGCATGGCGACTGCCGAGCCGATGGAATTTTCCGTAAAAGGCTTGCCGGTGGTGCCGATGACGCTGGCGCCCTTTGTGATGCAGCGCTGGGCAAGCAGAATGTCGGCTGTGACAACCACCGCCTTCGGGTGGGCAATTTCGGCGATATGGTCGTCGGCCACATCCGGTCCATCCTCCACCTTGACGAAAGAGATGGGCACCGCCCATTCGTCTTTGCGCGGCAGGCGCATGAACTGGTTGGCCACAAGCGTAACCGGAACGCCATGGCGCTCGGCTACCTTGTAGACCTCTTCCTTGACGGGGCAAGCATCGGCGTCGACCAGAATTTCGACCGGTCGGGAGGTTGCTTGCCCCGTTTGTTCTTCACTCATTTGTCTTTGTCCACCAGACAGATCTGAATATCTGCGACGTTGGTGCCCGTGGCGCCGATCATCAGATGATCGCCGGCAAGTTCAAGGGCCTTGTAGCTGTCATTGTTGGCCAGAAGCGCCTGTGGTCTTTCGCCGGTCTGGCGAATGCGGTGGAGGGTTGCAGCATCCACCAGCCCTCCGGCGCTGTCCGTTGGGCCATCGCGTCCATCGGTGCCGCCGGACAGGAACACCCAGTCCCCCTCGATCGGGTTGGCTTCATTGGCGGCTGCAAAGCGCAGGGCCAGTTCCTGATTGCGTCCACCCTTGCCGTCGCCCTTCAGGGTGACGGTGGTTTCGCCGCCCCAGATATAAACGGTCTTCTGCTCTTCGGGCGCGTTTCTGGCGGCTTCGAGCAATTGGGGGGCGATCTCTTCCACGTCGCCTTCGAGCAGATCGTCAAGAATGAGGCCACGCCAGCCCATGGGCAGGGACTCCAATATGGCATCAAGACTGAGCCGGTTGGACCCTATGAGCAGGTTGGTCGTATTGGAGAAATCGATCTCCGCCTCTCCACCGTCTGCCTCCAGTGCGGCTTTGACTGATGGGGGCAACTGATCCACCAGGCCCTTGGCTTCAAACAGGGCCAGAGCGTCTTTCTTGCTGCCAAGCGGCGGATTGGTCGGGCCCGAGGCAATGACGCTGAGATCGTCACCGACCACGTCGGAGAGAATGTAGCTCTGAACAGGCGCAGGCGCTGCCAATTGGCTGAGCCCACCGCCCTTGAGCTGGGACAAGCTCTGGCGCACCAGATTCATTTCCTGGATCGCGTAACCATGGGCCAGAAGCAGCTTGTTGACGCCAATCTTGTCATCCAGGCTGAGGCCAGGGAGGGGCGCTGGCACAAGAGCCGAACCGCCGCCACTGATCAACACGATAACGCGATCCTCAGGGGTGGTCGTTGCCAACAGATCCATGATGGCCTTACCCGCTTTCAGGCCGTTTTCGTCCGGCACTGGATGGCCTGCGGCAAAGCAGGTTGCTCCCTCGATGGGGGCGTCATTTTCATAGTTGGTGATGACAAGGCATTCAAAGTCGGTGCCTTCCGGCAGGGCCTTCAGACAGGTCTGAGCCATGGCGCCAGAGGCTTTGCCAAGGGCAATGACCAGATAGCGTCCCTCTTGCAGAGGGGCTAGTGGGTTTTCTTCGAATGTCTTTTCCAGAGCCAGACGTGGATCTGCCGCCGCAACGCCTGCCTCAAACAGGGCTGCAGCCAGATCGCGCAATTGTTCGATATCATTTCCGGTGTCTGTCACCATCGCCTCCCGCGTTCGTTTGATATGACTATAGTGGTGCGGCAGGAAAAGGACCAGTCATGTCTCCCTGTTGAGGACGCACAAGCAGAGAGCTTGTGAAAAAGCAGGCCCATTCTTTCAGGGTTCGTCTTTCAGGGCTGTCTTGTTGCTTGTCTCAGGGAAGACGAAGGAGCGTTGGTACAAAAAAGATGCCCTGTCCCAGACGGATCTGGGACAGGGCATGATTGCCACTTGGGCGGGGGTCGAATCTCATGCAAAATCGGGGAGGAGGCAGCATGAGACTAGAGGGGGTCCCCGTCGCAAATGACCTCGCCTCTTTGCAGAGGCTTCGTTGGCTCACTTACAAGGGACAGTTTAAGACTTTCGTCTTATGCGCAAAAGAGGTTTTATCGCCTATCAGCTTTGATGGGACCGCATGGCTAGGCCTTAAATTGCGGATTTTCTTAGATGTTTTTACGTATTTTAGTTGTCTCTGTGGTCGTAGAATGTCATGGCGTCCCATTCGCGCGGGTTCGGATGCACGCGAGGCTCCGAGGATCCAAGATTCTGGAAAATCTTCAGGGCGAGGGAAAAGGGGTTGAGGCTTTTTTCGGACATGGGCTCCACTTTCTCATCATCATGCGTGGTTCGTATCGTACGGCGTCTTGATGCATATTTTGGCGGTTTTCTGCGGATTTTGAAGAGACAAGTTTGCGACTCATTTATGCGTCATATGCATATCTTCAAATTTAATGATGCAAATATGTGCGATTCAAGGGCGCTGACAAGGGACAAAAATCGTGATATGTTCCTCTTATGTTCTTTTGGAGTGAGTCATGTATGAGCGGTTTGATGAAGCCTTTCCTCTAAGAGGGGGACGGGCGCACGAGGTGACTGGACAAGGTGCTGCCGTTTTTGCCGCGATTGCCTGCGGGGTTGGCATGCGAGCAGATAAGCGGCCAGCCATGTGGCTGGTTGAAGAGTGGCAAGCCGAGGGGCTCAATCCGGATGGGTTGGCGCTGTTTTGTGATCCGCGCCATGTGCTGCTGGTGCGGGTGTCGGATCAAAAGGCGATGCTGGCGGCCACTGAAGAGGCTTTGCGGTCTGGCGCTGTGTCGACAGTGGTGGCCGAGGTGCCGCGTGATCTCTCTTTCACGGCCGGTCGACGCCTGCAATTGGCTGCAGAGGAAGGCAAGGCCACGGGCATTTTGATGATCGGCGAGGGGATGGGCAATAATGCGGCTGAAAGTCGCTGGCATTGTACACCGCTCTTCTCCCCGAAATTCCGGCAAAATCAGGTGGCTATGCAGTCGCTTCAGACTCCTGACTCGACTCTTCAGCGTTGGCAGCTTATAAAGAACAAATCAGGAACATTAGGGTGTTGGGATCTTGTTTGGGATGCAGAGACGCGTCGTGTCATTGTGGTTTCCGAGGCTGGCGAGCGACCGCATTCTGCGGCGCGCGGTGGGGACGACTCCTTTTGCCCTCACGTTGCAGCAGAGTAATGCCGAGCGGCTTTATTGCCTCAATGAGAGCGCCGAGCGGGAAGGGCTTCAGCGCGGTATGGGGCTGGCGGATGCCCGGGCCCTGTGCCCGCCCTTGCAGACCATGCCGGCAGATCGTGAGGCGGACGCGCATTTCTTGCAATTGCTGGCGCGCTGGGCCGGGCGCTTCTGCCCCTGGGTTGGGCTGGACGGTAATGATGGCCTGTTGCTGGATGTGACGGGCTCCACTCATCTGTTCGGTGGCGAACAGGCGCTGCTGGAGGTCATCGAGGAGCGTTTGGCGCGAGGCGGAATTTCCGTGCAGCAGGGACTTGCGGATACACGGGGGGCGGCTTGGGCGCTGGCCCATTATGGCAGTTGGCTGCCCGATGAGGCCCATGGGGATGCTTCCGGTTCTGGACATGTTGAGACGGAGGCCAGCGCGGCGGCGCATGAGAAAAGATCTTCCGGCCTTGCGGTGCGGCTGGCTCTTCCGGGCAAGGCCCTTGCTGCTATCGGGCATTTGCCGGTTGCTGCCTTGCGGCTGGAAGAAAAGGTCTGCACGGGGCTGATGCGGCTCGGGGTGCGCACCATCGAGGCGCTTTATGCCCTGCCACGGGCGACGGTGACCCGCCGTTTCGGGTTGGAGCCCTTGATGCGGTTGGATCAGGCGCTGGGGCACAGGGAGGAGGCCATTTCTCCTCTATCCGAGGCGCCCCATTACGGGGTGCGGATGAGCCTGCCCGAACCGATCGGGCTGGCCGATGATGTCATGGCGGTGGCGGCCAAACTGCTGGACCGGCTTTGCGACAAGCTGGATCGGCAGGGTGCCGGAGCGCGGGTGTTGCAACTGACCATGCGGCGCATGGATATGGAGGCCAGTCAGGTGGAATTGCGGCTGGCGCGCCCGATGCGGGAAGCGGCGCGGATTCTGCCTCTGTTCGAACGCAGCGTGGGCGAGGTGGATGCCGGTTTCGGGATCGACATGATGCGGCTGGAAGCCACTGTTGTGGAACCCATGGCCGATGACCAGATGACGAGCGTGGTGCTGAGCAATGGGGGCCGTGAGGCGGATAGGGAAGCCGCATCAAGGGTCGAAGATCACGCGCTGGATGATCTGGTCACCCGGCTTGGTAGTCGCATAGGGCTAGAGAATATCCTGCGCTTTGTTCCTGCCGACAGCCATATTCCGGAGCGTAGTTTTTCTTTGCAACCTGCTGCATGGACCAAAGTGGTTGCTGCCTGGCCGGGGCTTGGAGGGAAAAAGGGGCCTGATCGGGACGTCCGCAAAGAGGGGACGCAGAACGAAGAGGCCAGCGGGGCCCGTTCCCCGCGCCCTTTGCGGCTATTTCCGCCTGAGCCCATCGTGCTGCCTTTATCCTCGGAGCCTGATCCTGCGCGGCGCGAGCCGCCAGCGCATTTTCGTTGGCGACGGATGCAGCTGTCCGTGGCCTATGCGCGCGGGCCGGAACGGATTGCGCCGGAATGGTGGTGGGAGGATCCTGCATGGCGGTCCGGCATACGGGACTATTGGTGGGTGGAGACGCGGCAGGGCTGGCGTCTCTGGCTGTTCCATACACCACAAAACCGTTTGACCCATCTTTCCAGTTGGTTCGTGCAGGGTGAATTTGCATGACGAGTAATCCCACCCGCGCGCAAGGCGCGGCCACGCCGCCTGCAAAGGGGCCGACGCCGAATTCCGGTGCCGTGTCGCCCGAGCAGTTGGCCACGATGCGGCCGACCGTTTATGCGGAACTGTGTGTCGCGTCCAATTTTACCTTCCTTACGGGGGCGTCTCATCCTGAGGAGCTGGTCATTCGCGCAGCCGAGCTTGGGTTGGAGGCGATTGCCATCACGGACCGGAATTCTCTGGCTGGCGTGGTGCGGGCTTTTTCCGCACTCAAGGAGTTGAAACGCCAGATCGAGGAGCAGACGAACAAGCAGTTGGAGGCGATCAAGCTGCGCTCCAGCCAGCGGGTTGATCCGTCCAGCCGTCAACCACTGGAAGCCGAGGGAACAACTGAGCTATCGGCTGCTGCGGTGGTCAAGCTGCCGCGCCTCATTACCGGGGCGCGTCTGGTGCTTACCGACAGCTCCCTTGATTGGGTGGCGCTGCCCACGGACAGGGCTGCCTATCAGCGGTTGACGCGGCTGTTGACCCTTGGCAAGCGTCGGGCCGAGAAGGGAGAGTGTCTTCTTCATTTTGCCGACCTGCTGGAAGCCGGATCGGGGATGATGCTGATTGCTCTGCCGCAGGCAGGGCTGGAGCACCCCGATGTTGAACCGCAGATCAGGCGGGCGGTGGCCCAGTTCCCCGGACGTGTTTTTCTGGGGGCCGCGCCTGCCTATAATGGGTCGGATCAGGCCTGGTTTGATGCCTGTTCTGCCCTTGCCTACAAGTTGGCAGCTCCCATGGTGGCTGTGGGGGATGTGCTCATGCATCACGGGCGGCGGCGGCAGTTGGCCGATGTGCTGACCTGCTTGCGCGCGCATATCACCATTGATGATATCGGCTCCCGCGCTCTGCCCAATGCGGAGCGGCGACTGAAGGGAGCGGCGGATATGGTGCGGCTTTATCGGCGCCATCCGGCGGCGATCCGGCGTGCCACAGAGATTGCCATGCGCTGTAGCTTCGCCCTTGATGAGCTGAGCTATCAATATCCCGATGAGGTGTCGGGCGATGAAAGTCCGCAGGCGCGGCTTGAGCGGCTGACCAATGAGGGGCTTGCCCGGCGCTATCCACAAGGGGTGCCGGAGCAATCCCGTTCTTTGGCCGATAAGGAACTGGCGCTTGTCGGCAAGCTCGGGTTCGCGGCCTATTTCCTCACCGTCCATGACATCGTTGCTTTTGCGCGCAGCAAGGATATTCTTTGTCAGGGGCGTGGCTCTGCGGCCAACTCGATCCTCTGTTTTGCCCTCGGGATTACCGATGTGGCGCCGGAAACCATCACCATGGTGTTCGAGCGCTTTGTCTCTGAGCATCGAGGCGAGCCGCCTGATATCGATGTGGATTTCGAGCATGAGCGGCGCGAAGAGGTGATCCAGCATATCTATGAGCGCTATGGCCGCCACCGCGCTGGCCTTTGCGCCACGGTGATCCATTTCCGTACACGCTCTGCCATTCGCGAGGTGGGCAAGGTGATGGGCCTGTCGCAGGATGTGACGGCGGCACTTTCCGGCCAGATCTGGGGTTGGTCGACCGATGGGGTGGACATGAAGCGGATGCGCGAGCTGGGGCTTGATCCGAGTGACCGGCGGCTGATGCAGACTATTGCCCTGATCGCTGAAATTATCGGTTTCCCACGCCATCTCTCCCAGCATGTAGGCGGCTTTATTATCACGCGTGGGCGGCTGGACGAGCTGTGCCCGATCGAGAATGCGGCGATGGAAGACCGTACCATCATCGAGTGGGACAAAGATGATATTGATGCGCTGGGCATCCTCAAGGTGGATATTCTGAGCCTTGGCATGCTGACCTGCATCCGCAAGAGCTTCGATCTGCTCAAGGAGCATGAGGGGCTTGAGCATAGCATCGGCTCGGTGCCGCAGGAGGACGGGGCGACTTATGACATGCTGTGTGTGGCCGATGCGGTGGGGGTGTTTCAGGTAGAGAGCCGGGCGCAGATGAACTTCTTGCCCCGCATGCGCCCGCGCACCTTTTATGATCTGGTGGTTGAGGTTGCGATCGTGCGGCCCGGCCCCATTCAGGGGGGGATGGTGCATCCCTATATCAACCGGCGGCAGGGGCGAGAGAAGGTCTGGTTCCCCTCCAAGGCGCTGGAAGAGGTGCTGGGAAAGACGCTCGGTGTCCCTTTGTTTCAGGAACAGGCGATGCAGATTGCCGTGGTGGCCGCTGGCTTTAGCCCTGAGGAAGCTGACCGGCTGCGGCGCTCGCTTGCCACCTTCCGGCGGATGGGCACCATTCACAGCTTCAAGGAGAGGTTCGTGAGCGGCATGTTGGAGCGAGGCTATGAGCGGGATTTCGCCGAGCGCTGCTTCTCTCAGATCGAGGGTTTTGGCGAATATGGCTTCCCCGAGAGCCACGCGGCGGCTTTTGCCATGCTGGCCTATGTGTCGGCATGGCTCAAATGCCATCACCCGGCGGTTTTTGCTTGTGCCCTGCTCAACTCCCAGCCGATGGGGTTTTACGCGCCGGCACAGATTGTGCGGGATGCACGCGAGCATGGCATCGAGATCCGGCCCATTTGCGTCAATAACAGCGCTTGGGACAATATGCTCGAGCGGCGGCTGGATGGGGCGCTGGCCATCCGGCTCGGCTTTCGCCAGATCAAAGGGTTTTCCGCCGAGGATGCGGACTGGATCGTGGCCGCAAGAGGCAACGGCTACCCCGATCCGCAAAGCGTCTGGCAGCGGGCGGGCCTTAAAGGCGGGGCGATGGAGCGGCTGGCCGAGGCGGATGCCTTTGTCAGCATGGAGATGGGGCGACGCGAGGCGCTCTGGCAGGTCAAGGCTCTGTCCGGCCTCAAGCCGCTGCCGCTGTTCAATGATCCGATTGATGGTGAATGCATCAATGAGCCCTCGGTCTCCTTGCCACAGATGCATCTGGGGGAAGAGGTGGTGGAGGATTATGTTTCCATGCGCCTGTCCCTGCGGGCGCACCCGATGGAACTGCTGCGCCCCTCCATGCCGGATCTGACCTCCCATGGCGATCTGATGGTCACTTCGTTCAAGAGAGTGACCGTCTGTGGACTGGTCATCACCCGCCAGCGCCCCGGTACTGCATCTGGCGTCATTTTCGTGACACTGGAAGATGAGACCGGCGTTGCCAATGTCGTCGTCTGGCCCAAGATCTACAAGGCCTTCCGGCGGGCGGTGATTACGGGGCGATTGCTCAGGGTGCATGGCACGCTGCAGAAGGAGGGCATTGTGGTGCATCTGATTGCCGAGCGGGTGGAAGATCTGTCGCACCGGCTCTCCGAGTTGGGACATCCGCTTGATGATGCTGTCGGCATCACCAATCCGCAGGCCGATGAAGCGCCACGGGGGCGTCCGGCCAAGGGGCTAGAACGCGTGCCATCGCGGGCCCGACACCCCCGCGAGCAGGCCAAGAAACTATTCCCCAGTCGTGATTTTCACTAGCGGATTTCGTTTGTGGATGCATGCCGGATATCGGTTTTTGGCAGGTCAAAAGTCTGTTTTCCCCAGAGGTGGATAGATTACGTCGGAGCCTTTCGCAGGTGCGAAAGAAAGCTGGTGGGGAATTCATGGGCAATTGCTAATTTTTTGAGCAAACTGGCAAAATCGGATTGCGCAGGCGCAGCGTCGGAACCTTTTCGTGAAATCGATTTCGGTCCTTTTCTTTCAATGAGATGCCCGAATTGAGTGGTTAGCCAAAAGGTGAATATACTGGTGGTTGCCGAAACCGG
Source organism: uncultured Cohaesibacter sp. (assembly GCF_963678225.1). Classification (NCBI taxonomy): domain Bacteria; kingdom Pseudomonadati; phylum Pseudomonadota; class Alphaproteobacteria; order Hyphomicrobiales; family Cohaesibacteraceae; genus Cohaesibacter; species uncultured Cohaesibacter sp. The sequence goes on along the minus strand of NZ_OY782764.1, from coordinate 146,155 downwards.
TTTCGGAAAGCAGACTTGGCGCGGGAGGATGCCGTGCACAAGTCTGAAGAACATGACGGCAAGGGGCGTCAAAGCAAAAAATCACGCGTGACCATCAAGGAAGTGGCCTATGCCTTGGGTATTTCCAAGAGCACTGTTTCCAGGGCGCTGAATGGCTATTCGGATATCGCGGAACATACGCGTCTGAACGTCCAGCGCACGGCGCAGGAACTTGGCTACAAGCCGATGATTCACGCGCAAGCCATTCGTACTGGTCTGGTGCGGTCGCTCGGCATGGTGCTCAATGCGGATAGCCATGACGGACACCGACCGTTTCTTGCCGATTTCATCGACGGAATTTCCAGGCGGGCCAGTCAGGATAGTTGGACCCTGACCGTGGCCACCGCGAGCCACGCGCTGGGCGTGCTGACGACGATCAAGCGCCTGAGTGATGAGCATACGGTGGATGGCTTTATCCTGCCGCGCACACGCGTCGAGGATCCCCGGGTGCATTATCTGGTCAAAGCGCATGTTCCCTTCATCATGTTTGGACGCACGGGGGATGATACGGAGTGCGGCTGGTATGACATCGATGCCGCCAAGGCCATGCAAGAGGCGGTGTTGCGGCTGGTTGGTATGGGGCATGTGCGCATTGGTTTCATCAACGGGCTTGAGCGCTACATGTATGCCAAGGTGCGCTATGAGGGCTATTGCGACGGTTTGAAAAAGGCAGGGCTTCCTTATGAGGACTGCCTGGTGCGCCATGCTGCCGTGACCCGCAGGGATGGCGCTCGGGAGGGGGCGATCCTGCTGGATCTGCCTGAACGACCAACAGCGATTATCTGCGCGGTCGATCTTGCCGCGCTGGGTGTTTATCGGGCTGCCCATGACAGGCAGCTGATGATTGGCAGTGATCTGTCGATCATTTCTTACGACGGTATAGCTGAGGGGGAATATGCATCCCCGCCACTTACCAGCTTTTTCGTCGATAACAGGGAAGCGGGGGAACGCCTCGCCGACCTGCTCATCAGGCGTATCCAGGGGGACGCGCCTGAATCGCTTCGCCAGTTGGGGGAGGCGCAATTGATTGCGCGGGCATCGGATGGCCCGCCGGTCATTCGATCCGCTTGAACTTATTTTCAGTGTTGCAATTTGGGAGGTTTGACAATGACATTATCTTTAGGCAGCAAACGCTTGACCGGTCTTATGGTTGGGACAGCGCTTGCTCTTGGGTGCACCATGGTGACGGCTTCGGCTGAAGGCATCCGTTTCTGGACAACCGAAGAACAGACACCGCGTCTGGCACGTCAGCAGGAAATGGCCAAGGATTTCGAAGCTGAAACCGGCATTTCCGTTGAGGTGATCCCGGTGACCGAGAAGGATCTCGGAACGCGCGCCACAGCAGCCTATGCAGCTGGTGATCTGCCGGATGTCATCTACCATCCGCTGCAATATGCGCTGCCTTGGGTAGAAGCGGGCATTCTTGATGCCTATGCTGCAACAGAGGTAATCGACAATCTGGGCAAAGACACCTATGCCCCCGGTGCGCTGGCCATGGCGGCAACCGAAGATGGCTATGCCTCTGTGCCGGTGGACGGCTGGACACAGATGATCGTCTATCGCAAGGATCTGTTCGACGCCAAAGGCCTGAAGGCCCCCAACACCTATGCTGATGTGGAAGCCGCTATCAAAGCGCTGCACAACCCGCCTGAAATGTATGGCTTTGTGGCTGCTACAAAGGTGGATGAAAACTTCATGAGCCAGGTTCTTGAGCATGTGTTCCTGGCCAATGGCGTGTCTCCTGTCGACAAAGATGGCTTCAAGCCTCTGGACGTTAAAAAGACAACAGAAGTGCTCGACTTCTACAAGGCTATCGTCAAGGCTTCTCCTCCGGGGGAACTCTATTGGAAACAGTCCCGTGAACTCTATTTTGCTGGCAAGGCTGCGATGATCATCTGGTCGCCGTTCATTCTTGACGAACTGGCCGGTCTTAGGGACTCCGCTCCGCCGACCATCAATGACGATCCGACCAGCCCTGAACTGGCTTCCAAAACCGGTATCGTCACGAATTTCGCCGGACCATCCAATCCGGGCGGTGCTGCATGGGGCGACATCCGCTATTTCGGTATCACATCTGACGCAGATATCGAAGCGGCTGAAAAGTTCGTCGAATATTCCATGAATGCGGGCTACACACAGACCCTTGCCATCGCTCCGGAAGGGAAGTTTCCGGTTCGCCGTGGGGATGCAGACAACCCGACGAAATTCATCGATGCATGGTCCAAACTGCCGGTTGGTGTTGATCGCAAGAAGCCGCTTGCCGACCTTTATCCATCCGAAATGATCGGCGAAATCGTTGCCGGTCTGGATGTGGCCCAGCGTTGGGGTGTCAAGGAAGGTCAATTGGCTCTGGCTTCGAAAATGATCAACTCCCAGGTCTTTAACCAGATTGTCCGCAAATACACCGATGGTGTCATCGGGGCGGAAGAAGCTGTTGCCTCTTTGAACGAGGAACTGGCGAAAATCCAATAAGGTATTGACTTGAAACTATTTGCATCGGGCGACTTGTTGTTGCCCGGTGTGATAAGCGGAGCCTCTTCTCATGTCGACCACTGACTATCCAAACAGTTCTGCGGGAGCAGGGCACCAGCCCACTGCGCTCGCTCCTCCACGATCCGGACCTCTGGCCAAGAGAGAAGCGCGCCTTGCCTGGGGGTTGCTGACGCCGACGCTTTTGAGCGTGGCTCTGGTCATTATTCTCCCCTTGTTGGCGATCTTCTGGATCAGTGCCAAACCGATCGGTTTGAGCGACCTCAGACCCACGACGCCCGATGTCTATGAACGTATGCGTGGCAAGGTGTCCGCTGCGGGGGATACGGTGACGATTGAATATCGTCTGACAAACTCTTCGCGTGAGAAGCCGATCACCAATGTCTTCATGTCGGATGCCTGGCCTAGTGGCCTGGAGCCGGTGTCTCTGGATGAGCGCTGCACACTCGCCGCAGGGCAGCTCTCTTGCGATCTGGGCGATTGGGAGGCTGGCCATCGGGAAAGAATGCTCATTGAGGCCGTTGCCCAAGAGGCCTTCATCAATAGCGATGTGAATGTGCGTGACACAGAGCCGGTCATGACAGGCAATGCGAGTTCTGATCTGTTCAACCTGACCTTCACATGGGACAATTTCCGCTCGGTCTTCGACAGTGGCGAATTTCTCGAAGTGCTTTGGGTGACGTTGTTCTACACCGTGGTCGGCACCATCGGGGCGCTTGTGGTTGGTATGCTCGCCGCCTTGATGCTCAATAAGAGTTTTACCGGACAAGGCATTTTGCGTGGGTTGTTTCTCTTCCCCTATGTGGCGCCGGTTATCGCGGTTGCCTTCACATGGGTGACGTTGCTGGATCCATTCTCGGGCTCATTCAATGCGTTGCTGGTGCAAATGGGGCTGATAGAGACACCGATCAACTTCTTCGGGCAGCGCCCTCTGGCATTGTTTACCGTGACAGCATTTGAAATCTGGCGCTATTTTCCGCTGTCCTTCCTGTTCATTCTGGCACGGATGCAGTCGATAGATCATGACATTTACGAGGCGGCAGATATGGATGGAGCATCGCCTTTCCAGAAATTCTACTATCTCTCCTTGCCGCAATTGATGGGCATCCTGTCGGTGCTGTTCCTGTTGCGCTTCATCTGGACGTTCAACAAGTTCGACGACATCTTCCTGATGACGGGCGGTAATGCGGGAACGCGGACGCTGACCGTGAATGTGTATGAGCAGGCCTTTGCCATTTCCAATATCGGCGCGGGGGCTGCGGTCGCCGTGGTCATCTTCGGGTGCCTTCTGGCCTTCTCATTCTTCTTCTTCCGGTTCATTTCAAGGGAGGAAGGGCTATGAAAAAGGGATATCTGCTTGCCGCCGTTGTTGGCGTGTTATGGAGTCTTACCCTCATTGTGTGCCTGACCATTGTCATGGCCTTTTCAACCGGCCTGCCGGTGCATCCGGTCTGGCTTGCAGCCATCGTGCAAGGGGCTGCCGTGGGGCTGGTAGCGCTTTATGTGCCCAGCCGTTTGCTCGGCATCCTTATCAGTTTTGCATTGGTGCTGGGGATCAGTCTCATGCAGCCCTTTGGCATAAGCCTTGCTGAAAAAAGCTTCGCGCAGGGCGTTGGTGTGCTGGTTTTCGTTCTGGGACTCTCCGTTCCACTGAGCATCATGATGAAGGGGATGCCTGCGGGCACGCTAACGCGGCACCAGTTTGAAGAGGGGATCGTGCGGTTTCTGACCGGCTTTGGCTATGTCTTCTTCACCGCTATCGTTGTCGTGCCCTTTTATGTGATGCTGATGACGTCGGTAAAGGGGCAGCAGGCCTTGCTGCTCAATCCGCTGGATTTCTCGGTTGAATGGGACAAGGGATGGGATCTTTTCCGGTCTTATCAGGAGCTGTTCACCCAATATAATTTTGGAAGCTACCTGCTGACCTCCTTCCTTGTATCCGTGGCTACTGTCGCCGTGACTTTGCTCTTCAGCGTGCCGGGCGCCTATGCGGTGGCGCGTCTGCGCTTTAAGGGGCAAGCTGTGATGTCCCGCTCGATCCTGCTGATCTATATGGTGCCGATGATCGTTCTGGCGCTGCCGATCTATGTGGGCTTCTCCATGTTCGGGTTGCGCAACTCGCTGTTTGGCCTGTTGCTGATCTATCCGGTGACAACCATTCCGGTCTCGCTCTATATGCTGCAGGGCTATTTCCGCGGCCTTCCTGCTGAGATCGAGGAAGCGGGATTGATGGATGGCCTTTCTCGGCTTGGCGTGATTTGGAAGATCACATTACCGTTATCGCTTCCCGCTCTGGCATCAGTTTCGCTTTATGTATTCATGATTGCGTGGAACGAGTTCCTGCTCGCCTTCATGCTGCTTGATGATCCGAGCAAATTCACGCTAACGCGCGGCGTTACAATGCTCAATTCTTCCGAGGTGCCACGACAGCATCTGATGGCCGGGGCAGTGATTGCGACATTGCCTATTCTCGTGCTGTTCCTTGGGCTTGAGCGCTTCATGACCAAAGGCCTGACCGCAGGCTCTGTTAAAGGATGATTTGATTAATGGCTATCTCAGACGACAAACTGGACCGGCAAGCGCGCCGGATCCTGCGACAAAACGATCGCGGGGGATACACGGTGCCCACAGCGGGATTGTATCCTTATCAATGGAACTGGGATTCCTGCTTTGCAGCATGGGGCTTCTCTTCTTTTGATGTCAAAAGGGCCTGGTTCGAGATCCACACGCTCTTCACCGGGCAGTGGGATACGGGCATGGTGCCGCACATCATCTTCCACAAGAGGGCTGACGGCTACTTCCCTGGACCGGATGTCTGGGGCGTGGATCGGGTGCCGCATACGTCAGGTATTACGCAGCCTCCTGTTGCCGCAACGCTCATTCGCTCAATTTATGAGCAGGATAAGCGCTATGGGCGTGTGCATATGGAGCTTATTTACGGGCGTCTTGTCAGCTGGCATCGCTGGTTCATGAAAAGCCGGGTCGAGCGGGGCATGGTGGCCATCACCCATCCGTGGGAAAGCGGCCGCGACAATGCGGTTGATTGGGATAGCGCCATGGCAGCCGTGTCCACCGAAGGCGTGGGGGAATATACCCGTCGGGACACCAGCCATGTTGATCCTTCCATGCGCCCCAAGAAGGAAGATTATGACCGTTATCTCAAGATGCTTTATTACGGGCGTGATAGCGGCTGGGATGAGGAGAAGATCCGCGAAGGATCGCCTTTCCGCGTCGCTGATGTGGGGATGACCTTCATCTTCCTGAGAGCCTGCCGCGATCTGTTGCAGATCGCGATGGATCTTGACCATCTGACACCGGAGATCGAAGGCTGGATCGCTGAGTTGGAAGAAGGGGTGCGCAATCACTGGAACCCGGCTGGCTACTATGACAGCATTGATCTCAGGAGCGGTGAATTCACTGGATCGCTCAGCTCGGCCTCATTTCTTTGCTGGTATGCGGGCATCGACAACGAAACGATGAAGGCCCATCTGGAAGACATTCTGCAAAAGGTGACCTTCGGGGTGCCATCCTATGATCCGCGCGATGAGAAGTTTGAGCATCTGCGCTATTGGCGCGGGCCGGTATGGGGCATCATCAATGCGCTGATCGGCATCGGGCTCAATGAACGTGGCTTGACGCAACTGGCGGGGCGCTTGCGCAAGGATACGCGCGACCTGATTACCGAGCATGGTTTCTATGAATATTTCAGTCCTGTCGACGGGACACCGGCGGGCGGTGACAAATTCACCTGGACAGCTTCGATCTGGCTGACCTGGGCGGGCCCGCATGCAAAGGGGAGGTTCTAGCATGGCATCGATTGAACTCAAGGCGGTAGAGAAATGGTTTGGTGAACTGCAAGTCATCAAAGGCGTTGATCTGGCCATCGAGGAGGGGGAGTTCATCATTTTTGTCGGACCATCGGGCTGTGGCAAATCCACCTTGCTCAGAACCATCGCGGGACTGGAGGAGTGCTCTCGCGGTGAGATTCTGATTGAGGGGCGCAATGTCACCGCCGACCCACCAGCCTCTCGCGGGCTGGCCATGGTGTTCCAGTCCTATGCGCTTTATCCGCATATGAATGTGCGCGACAATATGGGCTTCGGCCTCAAAACGGCGGGAACGCCCAAGGCCGAAATAGAGGAAAAGGTCAATGAAGCGGCGCGTGCGCTGAAGCTGGAGACTTATCTAGACCGCAAGCCCAAGGAGCTTTCCGGCGGGCAGCGCCAGCGCGTTGCCATTGGCCGGTCCATCGTGCGTAATCCGACGGCCTTCATGTTTGACGAACCCCTATCGAACCTTGATGCTGCGCTGCGGGTGGAAATGCGTTACGAGCTGGCCAAGCTGCATCGGGAGCTGAAGGCGACGATGATCTATGTGACCCACGATCAGGTGGAAGCCATGACGCTTGCCGACCGTATCGTGGTGTTGCGCGATGGTATTATCGAGCAGGTCGGCTCACCGCGCACGCTCTATGAACGGCCGGGGAACCTGTTTGTGGCCCAGTTTATCGGCTCGCCGAAGATGAATATCATGCCTTGCATGACCCAAGGGGATAATTACCTGCTGGAAGGCGCGCGCGGCGGCTCGCAAACCCAGCCCGGCGTGGCCAGCCATATCGGTGTGCGGCCTGAAGCCATTTCGATAGGCGAGAAGGGCGAGGGCCAGTGCGACGGCGTGGTTGATATTGTCGAATATCTCGGTTCGGATACCCATCTGCTGGTCGATTGCGGCGGGCTCGGTGCTATTGGTGTGCGCCTTGATGGTGATGCCGCTGTGGAGCCGGGTGATGAAGTTGGGCTGATTTTCAATCCCGACAAGCTGCATTTCTTTGATGAGGCAGGGCTGGCTTTGCCGCGTGAATGATGAGGCGATCACCCTGCTGTTTGCAGGAGGCGCCGCGTTGCTCATTTCGGTCTTCTTCTCCTTCTGATGGGAAAGGGGGAAAGATCTGGAAAGCGACACCGCCAGATTTGCAAATGGGGCAAGAAAAAACGGGGCGGCATGGCCGCTCCGTTTTCAGTTTTCGGGAGGAGGACTGGATTTCTATCAAACGAACCGGTTGACCAGATTTTCCAGTTTTTCTTGTTTGCCGGAGCGAGGCTCTGGATTGATGTCGTCTTTGAGAACGCGCTCGGAAATGCTTTCCAGCGTGCCGTTTGCCAGCATGTCCTTGTTGACGTCCTTGTCCCAATCGGCATAGCGCTCTTTGAGAGCCGCTTCCAGACCACCATCTTCGAGCATGGCAGCAGCAGCCTTGAGGCCACGTGCACAGATATCCATGCCGCCGATGTGACCGGCAACCAGATCTTCTGCATCCAGCGACTGACGGCGCAGTTTGGCGTCAAAGTTGGTGCCGCCCGTCGTGAAGCCGCCTGATTTGAGGATGTGGTAGTAAGCCAGAGCCACTTCAGGGGTGTTGTTCGGGAACTGGTCGGTATCCCAGCCAGACTGGTAGTCGTTGCGGTTCATGTCGATGGAACCGAGCATGTTGTCGGCAGCCGCAACGGCGATTTCATGTTCAAAGCTGTGCCCGGCAAGAATAGCATGGCCTTGTTCAAGGTTCAGTTTGACCTCTCCTTCCAAACCATATTTGCGCAGGAAACCGATGCAGGTTGCTGCATCGAAATCATACTGATGCTTGCTTGGTTCCTGTGGTTTCGGCTCAACGAGGATGGTGCCCTTGAAGCCGATCTTGTGCTTGTAGTCCACGACCATATTGAGGAAACGGCCCATATGGTCCAGTTCTTGGCTAATGTCGGTGTTCAGCAGGGTTTCATAGCCTTCACGACCGCCCCAGAGCACATAGTTCTGGCCACCCAGACGATGGGTTGCATCCATGCAGCTTTTAACCGTTGCCGCAGCATAGGCGAAAACATCCGGATCAGGGTTGGTGGATGCACCGGACATGAAGCGACGGTTGGAGAACATGTTGGCCGTGCCCCAAAGCAGCTTGGTTTCGGAGCTTTCCATCTTCTCTTCGAAATAGTCGACGATTTCGTTTAGGTTGGAGAGGCTTTCAGCGAAATTTTTACCTTCAGGGCGAACGTCCACATCGTGGAAGCAGAAATAGGGAGCGCCCAGAAGATCGAACAATTCGAATGCCACGTCGGCTTTCAGTTTGGCCTTGGACATTTCATCGCCGAACCAGGGGCGATCAAAGGTGCGCCCACCAAATGGGTCGCCGCCTTCCCATGCGAAGCTGTGCCAGTAAGCAATTGCAAAACGCAGATGCTCTTTGAGGCTCTTGCCCATCACGATCTCATCGGGATTGTAATGGTGGAAGGCAAGCGGATTATCGCTTTCAGGGCCTTCATATTTGATTTTGGACAGGGAACCGAAAAAGTCTGTCATGATCAGAGATCCTTCAGGGATGAATAGGCGGCTGCGTAACGGGCATAGACATTTTCAAAGCTGTCCTGCAGGGCCTTGTTTGGATAGAAGCTTTTTTCAATGGTGGGCATTGTGCACAGAACCGAAGGATCGCCCTTCTGGTCTGCGACGAGGCCCATACGAGCGGCGCCGAAGGCTCCGCCAAAATCTCCGGCGGTTGGCCGGTCGATCTGTTTGTCCAGAATGGTTGCCAGCAGCGACAGCCAGTAATCGGAAGAGGATCCGCCACCCACGGCAATGAGGCGGCTCAGGCTGGTGCCTGCTGCTTCCAGTGCCTTGATACCGTCCTTGAAAGCGTAGGAGATGCCTTCAAGGACGGCACGGGTGAGGACAACCCGGTCATCAGGGTGGGAGAGGCCGATGAAGCCGCCACGAATGTTGGCGTCATTGTGGGGCGTGCGCTCTCCACCAAGATAGGGGAAGAACAATGCAGATCCGGGTGCGGTCACCTCATCGCCGAGGGCCTTGGTGAGGTCCGCAGCGCCAGAGCCGACCAGTTTGGCGTACCAGTTGAGCGCGTCGGTCGCGGCCAGAATGACGGCCATATGACACCAGTGATTGGCAGTGGAATGGCAGAAGGTGTGCACGGCGCTTTCTGGCAATGGGCGATAGCTGTCAATGGCGGCATAGATCACGCCACTGGTGCCCAGCGAGATAAAGGCATCGCCTTCGCCGACAATACCGGTGGCGATCGCGGAGGCTGCATTGTCGCCAGCTCCGCCCGCGACGATGGTATCAGCAGAAAAGCCCCAGCGTTCAACGAGTTCCTTACGCAAGGTGCCAGTGCTCTCGGTGCTTTCGGCAAGGGCAGGCATATGAGACTTGTCCAGACCGGTGGCAGCCAACAAATCGGAAGACCATTCCCGTTTGCCCACATCCAGCCAGGATGTGCCGGCGCTGTCGGAATAGTCAGAGACATAGTCGCCGGTCAGCCAGAGGCGCAGATAATCCTTGGGCAACAGCACCTTTTTGATCTTGTCAAAAAGGGCGGGCTTGTTGGCCTGCATCCACGCCAGTTTCGGGGCGGTGAAGCCGGGGAAAACAATGTTGCCGGTCAGTTCGCGGAAGCCGGGGGTGGCATCAAGCCTTGCAGCTTCTTCGTGGCTGCGGGTGTCATTCCACAGAATGCATGGTGCAATCGGCGTGTCCGTTGCATCCAGCATGGTAGCCCCGTGCATCTGCCCGGAGAGGCCGATGGCGCGTACCTGCTTGATGGCTTCCGGATGGGAGGCAACCAGATCATCAAAGGCTGCCGCTGTAGCCAGAATCCAGCTTTGCGGGTCCTGTTCACTCCAGCCTGAAGAAGGGCGTGATACCGAAAGAGATTGGTTCGTCGAAGCGATGATCTGCTGACTTTCAGACATAATCACCACCTTGACCCCGGACGTGCCCAGGTCAATTCCCAAATACATTTTTTCCTCCCGCCTTGAGACGCGTATTTATGATCATACGACTGGATCTGAGGGGTTGCTCGTTGAGAGAGATATTATTTTAGTATGTAAAATAAATCAAGATGAGCGCGTCCAAATCCACTGGTAATGATATCATTACCGGTAACGTGATCCAGATTAGGCGGTGGTTGTTGGCCCTCAGGCGCTCGTTTCGGCGCTTCCCAACTGATCCAGAGAGATGCGGACAACCTCTTCCAAAGCAAAGGCTGCTGCGCCTTTCGCCCACATCATGTCGCCCCATTTGTGGATGCGAATCTCCGGTTCGTGGTGCCCTTTGAGAATGGTGGAAGAGCGGACCATGTCGAACACTTGCTGAGCGTAGAGATAGTCAAACTGCATCTGTTCACCGGAGAGGATTACCATGGCTGGGTCAAACAGATTGACCAGATTGGCAAGGCCCATTGAGAACATGCGGCTGGCGCGGTCGAAGATGGACTTGGCCATCCGGTCGCCTTCCTTGGCTGCGGCGAATAGCTGGACGAGGCGGTCTTCTTCGCTGGTACCTTCTTCCCAATGTTTGAAGAGATTGGCCTCACGCAAGAGGGCATAATCGGCGACATAGGCTTCCAGACAGCCGCGCTGGCCGCACCGGCAAAGTGCTCCTTCCGACTGCACTTTGGTATGGCCGAATTCTGCGCCGAAGCCTTGTGTGCCGCGGAAAATCTCTCCGTCCAGCACGATGCCCAGTCCGACCCCCTGTTCGATCGTGACGACCAGAAAATCGGGCACATCCCGACCAAATCCGAACCAGAGTTCGGCGATGGCCACTGCGTTGGCGTCGTTTTCAACGAACACCGGCATTGGCATGATCTCTTCCATCAATTGCTTGAGGTTAAATTCCTGTTCCTGAAACAGGGGGCACCAGTCGACAAAGCCTTCTGTAGCCTGAATGGTGCCCGGCAGACCGATGCCGACAGCGGAAAGATCTTCGGGCTTGATACCAGCTGCGGCGGATACAGTTTCCACGACTTGAGGAATGAGCTTGCACAAGGCCGCGCGATCAATGGGCGGGCGTGGCATGGGGACTTTGGCCTTGCCCAGTTGCTTACCTTCCAGATCGAGCACCACGGCGCTGATGCTGCGACCGGTCAGCTTCATACCGGCCACAATGTGGGATTCTCCACGTAGCTTGAGGTCCACTCTGGGGCGACCGCGCTTGGATTGGCCCGGTTCGACCTCTCTTTGCACCTCTTCAATCAGGCCTGCTGCGATCAGCTCTGCCGTGATAGAGGTTACGGTGGCCGGACTCATGCCTGTGGCGTTGGCGATATCGATGCGGGCAACCTGAAAGTTATTGCGTATATGAGAAAAAACCAGATTCCGTCCCTGACTCCTCTGCTCCGTGATCTGTGACGTTTTTTTGATGGAATTTCTCATTGCGGATTACTTTGCTGGTTTTGCTTGGGCGGTTGCTTTTAGGCCTTGGTCTCTTTTTGGAAATGCCAAAAGCAGCGCTTGAACGGGTCTTTGCGCACCATCATAAGTCATTTAAATTTGAAGTCCAAATTAAATGGTTGGAGCTATGATGGCTTGCTGTCTATAGGTGTTTCTTCTTTGCCTTGGGGTAAATAATACTCTGGCGTGCCCTGAGGTGATATCCGTTCTATGCATAATTATGCGGGATATCCAGAAATACGGTGGAAAACCGACCTTTGGACTCAGTATGCATTATTTCGCGGCTATGGATGACGCGCGCTTTTCAAACAAAGCGCCGGAGATTGCTTGCGCGAGATTGCTCGGTCTGCTCGTTATGCTTGCGCGCTGTGCAATTACCGTTTTGCAAATCCGGATTTTCTCCATATTGTGATGTGGATTTGTGCAAGCTGAGCACTTGTGCGCTCTGGAGCCGGTTTGCTCAGCCTAAAGTTTGGGCTACCCTTTTCGTCCTAATTGTCTTCAAAGCCTGTTGGCGAAAACTGGCATCGATGACAATTTGTTCGCTTGGCAAAAATATAAAAGAAAGCTCGCCTGTATGCGTCGCCATCTTATGATATCGAAACGGTTTGCGCCTCTGTTCTGGACGCAATTTCTTTCTGCGTTTAATGATAATTTCCTGCGCTATTCCCTTGTTTTCCTTATTCTTGTGCAATTGCAGGGAGACGAGGCCGCTTCGCTGATCACGCTGGCGAGTGCCATTTTCATGCTACCTTTCCTGATCTTGTCAGCGCTTGGAGGGGAGTTGGCAGATAAATATGACAAGGGCTGGCTTGCCGAGCGGCTGAAGCTATTCGAGATCGGAGCAGCTTTTGTGGCGGTTGCGGGCATCATTCTGGCTTCGGTGCCTGTGTCCATGCTGGCGCTGTTTCTTTTCGGGGTGATTTCAGCCCTGTTCGGGCCCATCAAATACGGCATCTTGCCTGATCTGATGGGGCGGCGGGAGCTGCCCGGTGCCAATGCGTGGGTGGAAGGGGCAACCTTCATTGCCATATTGGCAGGCACAATCGCAGCCGGCTTTGTGGCTGATGATGGCCTTGATGCCCGGGTCTTTGCGCCGGTGATGCTGATACTGGCGCTCGTCTGCTGGCTGATCAGTCGGCATATTCCCAAGACGGGGTTCAGCAACCCTGATCTGCGGGTGTCTGTCAATATTGTGGGGTCCACAATTCGTCTCGTCAGGGAGCTGCGAGAAGACAAAAGGCTTTGGACGACAGCGCTTTTCATATCATGGTTCTGGCTGATGGGCGCGGTGCTCACTGCGCTGGTTCCCAGCTTCGTTGATCAGGTCATGGGCGGTAGCCCGTTGGTGGTGACTATCTATTCGGTGGTCTTTGCTGTGTCTGTCGCCATTGGGTCGGCTATCGCTGCTTGGCTCTGTGCCGGACGCGTGGTTCTACTGCCAGCGCCATTTGGTGCCGCATTGCTGGCTTTTTTCTGCATGCAGCTGGCCTGGAACCTTTCGCAGATTAGCGAGCCGCTTGTTGCCGATAGCGTGCTCGATTTCTTTACCCATACTGCGGCCATTCGGGTGGCGATTGATCTGGGGGGGCTTGCCATTTCCGGTGCCTTGCTTGTGGTGCCAAGCTTCACCGCTTTGCAAAGCTGGGCGCGGCGCGATCACAGGGCGCGGGTCGTGGCTGGAGCCAATATTCTCAATGCCGGTTTCATCGTTTTTTCTGGCGTTGCTGTTGCCGCGTTTCAGGCGGTGGGGCTTAGCGCGTCGCATGTCTTTACCACTCTGGCCGTCGCCAATATCGTGGTTGCCTGGTTGATGGTGCGCTATATGCCGACCAACCCCTTGTGGGATCTGGTCAATATCCTGTTTCGCACTTTCTCGCGTCTTGAAGTGGAGGGGCGTGAAAATCTGGAGAAGGCAGGCAAGTCGCCCATTCTTGCCTTCAATCATGTGAGCTTTCTGGATGGGCCGCTGGCCATGGCCATCACCGAGGAAGAGCCGATTTTTGCCATTGATGCGAAAACGGCCAAGACTTGGTGGATGCATCCCTTCATGCGCTTCTTTAAATATCTTGTGCTGGAACCTTCCCAGCCTGTCGCGACAGAAGCCGTGGTTGATGCCTTGCAGAGTGGTAATTCCCTTGTGATCTTTCCTGAAGGGCGCGTTTCGGCGACCGGCGGCTTGATGAAGGTTTATGACGTGGCTGCCATGGCCGCAGAGATGACGGGCTCCAAGGTTGTACCTATTCGCATTGAAGGGTTGGAGCGTAGCTATTCAACGGCCATCGAGCCGGGCAATGTGCGTCGCCAATTCTTCCCCAAGGTCAAGGTGACGATCCTTGAACCGGTCAAGCTGCAGGTGCCGCCCAGTTTCAAGGGGCGCAGACGTCGCATGGCGGCGGGGGCTTCGCTGCAGCGGGTGATGTCTGAACTTGTGTTGCGCACCACCGACGTGGATATGACGGTGCTTGAAAATGTCATCAAGGTGGCACACGGCGTGGGGATGCGGCGTGTGACGCTTGAAGATCCTTTTGCGGGGCAGATGAGCTACGGGCGCCTGTTGACGGCTGCCCGCGTGTTGGGAACCCATTTCCAGCGCGATTTCGCGGCTGAGGAAAGGGTTGGGGTGCTGCTGCCCAACGCAACGGGAACGGCGGCTGTGATCCTTGGGCTGATGTCGGCAGGCAAGATACCGGCGATGCTCAATTTCTCGACGGGTGTGGCCAACATGATTTCGTCTTGCAAAACGGCGCAGCTCAAATCCGTGCTCACATCGCGCACATTCATAGAGCAGGGCAAACTGGAGGATATGATTGCCAAGCTGTCCGAGCATGTGGAGATCGTCTGGGTGGATGATCTACGGGGCAAGACCGGCACCAAGGACAAACTCTCCGGTTTGCTGCATCGTTCCAAGCCTCTGGTTGCACGCAAGGCCGATGATCCAGCGGTCATTCTCTTCACTTCCGGCTCGGAAGGTTTGCCCAAGGGCGTTATTCTGACCCATCGGAATCTCCTGGCCAATATTGCGCAAGCGGCAGCTGCCATCGACTTCAATATGGGGGATGTGGCCTTTAACGTGCTGCCGATGTTCCATTGCTTCGGTCTGACAGTGGGCACGATCCTGCCGCTCATTCATGCGATACCAGTTTATCTCTATCCCTCGCCGCTGCATTATCGGATCATTCCCGAGCTTGTTTACGGCACCAACGCGACGTTATTCTTTGGCACGGATACGTTCCTTAATGGCTATGCGCGTACCGCTCATCCGTTTGACTTCCGCAGCGTGCGCTATTGCATTTCAGGGGCCGAGGCGGTCAAGGCGCCGACGCGGGAGCTGTTCATGCAGCGCTTCGGGGTGCGGCTGCTGGAAGGCTATGGTGTGACAGAAACCGCGCCGGTGATTGCTGTCAATACGCCGATTTTCAACAAGGTTGGTACCGTGGGCAAGGCATTGCCCGGCATTCAGACCAAGCTCAGCCCTGTGCCGGGCCTTAAGGAAGGCGGGCGGCTGCTCATCAAGGGCGACAATGTCATGGTTGGTTATTTGAGTGCCGATAAACCCGGAGAGGTGATCCCTCCGCCGGATGGATGGCATGATACCGGCGATATCGTCACTATCGATGAAGAGGGCTATATCAAGATTATCGGGCGCGCCAAACGCTTTGCCGACATTGCCGGAGAGAAGGTGTCGCTGGCAGCTGTTGAAGTGTTGGCCTTTGACCTCTGGCCGGACTATCTCTCGGCGGCGGCGCGCTTGCCCGATGCCAAGAAGGGAGAAAAGATCATTCTGGTGACCAACAAACCTGATGCGGATCTGTTTGAATTCTCCCGTCATGCCAAGGCCAATGGGGCGGCAGACATTCTGGTGCCAGCCGAACTGATTATTGATGAGGTGCCGGTTCTGGCAACCGGCAAGGTCGATCTGGCTTCTGTGCAGAAGCGGGTGGAAGAGATCAAAGGGGTGAAATGTCACTAGCCCGGAGAGGGCTTGCGTCATCTTGATTGATATGGCGGCTTAAAGTGGTGGGGATGCAGGATGCAATTTTACCGGTCTTTGCTCTGAAGCAATTTTCCAAACGCGAAGTCTGATAGGCTTTCGCTGAATTTTCAAAAGGCGCTCCGTCTGGTGATAGTCAGCAGCAGTGGCGTCTGTCTTACTGTTTAGAGGAACTCACTTATGTCTGTTGAGCAATTTGGTGTTATGCTGGATGGTACGCCGGTGCAGCGTGCAACTATTCGCGGTGGAGGTCTGACCGCCAAGATCCTGTCTTATGGAACCGTCATTCAGGATCTGCGTCTTGATGGGCATGACAAACCGCTGGTGTGTGGCTTTGAAAAGTTGGAAGATTATCTCGCCTATGGGTCACATTTTGGCGCGACAGCCGGTCGCGTGGGTAACCGCATTCGCGATGGGCATCTGGAACTGGACGGCAAGACCTATCAGCTGGATACCAACTTTCTTGGCAAACATACCCTGCATGGTGGCAAAAAGGGTATGGGCGTTCAGGTCTGGACCTTTGATAAGGTGGAAGAGAATGCCGTGCATATGTCCATCACCTTGCCTGACGGTGAAATGGGCTTTCCGGGCAATCTGACCATCAAGATTGTCTATTCCCTTCTGGAAGGGGGCGTTCTGGATATGGCCATGTCAGCGACGACGGACGCCACAACGCTCTGCAATCTGGCCCATCACAGCTATTTCAATCTTGATGGCGACCCAACCGTCATGGATCATATGCTGCAGGTGGATGCCGAGCAGTATCTGGAGGTCAATGACGAGCTCATCCCGACGGGCAAGCTTTTGCCAGTGGAGGGTTCAAGCCTTGATTTCCGTACCACCAAGCGAGTAGGCGAAGCAACCAGCATTGCCGCGATCGACAATAACTATTGTCTCGCAGATGCTGGTGGGTCTCTGCGTCGGGTTGCTACTCTTTCCAGCCCCAAATCCGGTGTCAGCATGGATGTGACGACCACGGAGCCGGGCGTGCAGGCCTATGATGGCGTGAATATGAAAGAAGGCATGCCGGGGCTTGAAGGCGTCACCATGGGCAAGCATGGCGGTTTCTGCCTTGAACCGCAGATCTGGCCAGACGCCATCCATAATCCGGACTTTCCGTCTGCGGTTCTGAAGCCGGGCGAGAGCTATTCCCAGCATACACAATATATCTTCAAGAAAAGCTGAGTGCAGACACCCCCGCATTGATGCATGCTGATTTGCGGGGCCTTCAGCAAGGTGAGACATAGAAAAACCGTGCAGGACATATCGCCTGCACGGTTTTCTTTTGTCTTCTGATTTGGTCTTAAGCGCTTAGGCTGCTGCGACCTTTTCGAGGAAATCGTCGATAATGGTGCGCATGTCGGTGGCGACACTGGCAACGGTGGCCGATGCGGCTTGCACTTCGTCGGCAGAGCTTCTGGTTTCTTCGGTGGAAGAGGCAACCTCGGAGATATTCTGTACGATTTCCTTAGTCCCCTCAGCAGCCTGCTGAATATTCAGGGAAATCTCGTTGGTCGAGGCATTCTGCTCCTGAACGGCGGCGCTGATGGCCGTGGTATATTGGCTGATCTCGGTCATTTTGGCGGCAATGGAACGGATGGCCTCGACAGAATCGCCGGTTGAGGATTGGATCGTCTGGACCCTGTTGGCAATGTCTTCGGTGGCCTTGCCTGTTTGGGAAGCCAGTTCCTTGACCTCTGCAGCAACGACTGCAAAGCCGCGCCCAGCTTCGCCAGCGCGGGCAGCTTCGATGGTCGCGTTGAGGGCCAGCAGGTTGGTTTGTTCCGAGATATCCTTGATCAGCGAAACCACTTCGCCGATCTCTTCGGCGGCTGAGGCGAGGCTTGCGACCTTTTTGTCTGTCGCTTTGGCTTCATCAGAGGCGGTCATCACCAGATCGTTGGTGCGGATTACCTGCTGTCCGATTTCCTCAATCGAAGAGGTCATTTCGGTGCTTGCGGCTGCCATCATCTGCACATTCTCGGAGGAATGGCTTGAGGCCTGATTGACCGAATGGGCGCGATCCGATGTGGCCGAGGAAATGTGATTGAGTGAAGAGGCAGATTGCTGCATGCGTTCGGCGCTGTTGGAAACGGTGTGCAGGGCCTCCTGAATGCGGGTGCGGAAGGCGTTGAACAGGGCGTCGATCTGTTGCTGGCGCTCTTTCTGCGCGAGCATATGGTTCTGCGCTTCCCGCTCCAGCTTCTGCCGCTCAATGGCATTTTCCTTGAAGGTTCCAATCGCCTTGCTCATGGCGCCGATTTCGTCGGTGCGGTGGGCATCGGTTGCCTCCACGCTGAGATCATTCTGGGCAAGGCGCAGCATTGCCGAGGTCAGGCGGCGCAGAGGCGTGGTCAGCAATTTGCGCAAGGCAAGAATCAGCAGAAGAATCGTGACGAAAAAGAAGAAGACCTTCGAGCCCATGCTCATCATGGAGGCTTCCTTGCGGGTATCCTCGATTGCCTGTTTGGATTCGTTGAGTTCGGCGGTGTAGCGCACAGTTTGCTGGGCGACCTTTTCCTTTTCGCTCTGGCTTGCCGCGATCAGCGCTGCCTTTTCTTCAGCCGCTTGCGCATCCATCTCCTTGATGAGTGCATCGGACTTTTCAAACAGGGCGATGAGTTCGCTGCTGTCTACCGCGACCTCCAGAACACCACGGTTGGGGATGGCTGCGTCATGGCAGCTCTGGCAGTCTTCGCTGTTTTTGAGGATGAAGTAGGAATAGGTGACCGGAATCTCGTTGCCGTCGTCATCCTTTAAAGTGGAGTCAAAACTCTCCTTGTTGGAGAGCGTTTCCAGCGCCTTGTCGAAAGTCGCTCGGCGCTCTGCGGGAATCGACACCGCAGGGTCCGGCTTTCGGGACTCAAACACATCTGCATCGACATAGCTATTCACCGCCTCAATGGTGACATTGTCCCTGAAGGCAAGATTGCCATCGGTGCGCCAGAGATTGATTGCCGCGATCTGCTTGTCTTCCAGCATCGCTTCAATGCGTTCCTCTGCAAGGGACGCTTCTCCGGCCATCATGGCATTGCTGACAAGCGAGGCGACGGAAAGCGATATGCCTTGTCTGGTGCCTTCCAGATAGGCCTGCTTTTGTTGGTTTTGCGCTGAAAGTTCGCTTTTGGCCAAGGTGTGGCTCAAAGCCTGTGTGTGCTCTTTGGAATCCAGAAGTCCGCTGAGCAATTGCTCAATCTGGGTGTCTTTCTGGTCGACAACGGCATGCATCTGGTCTGTCAGTTGCTCTGTCTTGTCATAAACCCGGCTGCTGATAGACTGCGTTAGGATAGTATCTGCGACGAAAGTCAAAGCAACCAGAGTAAAAACAGTGGCGACAATTTTGGCGCTCAACGATTTAAGGTGGTTAAACATTTAACTTGTCCCTCAGATATTATTATGTTCTTGGTTGTATATTATGAGAGTCGTCGTCTCTGATGGTTTCATTCTCATTTAATGTGTCAAAATATAATATTACATTAACTGAATAGAATAGATAAGGTGTCATTGTGGTCTATGTTGTATGAAATTTGTTATACTAAAGTTATTGACAGTATTTTCAGTGTGGAGTGGTGATTATTTTTGCAACCGGAAATATTTCTCTGAAAGACGCGTGTTATTTGTTATTAAAGAATAAATTTTGTTGAATTTCGGGCATAAGAGGGTTGAACTTGTCTGGCAGACTACTGTTTCAGATGGATTTTTTCGCGCTTTCTTTTTTCTTTTGATTTATTTCAAGTTCGTCTCCTTTTGTTACATAAGTGTCATCAAGCACTCCTAGGTTGCGGGCATTACCTTGATCGGGAGTTTTCATCATGAAAAAATCTATCCTTGTAGCGGCATCCCTGCTGCTTACATCGTCTGTCGCATTTGCGGCTGATTTCAAACAGGCTGACAATCAGTGGTTCAAGGATGCGCAGGCATCCATCAAGGCCCGCATGGCCGTTCAGCCCATCACCAATAAAGCCAAAAACATCATTCTGTTGATTGCAGATGGCAACGGTGTCGGCTCCAACTATGCGACCCGCCTTTATGCCGGTCAGCAGGCTGGCAAGCTGGGCAGTGAACATGTTCTGCCGCAGGATGCGCTGCCGCATGTTGCTTTGGTCAAAACCTACAATACCAATGCCCAGACCCCTGATTCTGCCGGTACGGGCACCGCTTTTCATACCGGCGTAAAGACCAAGGCCGGTGTGCTTGGCGTTGACGAGACCCTTGCGCGTGGCGATTGCTCTGCTGTTGAAGGCGCAACGGTGACAAACGCTGTTGAAACCTTCTCCGCCATGGGAAAACAGATCGGTGTCATCTCTACCGCTCGCCTTACCCACGCAACGCCTGCTTCTGCCTATGCCCATTCTGCAGATCGTAACTTCGAAGCCGATTCCTATCTGCCGGAAGGCTGTGGCCAGAAAGACATTGCCGTCCAGCTCATCGACGTGATGAAATCCGGTGCTGTCGATATCGCCATGGGCGGTGGTCGTCGCAACTTCATCACCAAAGAGACCAAGGGTGAAGAAGGCAAAAGCGGCAAGCGCACGGATGGTAAGAATCTGATTGAAGAAGCCAAAGCTGCTGGCATCCAGTATATCTGGGATGACAAGACCTTCGCATCTGCCGATTGGAGCAAGCCGGTTCTTGGCCTGTTTGAATCCTCTCACATGAAATATGAAGCAGACCGCACCGGAGAGCCTTCTCTGGCTGAAATGACCGAAGCCAGCATCAAGGCTCTGGACGGTTCGAAGAATGGCTACTTCCTGACCATTGAAGCAGGTCGTGTTGACCATGCCAACCATGCTGGTAACGCTGCGCGTACGGTCACCGATGGTGTTGCCTTCGCTGAAGCGATTGCCAAAGCCGTTGAAATGACCGATCCGCAGGAAACCCTGATTGTCGTCACCGCCGACCATGAGCATGCGATTGCTTTCAACGGCTATTGCGGTCGTGGGTCTGACGTTTTGGGCCTGTGCTACGATATCGATCCAGCTGGCACCAGGCATTCTGATAAACCACTGATGGGCAAGGACGGCAAACCTTACACCGTTGTTGGCTTCCTCAATGGTCCTGGTTCCATTCTGGGTGAAGATGGCTCGGGATCTCGCCCTGAGGTTACGCAGGAACAGGCAATGGATATCGATTATGTTCAGCAGTCCCTGATCCCGCTGTCTTCTGAATCCCATTCTGGCGAAGATGTTGCTGTTTATGGTCGTGGCCCTTGGTCGCACCTGTTTGATTCCACCATCGAACAGAATGAAATCTTCCATGTCATGCTTCAGGCCGCGACGGCTGAATAAGCTTGATTTGGCACCTGTACGAAAAAGAAGAGGGGCATCAGCCCCTCTTTGTTTGCTTTGTTGGCCCCTCGTCGGAGAGGGGCAGACAGACTGCCAAACTGCCCGCTTGGGCTGAGGCTTGCAACATGTCGTTTGAAAGAGAGGGATATCATGTTGGATCGTCGTGCGCTTCTTAAAGGATCTGCAGCCGTTGCTGGCGGTGGTCTGCTGGGGCTGTCGCTGACGCCGTCTGTGCTCGCTGCCCCAAAATCCATCAAAATGCGTGAGCTCTATAACAAGGATCTGTCATTCTCCGACTTTGCCAAGGAGCATGAAGGGCAGGTCATTTCTGTCAATGGCTTCATGGCGCCGCCCCTGAAGGCGGAATCAAAATTCTTTGTTTTGACGAAAATGCCGATGGCCGTGTGTCCCTTCTGTGAGCCGGAAGCAGATTGGCCTGACGATATTCTGGCGATCTATGCGCGCCGGATTGTTGATGTCATTCCTTTCAACAAGCGCATCGTTGTCGATGGGCGGCTTCATTTGGGCGGCTATTCCGATCCGGAGACAGGCTTCTACAGCATGGTGCGGCTGGAAAACGCGCAATATCGGCGGGTATAAGGGCATGGATTCGCTGGAACTGTCTGTAAGGGGCTTGCTGGTCTCGGGCGAGCGCGGGCGCACGCTGTTGACCGTCGAGGAGTTGGTGGTTCATCCCGGAGAGACCGTCGGGATCAGAGGGCCATCCGGAGCGGGCAAGTCGACCATGCTTTATGCGCTGGCCGGATTGGCCAATGTGGCGCAGGGACAGGTGCGCTGGGGGGACGCGGAGCTTTCAACCATGGGCGAAGAGGCGTGCGCCCAATTTCGCCGCTCCAGTGTTGGTATGGTGTTTCAGGATTTTCTGCTGTTTGAAGAACTCGATGCCTTATCCAATGCAGCCATCGCTACCGGCTATCTGCATGGTACGAGGCATGCTGCGCTCTTGGAAAGAGCGCGGAGCACGCTGCAAAAACTCAATATCAAGGACCTGACGCAGCGGACAATTGCCAGCTTTTCTGGCGGGGAACGTCAGCGCGTCGCAATTGCCAGAGCGTTGGCTCATGATCCCGCTGTCATTTTGGCCGATGAACCAACCGCGAGCCTTGATCGCAAGGTTGCAGATCAGCTGATTGATGATCTGGTTGCTCTTGTCCGGCAGGAAAAGAAGACGCTGATCGCCGTTAGCCATGATCATCATTTGCACGAACGCATGGACCGGATCATCGACATCGAAGATGGGCGATTGGTCGGGGAGGTGCGCAATGTCTGATTTCTATTATGACTATATCTCGTCTTGGTGGGATCTGCTCTCGCCTGATATGCAAGATGGCGCATTACTCATTCTTTATATACTTCCCTGCCTGATTGTCGGCTTTCTGGTCGTGCGTGGTATGCTTCCTTATGCTCTGGTTAAGGCCATGCTCTGGCAATTTCGTTGGTCCAATCTGGTATTCGTGTTGTTGATCGCCGTTTCTGTTGCGCTGGGCGTCGGGCTTATTGCGCAGGAGCGGGGGTTGCGCAAGGGCACGGCACGGGCTGCAGAAAAATTCGATCTTGTGGTTGCCGCGCCGGGCAGTGAATTGACCAATGTGTTGGCAACGGTCTATTTGCAAGCCTCCGATATGCCGTTGCTGGATGGTGCGCTTTATGACCGCATTGCGACCCACAAGCAGGTGGATTTTGCCGCGCCAATTGCCTTTGGCGATAGTTTCAAGGGGTCGCCCGTTGTGGGCACGACAATTACATTTGTCGACCATCTGAGTGGTTCGCTTAAAGAAGGCGTTCTGTTCGGGACTTATTCCGAGGCTGTGATCGGGGCCGATGTGCCGCTGTCTCTGGGTGATCGCTTTACCCCGGCGCATGGGCATGGTGATGGCGCCGACGCGGAGGCGCATGAAGGATCAGAATTTGTGGTGACCGGTCGCATGGAAAAGACCGGTAGCCCGTGGGATCAGGCCATTCTGGTGCCTGTCGAGGCGGTCTGGATGGTGCATGGCCTTGGCAACGGCCACGGGCTGGATGAGCCGTCCGCGCTTGGCTCTCCGTTTGATCCGGCAACATTCCCCGGAACGCCCTCCATTCTGGTTCATACCAAACAGCTTTGGGCAAATTATGCGCTCAAGAATGCTTTCACCAACAAGGACAGCATGGCATATTTCCCCGGCGCAGTTCTTTCTCAGCTCCATAGCGTCTTGGGAGATGTGCGTGAGGTGATGTCGGTAATGGCGGTTGTCACCCAGATTCTTGTGACTGCGGGTGTTTTGACCGGACTCGTCATTCTGACCAAGCTCTTCTCGCGCCGGTTGGCCTTACTGCGTGCCATTGGTGCGCCACGCCGCTTTCTGTTTTCGATTGTCTGGAGTTTTGCTGCCGTGCTCATTTTGGCTGGTTCTGCTTTGGGTATCCTTCTGGGCTTCGCGTCGACACGCGTCATTTCCGGCATAGTTAGCGCCCGAACCAATATTCTTGTCGAAGTGATCCTGAGCTGGCCGGAATTTCATTTGGTGGCAGCCTTTGACAGCCTGACCGTCTGTCTTGCCATGATCCCGGCGTTTCTAGCGCTGCGAAGGCCTGTGGTGGCAGATTTGCGCGGATAAGCTTGCTTTTCGGCGGTGATGACGCGGCCCAGTCCGCCGTTGCTGTCGAGAAGCTGTACCAATCGGACCGGCGTGTTCGTTTGGATTTTTATTTTTCTAGTGAAAGTAACGTTATATCGTTTCCTTCTGATTTCTGTATGGAGAATCCAATGGGAAAGAGAACTAGTCTAGCCCTTTTACTTGCCTTCTCGGCGTCCATGATGCTGTTGCCTGTCAGCATAAATCCTGCCCTGGCGCAGGAAACCGGGCACGATCACGCACATGAAAAGTCCAGACATGATGAGCATCATCACGCGGACGGGGAGCATAGTGAGCATGTGAGTGAGCTCCATGGCATGCGGTCGGTTCATGCCTGGACGCGAGCCAGCAGCAAGGGGAATGATGCGTTGGTTTTCGTAACGCTTGAGAATGAGTCCGATCAAGCAATCCTGTTCAAGGGCGGCGAATTTAATCATGCGCAGTCCGTAGAACTGGTCGGCTTCACCATGCAGGATGGAAAGGATGTCTATGTGCCTCTTCCTCAAATGCCGATCGAGGCGGGCCAGAAAATGGTGCTTGCGCCAAAATCTCTTGCCTTGCGCCTTAGCCGGATCGATGAGGATTTGCATAAAGGGGACGTGATCGAGCTGCATTTGTTGTTTGATGTAGGCGAAATGCATGTGTCTGTGAATGTCGAGGCTGAGAATGCCATGCATCACAGCCATGCTGGCCATATTCACAAATAAGCCATCGACGGCTGGTGGCGTCGGGGCTATTTTGCTCCCAATGAACAGAATCAATCAATTGAGGGTGCTTTTATGGCTGTTGTCGATTTGAACTCCGATATGGGAGAAAGCTTCGGGGCTTATGAAATTGGCGATGATGCTTCGATGTTGTCCATCGTCAGCTCCGCCAACGTTGCCTGCGGGTTTCATGGGGGCGATGCTCTGGTTATGCATGAAACCTTGCGGTTGGCTAAGGAGAATGGTGTCGGCGTGGGGGCTCATCCGGGTTTTAATGACCTCTGGGGATTTGGCCGTCGGCCGATACAGGGGGATCGCCCTGAGGATATCGAAAAGCAGATGATCTATCAGATCGGCGCCATTCAGGGCATGGCCACCGCGCTTGGTATCCACGTTGGGCACTTCAAGGCGCATGGGGCGCTCAATAATATGGCAGCAGTTGATTATGATCTCGCGATGGCAACGGCGCGGGCTGTAAAGGCTGTCGATCCGCAGATGATATATGTGGCGCTGCCGGGCAGTGCCATGGAAAAGGCGGCCGAGAGCTTGGGTCTTTGCGTGGCTCGCGAGATTTTTGCTGATCGGGCTTATGAGGATGACGGTATGCTGGTCTCTCGCAAGAAGGCCGGGGCGATGATCGAAGATGCCGATGAAGCAGCAAGACGTATGGTGGATTTTGTGACGTCCGGCGAGATTGAGAGCGTTAGTGGCAAGCGCATTCCTGTTGCCATAGATACAATCTGCGTGCATGGGGACAGTCCCAAGGCTGTGGCCATGGCCAGCAAGGTGAGGGCTGCTTTGATCGCTGCAGGCGTCGATATCAAGCCGATGGTTGAGACCATGAAAGCAGGGTAATCCCTCTAGCTTGATGTCTCGTGAGATAGGGCAGGGCCAGTGGCCCTGCCTTTTTG
This sequence comes from uncultured Cohaesibacter sp., assembly GCF_963678225.1. Lineage (NCBI taxonomy): Bacteria > Pseudomonadati > Pseudomonadota > Alphaproteobacteria > Hyphomicrobiales > Cohaesibacteraceae > Cohaesibacter > uncultured Cohaesibacter sp. Next base: position 120,857 of record NZ_OY782764.1, on the reverse strand, counting down.
TTTGTGCATTCTATTTAGGCATATGCGGCAAGGCATATGCGGCATCTCATGCGTTTGCTTACGTGCGGTGAGTCGCCGGTTGAGTGCCGGATCGGGTCAGCCTTTCGACGATATGCTGATGCACAGTGCAATCGTCGGTGGATAGTTTGTTGAATAAGTATGACTTATTGTCACAGTATGTGGTGTTTTGGGCGGGGTTGGAACGCTCTTGGCGAGCATGAGGCGGGATAACTAATATGCCAGTCTATGGAAAACTGCGTCCTACAAAAGATGTAGGGGTATTGCGTCATTCTTCGTCGGAGGCGAAATAATCCGGGTGCTCTTCGCGAATGCGCGGCATGATGAGCAAGATCTCGCCCAGATGTTTGTTTATCTCGTTTGATGCAGCCGCCGGATCATTGGATTCAATGGCGGTTAGAATGCGCTTGTGCGCAGCGAAGGCTGTGTCAATTGCGAAAGTCAGCGACAGGAAACGAACCCGGTCCATATGGGCCTTGTTATCCTTGATGAGCTGCCAGGCAAAGTCCACGCCACAGCGGTCACAGATCTCCTTATGGAACTGATCGTCGAGCGCATGGAACAATTCCGCGTCGCGAGCGACGACGGTTTTCCTTTGTTGTTCAATAAGATCGCGCAGGGCTTCTAGATCTTCCTGCGAGAGCTTCTCGCATGCCGTGATGACGGTTTTGGTTTCCAGCGCACAGCGGATAAAGCGGGCTTGTTGCACCGACTTCTTGGAAATCAGCGAAACGGTCGTTGCGACTTGCGGGCGCATGGACAGAAAGCCGAGTTTGGATAGACGATAAAAGGCATCGCGTACTGGTTGACGGGAAACGCCGAGAGCTTTGGCTACATCCGCTTCCGAAATCTTGGCTCCGGGCTGGAGTTCGAGAGTCAGAATCTGCCTATGCAGTTCGTCGAAAACAGAGTCGGCGACCGATAGACGATTTAAGGGGGACAGGACTGTGTCAATATTTGTTTTTGTCATTTTGTGCTCCGTGTCCGGATATTACTGGCATATCAGTTTACAAGCAAGAAAAACTGGTATATTAGTTGACCAGAGATTAGAGATTTCCCCTGAAGCCGACAATAGGGAGGCTCGCCGTGTTGGATCCAGATAGACTCTTTCCCATTGAAGATAAAACCCGTTCGATTGCCCGCTCTCTTTACGAGGGTGTGCGGTCCTTGCCGATTATTAGCCCGCATGGGCATACGGACCCGAGCTGGTTTGCCAAGAATGAACGTTTTCCAAACCCAGCCCAATTGTTCATCACTCCTGATCATTATGTGTTCAGGATGCTTTGTTCGCAGGGTGTAAAGCTCGAGGATGTCGGGGTGCCGCGCATCGATGGCGGCTGGACTGAAACTGATGGGCGCAAGATCTGGCGGATTTTTGCCAAACATGCTTATCTTTTCCGTGCCACCCCATCGCGCATGTGGCTTGGTCATGCCTTCGAGGATGTGTTCGGGTGGACCGAATGGCTAAATGAAGAAAATGCCGATCGCGCTTATGATCATATTGCCGAATGCCTTGAAAAACCGGAGTTTCTGCCTCGCGCTTTGTATGAGCGCTTCAATATCGAGGCTCTTGCAACGACGGAATCGCCGCTGGATGACCTGAAATGGCATCGCGCGATCAAGGAAAGCGGCTGGAAGGGCCGCGTTGTAACCGCTTATCGTCCGGATCCTGTCGTGGATCCGCATTATAAGGGCTTTATTGAGAATATCGAGAAATTCGGCGCAATCGCCGGTGTCGATGCAACGAACTGGGAGGGTTATCTTGAAGCCCATCGCATTCGTCGCGCCTATTTCAAAGACTTCGGGGCGACATCATCTGACCATGGTCACTTGACTGCCCGCACGGAAAATCTGCCGCAAGAGGAAGCGGCAGCTCTGTTCCAGAAGGCTTTGAAAGGAGAGTGTTCCGCTGAGGAAGCAGATGCTTTCCGTGGTCACATGTTGACCGAAATGGCTCGCATGAGCCTAGATGACGGGTTGGTGTTGCAGATACATCCAGGCAGTAACCGCAACCATTCCAATCCTGTCTTCGAGACTTTCGGACTGGACAAGGGATTCGATATCCCGACCCGGACCGATTATGTGCATGCGCTCAAGCCTCTGCTTGATGCTGTCGGAATGGAGAGGGATCTCAAGATCATTCTCTTCACGCTTGATGAAACGAGCTATGCACGTGAATTGGCGCCTCTTGCTGGCGTCTACCCGGCTCTTCGCCTCGGGCCTGCATGGTGGTTCCATGACAGCCCCGAAGGGATGCGCCGGTTTAGGGAGATGACAACAGAAACAGCCGGTTTCTACAACACCGTCGGTTTCAATGATGACACAAGAGCATTCTGCTCAATCCCGGCTCGGCACGATGTGGCTCGTCGGGTGGACTGTGCATTCCTCGCCACACTGGTCGCGACTGGGCGGCTCGGTGAGGACGAGGCTACTGAGGTCGCTGCTGACCTTACCTATCGGCTTGTGAAGCAAGCCTATCAGCTCTGAATTGAGCTACTTCATGGAGGAACAAACTAATGCTTAAGACTTTGACCACTGCACTGGTTGCCAGCGTTGCAATGATTGCAACTGCATCTGCCTGTGAGATTACCCTCAAGTCTTCCGATACCCATCCTGATGGATATCCGACTGTTGAGGCCGTAAAATATATGGGCGAATTGCTCAAAGAGCGTACTGACGGCCGCATCTGTGTTGAAGTTTTCCATTCTGCTCAGCTGGGGGAGGAAAAAGATTCAATTGAGCAGACCAAATTCGGTGTGATTGATCTGAACCGCGTATCTACCGGTCCTTTCAATAACATCGTCGAAGAAACCAAAGTGGTTTCCTTGCCTTATATCTTCAAGAGCGTCGATCACATGCATCGCGTTGTTGATGGTCCGATCGGCGAAGACATTCTCAAGGGCTTCGAACCCGAAGGGTTTATCGGTCTGACTTACTATGATGGCGGCGCTCGTAGCTTCTATAACAGCGTCAAGCCAATCAAGAGCATTGATGATCTCAAAGGCATGAAGATCCGCGTCATGCAGTCCGATATTTTCGTTGACATGATGTCCGCTCTGGGTGCCAACGCGACGCCTCTGGCTTATGGTGAAGTTTACTCCTCCATCCAGACCGGCGTGATTGACGGTGCAGAAAATAACTGGCCTTCCTTTGAATCTTCAGGTCACTATGAAGTGGCTCCGAACTACACCCTCGATCAACACCTGATCGTGCCGGAAGTTCTGGTGATGTCCAAGATCTCCTGGGACAAACTGAGCCCTGAAGATCAGGCTCTCGTGAAACAGGCAGCCAAAGACTCCACGCCGAAAATGCGTGAACTCTGGGCTGCTCGTGAGAAGGTTTCCGAGGAAAAAGTTCGTGAAGCTGGCGTGAATGTCATTACCGAAATCGACAAACAGCCATTCATGGATGCCATGAATTCCGTTTACGAAAAACATGTCACCTCTGACAAACTCAAAGACCTCGTAAAACGCATTCGCGCAACCGACTAACTCTTGATGACGGCTCATGGCGCTTTGCGCCATGGGCTGTTTTGCGGAGAATAAAGTGCAAAATCAACTTAAAAAAATAGCCAGCATAATGGGCACTCTGTCCACTGGAGCACTTTGGTTGGCGAGCCTGGGTCTGGTCATGATGACCGCCTTCACTGCTGCTCAGGTGTTCGTGCGCTACGTGCTGAATGACTCCATCGTCTGGAGTGAGCCGGTATCCATCGTGTTGATGGCATGGTTCATCTTTCTAGGTGCTGCGGTCGGTATTCGCGAGGGCAATCACCTCAGCTTTGACGTCCTGCTTATTTTTGTCCCCGACAAGGTTAAAACCGTCTTCTTCACGCTCTCCGACATCGTCGTGATTGGCTTCGGGGTTGGCATGGTCTGGTTCGGTGGACAGCTGATGAATTCGGGCTGGCATATCAAGATCCCGACGCTGGGCTTGCCTCGTGCGATCGATTACATGCCGCTCGTTGTTGGCGGTCTTCTGGTGGTTCTCTTCTCGCTAGAGCGCCTGGCGCGTCGCGCTGCCGGTCTTCCGACTGCTCGCTTCGGCGAAACGGAAATTGAGGAGTAGTTGGATGGAAACCTGGATTCTTTTCGGCTCTTTCGTGGTGTTGCTGCTTATCGGTACCCCCGTAGCTTTTTGTCTCGGTGTCGCATCCTTTGCGACCATTATTTACCTCGGCATTCCCCCGGTCGTGGTTTTTCAGCGCTTGACCGCCGGTGTCTCCGTGCTCGCGCTGATGGCAATTCCCTTCTTTATTTTTGCTGGTGAAATCATGGTGCGCGGGGATATCGCGCGAAGGCTGGTCGATTTGGCCGGCGGCATGGTGGGGCACATACGTGGCGGCCTTGGTCAGGTGAATATTCTGGCGTCCGTGATGTTTGGTGGTATCTCCGGCTCTGCTGCCGCGGACGCGACCGCGATTGGTGGCATCATGGTGCCACAGATGAAAAAACGCGGCTATGACGTCTCTTACGGCGTGAATGTGACCGTGCTTGCGGCCTTGATCGCTCTGATGCTGCCGCCGTCCCATAACCTCATCATCTATTCTATTTCAGCCGGTGGTAAACTGTCCATCGCAGACCTGTTCACCGCAGGCATTCTGCCCGGCTTGCTGCTGGCGCTTGGTCTGATGATTACCGCCTATTTCGTCGCCAAGAAAAAAGGGTATCCCACTGAGCCATTCGCTGGCTGGGCTGCGCTTGGTCGCATGTTCATCAATGCCTTCCCGGGCATCCTGCTGATCGCGATCATCTTCGGTGGTGTCCGCTCCGGTATCTTCACTGCTTCGGAAAGCTCTTGCATTGCTGCGGTTTATGCTGTGCTGGTCACCGTGTTTGCCTATCGCACAATGGGCTTTAGGGAGTTTGTCGAAACTTGCAAATCCGCCGTGCGTACCACGGCAATGGTGCTGTTGGTTATTGGCTGTGCTGCATCGTTTGGCTGGTTGCTCGCCTATCTTCGCATTCCAGCCCAGTTGGTTGAAACCCTCAAGCATATCTCTGACAACCCGCTTGTCATTCTGCTGCTGATCAACCTGCTGCTGTTGATGCTGGGTACCTTCATGGACATGTCGCCGCTGATCGTCATCACCACACCGATCTTCCTGCCGGTTGCCACGGCCTTTGGTGTTGATCCGATCCATTTCGGCGTGATCCTGATCCTCAACCTTGGTATTGGCCTGTGTACACCTCCGGTTGGCACGGTGCTGTTTGTCGGCTGTGCGGTGGGTAAGATACCGGTATGGGAAGTTATTCGCACCATCTGGCCCTTCTATGGCGCTGCCTTTGGCGTGTTGATGCTGGTGACCTATGTCCCATTCCTTTCTCTCTGGCTGCCAAGCCTGTTCCACTAGGAGTGCAAAATGTATGTAAAGTCATTTCCCGTTGTTGGTGAAGACACCGCGACCCCGAGACAGGTGCTTGCGGATAGTCCGGAACTGATGGTGGTGGCTTTCCAATTCAAAGAGGTGGGCGCCGAAGGTGCCCTCCACAACCATCCCCATGTCCAGTCCACCTTTGTGAAAGAGGGGAGATTCCGTTTCACAATCGGTGAGGACAGCTTTGAAGTCGGGCCGGGTGACAGCTTTGTCATCCCTTCTGATGCGACGCACGGGTGTGTTTGCCTCGAACCGGGCACGCTCATCGATTGTTTCACCCCGCGCCGGGACGACTTTCTCTGACCAAGATTGCTTCTCCAGCATGCTTTTCATGACCAGGTTTGCCGGAGAGGCTTCCCTTTGAACGACCGGGCTTTGCGCTCTTGCAGTGCCTTGCCCTGATAACAAGGAATAGTTTGATGCTTACAGTGAAAACCGTTCATGCCGTCAATGCAGACCATGCAAAGGGTATGGACACTCAGGCTCTAAGAGACAATTTTCTGTCTGAGGGGCTTTTCTCGGAAGGCGAGATCCGCCTCACCTATACTCATTATGATCGTATGATCGTGGGGGGCGCTGTGCCCAATGGTGGGTCTTTGTTGCTTGATGAGGTCAAGGAATGCGGCACGCCAAGCATTCTAGATCGCCGCGAAATGGGCATCGTCAATATCGGGGATAGCGGCAGTGTTTCCTGCGCAGGCGTCGACTACAGCCTAGATCATGGTGACGTTCTCTATCTGCCCAAAGGGGCGGGCGCGGTGACCTTTGCCGGTCAGGGCCGTTTCTACATCACCTCCGCTCCAGCGCACAAAGAGCTGGAAGCCAAACTGATCAAGATCGAGGATGCCAAGAGCGTGCATATGGGGGCGCCGGAAACCTCCAATGAGCGCACGATCTATCAGTTTATCCATCCGCTGGTCATGGAATCCTGTCAGTTGATCCTTGGTTACACCAAGCTGCATCAGGGCTCTGTCTGGAACACCATGCCAGCCCACGTGCATGACCGTCGTATGGAAGCCTATTGCTATTTCGGCATGGAAGAGAGCACCCGCGTGATGCATTTCATGGGTGAACCGAATGAAACACGCCACATGGTTCTGAAGAATGAAGATGTGGTCGTGTCTCCGCCATGGTCCATTCACGCCGGTGCGGGCGTTGGTAGCTATACCTTCATCTGGGCGATGGCTGGCGACAATGTCGATTATACCGACATGGATTTCATTGCCATGGAAGATCTGCGCTAGAGCGCTGGACTGTTCAAGAAATGAAGTTGGCCGGTGCGCTGGCCAGCTCCATGCAGATGAAAAGTCGGCCATTTGGGTGGACGCTTATGCCGGGCTTTTTATGTGAGCAGACTTTTCTTTCCTGAACGATGCTTGTGGTGCTTCTGCGCCGCCGTTCTGGAAGGAAAATCTATATCCATCAAACTGTTCTGGTGCCAGTTTGCTCATGGGAGTGATGGCGCCGATACAGTAATCGAGAGCGTTTTTAAGTGCGCGTTCTTGTCTGCTTCGTGGCGACAGGAGGCGTTTGGTGCGCTCTTTCAACCCTTCAAGCCGTCTGATGGCGGCCGTGGCCTTGGTTACGTCAGGAACTTGAAATGAAAGAAGGTTGGCGCTGGTATGGCTCGTTTGATCGCATCTCCTTATCCGAGATTGCGCAGACCGGAGCCTCTGATATCGTAACTGCCCTCTATGAAGTCCCTTATGGCGAAGTCTGGCCACGGGAAAGCATCGTCAAGATGCGCAAGAGCATCGAGCTGGCTGGCTTTCGCTGGCCGGTGGTGGAAAGCCTCCCGATCCATGAGCGGATCAAGAAAGGCGAGGGGGACCTCTCCCAACTCTTTGCCAATTATCGCCAGTCTATGGCCAATCTGGCTGCCGAGGGCGTGAAGGTCATCTGTTATAATTTCATGCCGCTTCTGGACTGGACGCGCACCGATCTCAAGGCGCCTGTTGATGGGGGCGGAAGCTGTCTGCGCTTTGATGCAGCACGTATGGCTGCGCTGGAAGTCTATATGCTTGAGCGCGAAGGCGCCGAAGCAGACTATTGCGAAGACGCGCTGGAACGCGGGCGTGTGTGGTTTTCCTTGTCTGATGAGACCAAGCGAGAGCGCTTGATGACGTCCGTCATGGCCGGTTTGCCGGGGGCCTATGATCGCTACACCATCAAGCAGCTTAAGGAGGCCTTGAAGGGCTATGCGGGTATCGATCGGGATGGCCTGCGGGCCAATTACAAGCGTTTTCTTGATGAAATCATTCCTGCTGCCGAGGATCTCGGTCTCAGTTTCGCCGTGCATCCGGATGACCCGCCGCGGGATATTCTGGGCTTGCCGCGTATTGTTTCAACACAAGAGGACATTGCATGGGTTCTCTCCGCGCATGAAAGCCGGGCCAATGGCCTGACGCTTTGCTCGGGATCTCTTGGCGCGCATCCGGATAATGATATTCCGGCCATTGCAAAGCGCTTTGCCGACAAGATCCATTTTGCCCATTTGCGCAATGTCAGAAAATTTGCCGACGGCTCCTTCGAGGAAGCCACACATCTGGGAGGCGACACCGACATGGCTCTGCTTGTTGCACATCTCCTTGATGAAGAAAATCGGCGCCAGGAAGAAGGCAGAGCCGATGCCGATATCGTTTTCCGGCCAGATCACGGACACGAGCTGCTTGATGATCATCATCGGGACACGCATCCGGGCTATCCCCTGATAGGGCGCATGCGTGGCTTGGCTGAACTCCGGGGCCTGATGGCCGGTATAATTCATGAAAGGGCTTCTGCATGAGTAAATCAGCACCCATTATTCTTAATCCGGCGGATACGATTGCGATCCTTCCGGCAGGCGCAAAGGCTGGCGATGACCCGCTGGGTCTTGGTGCGCCGCTGGCGGGCAATGTTTTCCCCGGGCACAAACTCGCGCGCAAGGATCACAAGAAGGGCGAAGAGATTATCAAGTTTGGCGAAGTCATTGGCCGCGCTACGCAGGATATCGCGGCCGGTGACCATGTGCATTCCCACAATCTTGCCTTTTCCGATCATGGGCAGGATTATCAGGTCGGGCTGGATCTGGAAAAGGCCAAGGCTGCCATCCCAACCATGGAGCCGCGCACCTTTATGGGCTATCGCCGCAAGAATGGCGAAGTGGGAACACGCAATTTCCTCGCCTTGCTGGCAACGGTGAACTGCTCGGCTACGGTTATCAAACATGCCACACAGGAGCTGATTGCTTCGGGCATTCTCGATGAATATGAGAATGTTGACGGCATTGTCGGGCTGACCCACAGCACCGGTTGTGGCATGAGTGGCACAAAGAGCATGGAGGTGCTCGAACGTGTGCTTTGGGGCTATGCGACGCATCCGAATGTGGGCGCCACCGTTTTCGTAGGGCTTGGCTGCGAAATGATGGAAATGGCGCGCATGAAATCGCGCTTCGATGCCGACAATGGCGAAGTGATGGAGCAGTTCCACAGCCTTGCCATTCAGGAAGTGGGTGGAACTCGCAAGACCATCGAGGCCATCAAGGCCAAGGTCCGTGAGCTGTTGCCTGAGGTGAATAAGGTCAAGCGTGAGCCATGCCCGGCCTCCGAACTGAAGATTGCGCTGCAGTGTGGTGGCTCTGATGGGTTTTCAGGCATCACGGCCAACCCGGCCCTAGGCAAGACCGCCGACATGCTGGCTGGCCTGGGCGCGACGGCCATTCTCTCTGAAACGCCGGAAATCTATGGTGCCGAGCAGCTTCTCCTGCGTCGGGCCGAGAGCAAGGAAATCGCCGACAAGCTGATCAATCAGATCAAATGGTGGGAGCATTATGTCGATGTTAATGATGGCAGTCTCGACAACAACCCCAGCCCGGGCAACAAGGCTGGTGGCTTGACCACCATTCTGGAAAAGTCTCTTGGTGCAACGGCCAAGTCCGGCTCCACGCCGCTGACCGCCGTTTATGATTATGCCGAGAAAATGACCAAGCCGGGCTTCGTCTATATGGACACGCCGGGCTATGACCCGGCTTGTGCAACCGGCCAGATTGCAGGTGGTGCACATATGGTGGTCTTTACCACCGGGCGCGGCTCTGCCTTCGGATCCAAACCGGCTCCAACCATCAAGGTTGCCACCAACGACCACCTGTTTGAAAGCATGCCGGATGACATGGATGTCAACTGTGGTGACGTCCTCTCCAAAGGTGTGTCTCTGGAAGAGAAGGGCGCAGAAATGCTCGACTATATCATCGCGGTGGCGTCTGGCGAGAAAACCAAATCCGAGCGTCTGGGGCTGGGTGAATATGAATTCGTACCATGGCAGATTGGGGCAATGATGTGAGGCATCCGCTCCTCCTCCCCATGGATACAGAATAAAGATTATGAAAAGGAAAGACTTCAATGCAACGCGTGAATGAGAGCAATCTTGCAGGCCGGGCTCGTCCGACAGAACGGATCATCCAGTTTGGTGAGGGCAATTTCCTCAGAGCCTTCATGGATTGGAAAATCGATCGCATGAACGAAGATTGCGGCAGCGACTATGGTGTCGTCATTGTCCGCCCGATTGATGGCGGTGTGCCGATTTCGCTCAATGACAGCGACGGTGTCTATACCGTTCTCTCCCGTGGCGTTGGCCCGGATGGAGAGGCAGTGTCTGATGCCCGCCTCATCTCAGCTGTTCGTCGTGAGCTCAATGCTGTCAAACAGTGGGACGAGGTTCTGGCGCTGGCCCGCAACACCGACTTTGTTGCCGTGGTCTCGAACACCACAGAAGCCGGCATCGTTTACAATGCCGACTGCAAGGCAACGGACACGCCACCGGCCTCCTATCCGGCCAAGGTGACCCGTCTGCTGCTGGAACGCTTCAATACATGTGGCGGCGTCGATGCTCCTGGCTTCCACTTCCTGCCGTGCGAGCTGATCGACCATAATGCCGATGAGCTGGAAAAATGCGTTCACCAGCATGCCAAGGATTGGGATCTGGGTGCGGACTTCATGAGTTGGCTGAAAAGCAAGAACGCCTTCTTCAACACGCTGGTTGACCGCATCGTGCCGGGCTATCCGCGTGATGAAGCCGCCGATATCGAAAAGGAACTGGGCTATCTTGATCCTCTGATGGTGACTGGGGAGCTGTTCCACTTCCTTGTGATTGAACAGCGCGAAGGCAAGCCTGATCTTTGCCTGCCGATGGCAGAGAAGGATGCGGGCACGGTGATTGTGCCAAATGCTGACGGCTACAAGGAACGCAAGGTGGCGATCCTCAATGGTGCCCATACCGGTCTTTGCCCGCTGGCGCTGCTGTCTGGCACCAACTCTGTGAAAGAAGCCATGGACAATGAGGCCGCCCGCTGCTTCCTCAACACCATGCTTGAGCAGGAAATCATCCCATATCTGTCGCTGCCGCGCGAAGAGCTGAATGAATTCAGTGCCGAGGTCCTGCGTCGTTTCGCCAACCCGTTCATCGTGCATCGCTGGTACGATATCTCGCTGAATGGTCTGGCCAAGTTCCACACCCGCAACCTGCCACGCTTTGAAAGTGCCATGGCGGCAACCGGCAAGGCGCCGCGTTGCATGAGCCTGTCGCTGGCCGCATGGCTTGCTTTCTATACCGGTGCCTTTGAGGGCAGTGCCGAGCTTCCACCACGCGATGCAGAAGACGTGATCGCTAAGATGGCTGAAATCGGTGCGTTGAAAGACGCGCAAGGTGTTGAAGCAATGGTCAAGGCTTACCTTGGCGAAGAAAGTATCTGGGGGAAATCTCTGGCAAGTGACACCCTCGTCGCTGCCGTCTCAGAAGCTTATGCATTCCTGACCAACGAGCCATTTACTCTGGATCGTCTGGTGCAGTGGATTGACGCATAACGAATATCAAATGGAGTCAATATGATGAAAGAACAATTTGATCTCTCTGGTAAAATTGCCATTGTAACCGGCTGTGATACCGGCCTTGGACAGGGCATGGCTGTTGGCCTTGCCAAAGCGGGCTGCGACATTGCTGGCGTCAATATCGTTGAGCCATCAGATACCAAGGACATGATTGAAGGCCTTGGCCGCAAGTTCCTCGATATCCGTGCCAACCTTATGAAAATGGATGATATTCCCGACATCGTCGCCAAAACGGTTGCCGAATATGGTCGTATCGACATTCTGGTCAACAATGCAGGTATCATTCGCCGCGAAGACGCCATCGAGTTCACCGAGAAGGACTGGGATGATGTGATGAATATCAACATCAAGTCCGTGTTCTTCCTGTCTCAGGCTGTTGCCAAGCAGTTTGTGGCGCAGGGTGAAGGCGGTAACATCGTCAATGTTGCTTCCATGTTGTCCTTCCAGGGCGGTATCCGCGTGCCTTCTTATACGGCATCCAAATCCGGTGTTATGGGCGTCACCCGTCTGCTGGCCAACGAATGGGCCAAATACGATATCAATGTGAATGCCATCGCTCCGGGCTACATGGCCACCAACAATACTCAGGCTCTGCGTGAAGACGCCGCACGCAGCAAGGAGATCCTTGATCGTATTCCGGCTGGTCGCTGGGGCCTGCCGTCTGATCTGGCTGGTCCGGTCGTGTTCCTGTCTTCGCCTGCTTCTTCCTACATCAATGGCTATACCATTGCGGTAGATGGCGGCTGGTTGGCACGCTAAGGCTGTTTTGAAGAAAAGTTATCGACTTTTCTGAAGAAAAGAGTCGCGATTGAGTAAACTTTAGTCTAGTTCTTCTCTTGCAAGAACTGGACTTGGTCTTGGAGGCCGCGCGTTCAGCGCGGCCTTGTTTGGCTTGGGCATTTTGCAGGATGCTTGCATCGCGCAAAATGGTATAATCACTGAAACAAGGCGTGCCCGCCTGCTCCACGCAGGGCGCAGGACACGCTCGAGGAGGCCCGGAGTTCCTCCGGCGCTTGTATATGACGAAAGCTGTCAGAATCGCCTGTATCGGCGAATGTATGATTGAATTGGCTCCCGCCGGTGATGGTCTGTTCAAACAGGGTTTTGCTGGTGACACCTTCAATACCGCCGCCTACCTGACCCGGCAATTCGCACCCGAGATCGAGGTTTCCTATATCACCGGGCTTGGTGTTGATCCGATGAGCGAAGGCATCCGCAAGGCGCTGGAAGCAGAGAGCATCCTGACGGATTCGGTCACCGTGGTGGAAGACAAGAATCCCGGTCTCTACATGATCGAGAATGATGACACGGGCGAACGCTTCTTTACCTACTGGCGCAATGATGCTGCTGCCAAGAAGATGTTTGCCGGTTGGTCCGTTGACAAGATCGCGGCACTGCTGGAACAGTTTGATGTCATCTATTTCTCTGGTATCACTCTGGCTATTCTTGATGAAGCGCAGCGGTCAGCTCTGATCGATGCGATCAGCAAGGTCAAGGACAAGGTCAAAGTGGGCTTTGACCCCAACTATCGCCCGAAACTTTGGCCGGATTCGGCTGTTTGCTGCGCCGCCTTCGAGCGCGCTGCCTCGGTTAGCGATTTCGCTCTGGTAACCGCGGATGATCATGTCGCGCTTTGGGGCGAGGCTGAGGGTCTGGACATTGCCAAGCAGTGGAAGGGCTACGGCGCAGGTGAAGTGGTGGTCAAGGAAGGCGCGTCGAGCTGCCTTCTGTTCACCGGTGACGAGGTTAAGAATGTTCCGCCAGCTGCAAAGCTGAAGCCGAAGGATACAACGGGCGCAGGGGATTCCTTTGCTGCTGGGTATCTGGGCCAGCGTGCTCTGGGTGGATCTCAAGAAGAAGCCGCAAAAACGGCTCACGGTGTTGCGGGGCAGGTCATTATGCACCCGGGCGCCATCATCGATAAATCAGTTTGGACCCGCGTTAAGTAAAGGATCGATCATGCGTGATCTGGTTTCCAGCATCTGTAAAGGTGCCAAAGTCATCCCTGTTGTTGTCATCGAGAATGTCGAGGATGCTGTTCCTCTGGCCCGTTGCCTTGTCGACAATGGCCTGCCTGCCGTTGAAGTGACCCTGCGCACGCCGGCAGCTCTTGATGCCATCAAGGCAATCGTAAACGAAGTGAAGGATTGCGTCGTTGGTGTTGGCTCCATCCTGTCTGAAGAGCAGCTCAAGGCTTCCATCGATGCTGGTGCACATTTCGGTGTGTCTCCAGGTACGTCCGAAACGCTGCTCAATGCTCTCAAGGCAACTGACTGGCCATTCCTTCCAGGGTCTGGCACCGTGAGCGAAATGATGACCCTGCGCGAAGCGGGCTTCAAGGAACTGAAAATGTTCCCGGCCAGTATTGTTGGCGGCGTTGGCATGCTCAAGGCTGTTTCCGGGCCGGTCGGCGATATCAGTTTCTGCCCCACCGGTGGTGTTAAGCCTGAGAATGCTGAAGAGTATCTCTCCCAGAAGAACTGCTTCGCTGTGGGCGGCACCTGGATTGCACCTTTGGCTGATGTGAATGCCAAGAACTGGGATGCCATTGCTGAACGCGCTAAAGCCGCAAGCAAGCTTGGTCAGGCCTAAAAGCCTTTCAAATTTAAGCACTTTCTATTTTAGCCACTCGGATACAATTATTCCGAGTGGCTTTTTTGTAGCATTTTGTAACATCGCCGGGTCTGCAACTTGTCATGATATTTAATTCATGTTACGAAAAAAATATATTTTCTAAGCCCGTTTGTTAGGGCTATCTATTGTGCATGTCTGCTATGTGCGCCCTTTTTGTGCATATATCAGGCAGGCTTTCTTGTCGCTGAGCGGCATATTGCGTGCCTTGTCGATATGAAAAGCGATATTTCTGCTACGAGTAATATGATGTTCTATTCTGATTGTATTGGGTATATGGGCATTAGAAGGCGATATTGTCGCTTCTGTGTAAAATCATGGCGACGTTTATAGTATCGATTGAGTGCTTGGATCCTGTTCTTATATTTGAATTATTTTCTCAAATCCGCGATTTAGCGCAGAATTTGCGATTGTCTTTGTATTACACCCTCTTAAACATGCTCTCTACCATCATACTATTGGCTGCTTGACTTTGTGATGAGGCGAGAGCTGAAACATTGTAAAATGATGCTGCGGGCTGGCAATCGATCAAAAAAGCTAAATCGTCCATATTTTTGACTAAATGCCTCCTTTCCAAAATTGGCTTTTCATTGAAATATAGTTCTCGGAGGATTGAAGGATTTTAGGTTGCCGGAATGGTGCCTGAATTGGGAGGTGATCTGGCGCGCTTGTGCTGGATGCGGGTTTTTATGCCCTGAATTTGCTTAAGCAACCCTAGGCTGCTTTTCCCAGTACTATCCGTATACGCTTTGCTTCCCTCGATCCGCTCGATTTGCGCCTCGCTCCGCGTGGCGCGGATTTGCACCTTACGTGTTTTCAAGCAAGGGAGGACAACATGCTTGGACTTGGAAAACTCTTCAACACAGTGACGATGGGGGCCATGGCGTTGGCTCTGGGCGCTTCATTCGCCTCTTCCCCATCTGTGGCTGCAGATAAGGGATTTGTTGGTATCGCTATGCCTACTCAGTCATCCGCACGCTGGATTACTGACGGCAACAGCATGAAACAGCAATTTGAAGATGCTGGCTATGAGACTGACCTGCAATATGCAGAAGACGACATCGCCAACCAGCTGCGTCAGATCGAAACCATGATCCTGAAGGGCGTCAACGTTCTCGTTATCGCCTCTATCGATGGTACGACCCTTTCTGGCGCTCTTGAACTGGCAGCAGATTCCGGTATCAAAGTGATCGCATATGACCGCCTGATCCGTGACTCTGGCAACGTCGACTATTACGCAACTTTCGATAACTTCCAGGTTGGCGTACAGCAGGCTTCCAGCTTGGTGAAAGGTCTTAAAGAACGCTTCCCGGATGCAAAACCTTGGAACGTAGAGCTCTTTGGTGGGTCTCCGGACGACAACAACGCTTACTTCTTCTATGACGGCGCAATGTCTGTGCTGCAGCCACTGATCGACGATGGCAGCATTGCTGTTCCTTCCGAACAGTTCGGCATGGACAAGGTTGGTACCCTGCGTTGGGACGGTGCTGTTGCACAGGCTCGTATGGATAACCTGCTTTCCGCCTTCTACACTGACAAAACCGTACACGGCGTATTGGCTCCGTATGATGGTCTGTCCATTGGTATCCTGTCCTCGCTCAAAGGCGTTGGCTACGGCTCTGGCGACATGAAAATGCCGATCGTAACCGGTCAGGACGCAGAAGTTCAGTCAATCAAATCTATTTTGGCTGGCGAACAGTATTCTACCATCTTCAAAGACACCCGTGAGCTGGCTCGCGTGACTGTCGGCATGGTGAATGCTCTGCTCGAAGGTGGCGAACCAGAAATCAATGACACCGAAACCTATGACAACGGCGTCAAAGTGGTTCCTTCCTACCTTCTGAAACCAGTTCCTGTCGATGCTTCCAACTGGGAAAAAATCGTGATCGACAGCGGTTACTACACCATGGATCAGATCAAGTAAGGGTCCTCCCGGGGGAGGGAGGTGGAAAGTCTCACCCCCTCCATCCGTTCTTCAAGAACAATAAAGAGACTGTTTGCTTGAGGCTGACATGAACACCATCTTAGAAATGCGAGGAATCACCAAGACCTTTCCAGGTGTAAAGGCCTTGAGTGATGTGAACCTGACGGTCGGCGAAGGTGAAATTCATGCCTTGGTCGGTGAGAATGGCGCAGGCAAGTCAACCCTGATGAAGGTTCTCTCGGGCGTCTATCCCCATGGCACATATGAAGGGGATATCGTCTATAACGGAGAAACCCAGAAATTCGCCACCATCTCCGACAGTGAAGAAAAGGGCATTATCATCATTCACCAGGAACTGGCTCTGGTTCCTCTTCTGTCAATCGCCGAGAATATCTTCCTGGGCAACGAGCGGGCTACCAAAGGGGTCATCAATTGGCCTGTAGCGCACTCTGAAGCAGAGATGCTGCTCAAGATTGTCGGGCTGGACAAACCAACCGGCACGCTGGTTACGAACCTGGGTACGGGTCAGCAGCAGCTGGTTGAGATTGCCAAGGCTCTCTCCAAGGAAGTGAAGTTGCTCATTCTCGACGAGCCAACGTCTTCTCTGAACGAGCGGGATAGTGAAGCGCTGCTGCAGCTTCTGCTCGAATTCAAAAGCAAAGGCATTTCCTCAATTCTGATCTCGCACAAGCTCAATGAGGTTGTGAAGGTTGCGGACAAGATCACAGTGTTGCGCGACGGTCAGACCGTCAGTACGCTGGACTGTGACAAAACCGAGGAAATGGAAAACAAGATCATCAAGGACATGGTCGGGCGAGAACTGACCAACCGCTTCCCCCAGCGGACTCCTGAAATCGGCAACATGCTGCTCGAGGTGAAGGGCTGGAATGTCTATCACCAGGTGCATGCTGACCGCCATTTGATCCGCGATGTCAATTTCAATGTTCGTGCAGGCGAGATCGTCGGGATTTCCGGCTTGATGGGTGCCGGGCGAACTGAACTTGCGATGAGCCTTTTTGGTCGTGCTTATGGCCAGAAAATTTCAGGACAAGTTGAGTTGCGTGGCGAACCGATCGACGTCAGTACGATCAACAAGGCCGTTGCAAACGGTTTGGCTTATGTGACCGAGGACCGCAAGGAATATGGTCTGGTTCTTGAGAACAGCATCAAAGTCAACACGACACTCTCCAATCTGGAAGGCGTATCCAAGGGCATCGTCATCGATGATAATGCGGAAACCCGCGTCGGTCTTGAATATAAGAAGAAGCTGAACACCAAATGCTCCAGTTTGATGCAGCAGGTGGTCAACTTGTCTGGTGGCAACCAGCAGAAGGTCGTTTTGAGTAAATGGCTGTTTGCCAACCCGGATGTGCTCATTCTGGATGAGCCGACACGCGGTATCGACGTGAATGCCAAATACGAAATTTACGCGATCATCAACCAGCTCGCTCAAGAGGGCAAGGGTATCATTTTCATTTCTTCGGAATTGCCAGAACTGCTGGGCATGACAGACAGGATCTACGTCATGAACGAGGGCAGGATGGTTGGCGAAATGCCTACGAAGGAAGCTTCGCAAGAAAAAATCATGCGGATGATCATCAAGGACAAAGGCTGAAACAATGTCACAGGTGGAAAACCCGTCTCCGGCAAACTCTGACGCAGGTGCAACTGTCAGCGTCGCCAGTTATCTGAAGTCAAACGTACGCGAATACGGCCTTTTGATTGCCCTGATCGCTGTTATGATCTTCTTCCAGGTTGTTACCAACGGTATTCTCATGAAGCCGCTCAACCTGACCAACCTCATTCTTCAGAACAGCTACATCGTCATCATGGCGATTGGTATGTTGCTCATCATTGTGGCAGGCCATATCGACCTGTCGGTCGGCTCGGTCATGGGCTTTATTGGCGCTCTCGCTGCCGTGATGATCGTCAATTACGAGATCAACTATGTTGTCACGATCATCGTGTGCCTGATTGTTGGTACCGCGATTGGGGCGTTGCAGGGCTTTTGGGTGGCGTATTACAAGATCCCGGCCTTTATCGTTACGCTGGCTGGTATGCTTAGCTTCCGCGGTCTTACGCTGGCGTTGCTCAATGGTCAGTCCATCGGCCCGTTCCCGACCGGCTTCCAGAAACTGAGCTCGGGTTTCATTCCTGACCTGTTCGGTGTTGGTCGTCCGCACATGCTGACAGTTGTTCTTGGGATCATCCTGAGTGTATTCCTGATTTATTCCGCTTGGAAAGATCGTAAAGAACGCGCCAAGTTCGGTAATCTTGAAGAGCCATTTGCCTTCTTTGTGCTGAAGAATCTTCTTATCGTCTTCGCTATCAACTATCTTTCCTACGTTATGGCTGGCTACAGAGGTTATCCAAACGTTCTGATCGTTATTGCTGTGCTGGTTGCTGCTTATGGCTTCCTGACCTCGTCTTCTACGGTTGGTCGTCGGATCTATGCTCTGGGTGGCAACGTGAAAGCTGCCAAGCTCTCCGGTGTGAATACCGAGCGTCTAACATTCCTGACCTTCGCCAACATGGGGCTTCTGGCTGCCTTTGCTGGCTTGGTGTTTGCTGCTCGCCTCAACACGGCAACCCCGAAAGCCGGTTATGGCTACGAGCTTGACGTTATCGCAGCTGTCTTCATTGGTGGTGCATCCACGACAGGTGGTGTCGGTACGGTTACCGGCGCGATTATTGGTGCCTTCCTGATGGGTGTGATGAACAACGGCATGTCCATTCTGTCCATCGGTATCGATTGGCAGCAGGTCATTAAGGGTGTTGTTCTGCTCGCGGCCGTTATCTTCGACGTCTACAACAAGAAGAAGGCTGGCTAAGTCTTCAAGTGAACCAATGGGTGGGCTGGCCTGCAGCCCACCTCTTTTCCAGAATGTCGAGACATTCGGGATCGCTGATCGGATCATCTATAGGACATTTCTGGTTCGGCGCTTTCCGCAAGCATTTTTGCCATATCCGGCGTGCAGTCGAAAAATGCTTGTTTTATAGCAATCGCCTCAT
The DNA here is from genome assembly GCF_963678225.1 of uncultured Cohaesibacter sp. Taxonomy (NCBI): domain Bacteria; kingdom Pseudomonadati; phylum Pseudomonadota; class Alphaproteobacteria; order Hyphomicrobiales; family Cohaesibacteraceae; genus Cohaesibacter; species uncultured Cohaesibacter sp. The sequence continues at coordinate 102,034 of NZ_OY782764.1, read as the reverse complement.
TGGTGCGGATAGCAAGATAATCCATAAGTATAACCTTATAGCCTCTAACCGCCTGGCGGGGATCTGTCCATATTTTCAAGGTGGACTGGTCGAGGGGTGTGGTCAGATGAATGGCCAGAATGGTGCTCCGGTTGCTGTAATATTTCGAAAATAAGCCCTGGCTCGCATGAAGCCACGTGACGAATAGGGCGGTTTGAGGAGGACATTCAAATGCTGAAAGAACTGAGGGAAGAGGTTTTTCGCGCGAATATCGAACTGAATGACCGTGGTGTCGTGATCTACACTTGGGGTAATGTCAGTGCGATCGATCGTGAGAAGGGGCTGGTTGTCATCAAGCCGTCGGGCGTCCCTTACGAAACGATGTCTGCTGACGATATGGTGGTTGTTGACCTCGACAATAATGTTGTCTGGGGCAGTAAGAAGCCGTCTTCTGACACGAAAACCCATACCACGCTTTACAAGGCCTTTCCGCAGATTGGTGGTGTGGTGCATACCCATTCCCGCCATGCTGTCGCCTGGGCTCAGGCGCGCCGGGAGATTCCGTGCCTCGGTACCACGCAGGCGGATTATTGCGCCGGTCCGGTGCCCTGCACCAAGCCTCTCACTGAAGAACAGGTCAATCGAGACTATGAAACGACGACCGGCGAGGCCATTGTTGAACGCTTTGAAGGGCTTGATCCCGCAGCTGTTCCGATGGTTCTGGTGGCCGGCCATGGGCCTTTTGCCTGGGGCAAGGATGCTGATGACGCCGTGCACAATGCAGTTGTGCTCGAAGAGGTTGCCCACATGGCAACGATTACCGCAACGATTACCAATCCCATACCGCCATTGGAGCAGTATGTGCTCGATTATCACTATGAGCGCAAACATGGAAAAAATGCCTGGTATGGGCAGAAATAGGTACCGTCTTGCGGTTCCGAGGGGGGAAATGCCTAAGCATCTCGGAACCGCTTTTTTGCGCAAAGGGGAGGGATTTAGGCTTTGCATCCTTCGCGCAAACATATCCAGACCATCGCGCAACTGACGCCGGTCGAAAATTGAAAGGGCATGGAAATGTTTGGTTTGAAACCTTTGAAATTCTGGTTTGTGTGCGGCTCGCAGCACCTTTATGGTCCGGAAACATTGGCCGAGGTGGCTGATGGTGCCCGTAAGGTTGTTGAGGGGCTGTCCAAAGACGGGCGTCTGGTGTTGCCGCTCGAATTTGCGACAGTGGCGACGACCGGGGAGGAAATTGCGGATGTTTGCCGTCGGGCGTCGGCTGACCCTGAATGTGGCGGTATCATCTTGTGGATGCATACTTTTTCGCCTTCCAAAATGTGGATTCGCGGCCTTAACGCTCTGACCAAGCCGATGCTGCATCTGCATACGCAGCTCAATGCAGCATTGCCTTGGGATTCCATTGATATGGACTACATGAACCTGCACCAGTCTGCCCATGGCGACCGGGAAGCGGGTTTCCTGCATACGCGCATGCGCATTGGCCGCAAGGTTGTTGTTGGCCACTGGAGCGATCCTGCGGTTCAGGATCGGATTGACAGCTGGATGCGCGCTGCGCGCGCCTGGGACGATTGGCAGGGCTCAGGCGTTTGCCGCTTTGGTGACAATATGCGCAATGTTGCCGTGACCGATGGCGACAAGGTGTCTGCCGAAATGGCCTTCGGCTTCAAGGTGGATTACTGGCCGGTTGGTGATCTGGTCGCCAAAATGGCTGACTTCTCAGATGCTGACGTGGAAGCGCTGGTTGCGGAATATGACAAGACTTATGAGCTTGTTCCCGAGCTTCAGGCTGGTGGTGCTAAGCGGTCTTCCCTGCTTGATGCAGCGCGGCAGGAACTGGCCATTTCCTACTTCCTTAAAGAGGGGAATTACAAGGGCTTTACCCATACATTTGAAGATTTGCATGGCCTCAATCAGCTTCCCGGCCTTGCGCCTCAGCGCATGATGGAGCAGGGCTTCGGCTTTGCTGGTGAAGGCGACTGGAAAACCCCTGCGCTTGTGCGCGCCATGAAGGTTATGGGGCATGGTAAGAGCGGTGCCTGCTCCTTTATGGAAGATTACACTTATGATGTTTCCAAGCCGGGTGAAGAGCTGGTTCTTGGAGCTCATATGCTTGAGGTCTGCCCGACCATCGCAGAAAGCAAGCCGCGCCTTGAGATTCACGAGCTTGGCATTGGTGGTAAGCCGGATCCGGTGCGTATGGTCTTTGACTCGGTCAAGGGCAGCGCTATCAACGCCTGCCTTATCGACATGGGTAACCGTTTCCGCCTGATTGCCAACGAGGTGACCTCTGTTGAGCATCCGGACCTGCCAAAGCTCCCTGTGGCGCGCGCTGTGTGGCAATGTAAGCCAGACTTCAAAACCGCCTGTGAGGCTTGGATTTTGGCCGGTGGCGCCCACCACACCGCTTACAGCTATGATGTGACTGCGGAGATGCTGGAAGACTTTGCGACTATCGCCGGAATCGAGTTGGCCTTGATTGACGGCGATACCAAAATCTCCGATTTCAAGCAGACGCTGCGCAATAATGAAATCTATTGGCACCTGGCTAAGGGCATTCGCGTATAATCGCTGAAAGCGCATTGCAATAAGAAAAGCCCGGCCAAGTGATTGGTCGGGCTTTTTCGTTTCCCAATTTATTTTGCCCTTCATTGCCTGGGGCGAGAGGCGGCTCGCTTTGATGCGCGGACGTTAACTGCCGTGTTTGGGCAGTGGCACTTCGGCTGCAAAAACGGCGGTTGCCTTATCCAATGCGTTGTCGATTTGCTCTCCTTCGGAGCGAACGATCATGGAAAGGCTGCGCTCTCGGAATGTGCGTGGGCTCATGTTGGTGTGGCGGCGGAAAACACGTGAAAAATAAAGCGGATCCTCATAGCCGACCATCTGCGAGAGTGCCTTGATGGGAACGTTGGAGACGCGCAGCACTTGCATGGCATACTGGATGCGCTGACCATCGCGCCATTGCACAATGCCTGTGCCGATATATTTGCGGAACAGGTGGGATAGACGTGATGGGGACAGGCAGACATGACTTGCGATTTCGTTGACCGTCAGTGGCTTGTCCAGATTGTTGGAAATTAGCGTGCAGGCGGCCAGAACGCGCTCGTCAATTTCGATGTTGGACTTCTTTTCCGCTCTGTTCATCCTTGCACAAAATAGCAGGATATGTTCCAGTCTGTTGAATGCAAGGTCGGCAGAAAGGCTGTCGGAAAGTCCTGCCCATTTTTCCACTTCCACGAAGAGGCGGAACAATTCGCTGAAGCGGCTTTCCTCTCTGTGGCGCATGATATAAACGCCGTTGACCTCTTCATCCCATTGCAGCCATGGCTTCCAGAAGGCGCGCGGCTGGAAATAGATCCAGCGGTGCCACCATTTGTCGGAATCTGGGTCCCGGCCATAGAAATGGCGAGCGTCAGGGGGGAAGAGGACGAGGTCTCCTGGCTTCACAATCGTTGTATTCTTGCCATCGAAGAGCTTCCCCTGGCCATCCACGGTCAGGTTGATGATCCATCCATGCATGCCGTTAGGACGGTCGATATGGAAATCGAGTGGCCCTCCCTTTTCAATGGGGGTAATGCCCGCAACAAGCCGGATTCCAAACTCGAATCCCGGGAAAAGAGCGGCCACTTCCTTGTCGTAGTTCTTGGGTGAACTGCGATAGGAAAGCTTGTTAAAGATTCTCTGTACCTGCGGATCTTGGGCAGGATCGAAATAAGAATGATCGTCCATGTCTCTAGCCTGATGCTGCATTGTGGAATATCAGGATCGTCCATATTGTAAACTAAGTCTATCGAAATTGAAAGCCGCGTTATGGATGAGTTTGAGGAGAATTATCCATAGAAGCGGCCAAAGAAAACCTGTTGGCGTTTCAACGGTAGGGAGGAATATCGAATGAGTTCAACCAATGACAGCTGTGCTCTCGGTCTCGACTTCGGATCGGATAGTGTGCGGGCCGTTGTTGTCCGGGTAGCAGACGGGGAGGAGCTTTCCTCGGCAGTTGCGAACTATCCCCGCTGGGCCGAGGGGAAATTCTGTGATGCGGCGCGTCAGCAGTTTCGCCAGCATCCGTCAGACTATCTCGAAGCGATGGGCTCAGCCGTGCGCGAAGCAATCGCCGGGCTCGAAGCGCATCCAGACATTATCGGTATTGGCGTAGACACCACCGGGTCATCCCCCATGCCTGTCACGGCCGACGGTACCGCACTGGCGCTCAAGGATGGTTTCTCGTCTGATCCGGATGCCATGTGCATTCTCTGGAAAGACCACACCTCTGTTGCCGAAGCGCAGGAGATCAATGATCTGTGCCATTCGGGCCAGTTTCCTGATTATACAAAATATGTCGGCGGCATTTATTCTTCGGAATGGTACTGGGCCAAGATCCTGAATGTCGGTCGTCGTAATCCGACCGTTTTCCGCGCAGCGGCCAATTGGGTCGAGCTGTGCGACTGGATCCCTGCTGTGCTGGCTGGTGTGACCGATGCGTCCAAGATCGTTCGCTCTCGTTGCGCGGCCGGGCACAAGGCTTTGTGGCATCCGGAATTTGGCGGCTTGCCGAGCCGGGAATGGCTGCAGGCGCTTGATCCGCTGCTGGGCAATCTGACCACGCCGCTGTTCGGGGAAACCAAGACCAGTGATCAGGTTGCTGGCAATCTGTCTTCTGACTGGGCCGGGCGCTTTGGCCTCAAGGCCGGTATTCCGATTGCCGTTGGTGCTTTCGATTGTCATATGGGCGCTGTTGGGGCCGGTATCGAGCCATATTCTCTGGTTCGTGCCATGGGCACTTCCACCTGCGACATCCTTGTTGCGCCGCCTGAAGAGGTGAGCGACACGTTGGTCAGCGGTATTTGCGGTCAGGTTCCGGGTAGCGTTCTGCCTGATCTGGTTGGTTTTGAAGCTGGCCAGTCTTCCTTCGGTGATGTCTTCGCATGGTTCGAGCGTTTGCTGCAGTGGGGCCGGAATGGTCGTGGCAAGGCTGGTTCCCTGTTGCCGGAGCTTGAAAAGGAAGCCGCCGAGTTGCCGCCGGGTGGTTATGGTGAGCGCGCCTTGGACTGGCTTAATGGACGTCGTACGCCTGATGCTGACCAGACAGTGAAGTCTATTATTGCTGGATTGCATCTTGGATCGACGGCGCCGTCCATCTATCGTGCCCTGATTGAAGCAACGGCTTATGGATCGCGCGCAATCGTGGAGCGCTTTGAAGAGCAGGGTGTCAAGGTCAACAGCATCGTTGCCATTGGCGGTATTGCTCGCAAGTCTGACTTCATCTCTCAGGTTTGCGCCGATGTGATGAACCGCAAGGTGGATGTGGCTCTGTCCGATCAGGCCTGCGCACGTGGGGCTGCCATTTTCGCAGCGACTGCCGCCGGGGCCTATGAGGATATCTATAAAGCCAAGGATGCGATGCTGAGCCCGATCGAGAAAAGCTTCGAGCCGAATCCCGAAATGCATAAGCTCTATAACGCAATCTATGAAGATTATAAGCGCGTCGGCGCCTTTGCCGGAGATCTGGCCAAGAGCTAAAGCGCATCTCCACGCAAAGTGGACTAGACTAGGCCCGGGCAGCTTGCTGTCCGGGCTTTTTCTATTCTGGGTGGGTATTGGCAGGGGAAAGCTGGTCAGACTTCCACAGATCAAACGAAGGGCTAGGCATTTTCGGTAAAATGCTGTTAAAGATAGCGCAATTTGCATTAGCGGAGCGATGTCCCCGCGAGATGCCTTCAGGAGTTGCCCCATGAGCCTAGCCGATAATCAAGCCGATTTTATTATTCGCCGTCCCGATGACTGGCATTTGCATTTGCGCGATGGTGAAATGCTCAAGGCGGTTTTGCCTCATACCAGTGCACATTTCGGGCGGGCGATCATTATGCCCAATCTGGTGCCTCCTGTTGTTAAGACCTCTGATGCGGAGGCTTATCTGGGGCGTATTAAGGCGGCTCTTCCGGCAGGCCACCGCTTCGAGCCGTTGATGACCTTGTATCTGACAGAGCGCACCGATCCGGCGGATGTCGAATTGGGCGTCAAATCGGGGCTCATCAAGGCGCTGAAGCTTTATCCCGCAGGTGCAACCACCAACTCGGACAGCGGTGTGCGCAACATCGAGGCTGTTTATCCTGTGCTTGAGAAAATGGCTGAGATTGATGTGCCGCTTTTGGTGCATGGGGAAGTGACTGACGCCGATATCGATATTTTCGACCGTGAGGCCGTTTTCATTGACCGCGTGCTGACGCCGATACGGGAGCGTTTTCCTTCTTTGCGCATTGTGATGGAGCATGTGACCACCGAAGATGGAGTGAATTTCGTCAAGAGCGCGGGGGATAAAACCGCTGCGACCATCACGACTCATCATCTGATTATCAACCGCAATGCCATTCTGGTTGGTGGCATCAAGCCGCATTATTATTGTCTGCCGGTTGCCAAGCGCGAGAAGCATCGTCTTGCCCTGCGCGCAGCGGCGACTTCTGGCGACGGGCGTTTCTTCCTTGGGACAGACTCGGCACCGCATTCCAAGTCTGCCAAGGAATGTGCCTGCGGCTGTGCCGGTGTGTTCAATGCCAGCAACACGGTCAACTGTCTGGCCCATGTGTTTGAGGAAGATGGCGCGCTTGATAAGCTTGAAGCCTTCATGTCTCTTAATGGTCCTGCCTTCTACGGTCTTCCGGCCAATGAAGAGCGCATTCGCCTGTTCAAGACCGATGCGCCGCTGGTTCTGGAAGACAAGATCACCGTTGATGGTGATGAAGTCGTTGTTTTTGATCCCGGTTTCCCGTTGTTCTGGCGATACGAAACCGCTAACGCTTGAGCCGTTTATTCGGCTCGCACCTTCCAAAGGATGCCCTGATGATTACTTCTTCTTTCCCTGATCGCGCGCTAATGGCCGAGTTGACCGCACAGATGTTGCTGGAGGTCAATGCGGTGCACTTCCGTCCCGAAGAGCCCTTCATGCTGGCGTCCGGTTTGGCGAGCGCCACCTATATCGATTGCCGCAAGCTGATCTCCTACCCGCGCATTCGCAATGCGCTGATGGAATTTTGCGCCGCGACGATCATGCGCGATATCGGCTTTGAGAAGATTGATGCTGTTGTTGGTGGTGAAACGGCCGGTATTCCTTTCGCTGCATGGATCGCGGACAAGCTGGCTCTGCCAATGAACTATGTGCGCAAGAAACCAAAAGGCTATGGTCGCGACGCACAGATCGAAGGCGCTCCGATTGCTGGCAAACGCGCTCTTCTCGTGGAGGACCTGACCACGGATGGCGGCAGCAAGATCAACTTTGTGGAAGCCATGCGCAAAGCTGAGGCCGAGGTGCACGACACGATCGTTCTCTTCTATTACGACATCTTCCCCGAAGCGCTGGAAAATATGAAGAAAATCGATCTCAATCTGCATTATCTGGCCACATGGCACGACGTTCTGGCGGTCGCCAAGAAGCAGAATTATTTCGACACCAAGACACTGGACAGTGTTGAGAGCTTCCTGAATGAGCCTCTGAAATGGTCTGGTGAACATGGTGGCGCTACTGAGATTACGGCAGTGCCTGAAAAAAGCTAAGGCGCGCTAATATATTTCGATTTCAAGGGCAGGGGCAGGCTTCGGTTGGCTCCTGCTTTTTTATTGGGCGCTTACGGCAATGCATGCGGGCTCAGCAGCTTTCGCGCCAGCGAATCTTTGTGCCCAGAATGATCTTTTTGGAAAAGCTGCGGCCCGAAAGGCGCTCAAGCAAAAGGTCAACCGCGGCCTTTCCGATGTCTTCGGCAGGAATGGCAACAGTTGTCAGGCCCGGAGAAATAAGGCCGGCGGCGGGGATGTCGTTGAACCCGACGATGCGCACATCTTTGGGCACATGCAGGTTAAGGCTGCTGGCGGCCTGAAGAGCGCCAATGGCCATGGTATCGTTGGCTGCGATGATGATTTCCGGGCGGTCTTCAGTGTCTAGCAATTGGCGCGCGAGTTCGAAGCCGCTCATCGGGGTGAGGCGTTCAAATCGCACATTGGCTGGAGCTTCCAACCCGCGTGCCTTGAACCACTGCATGAAGGTGCGGCTGCGCAAATCCGGATAGGGGCGGCGCGGGTTCTCTTCGCCAGAGAGGGCGCCAATGAAGCCATATTTGCGAAAGCCCTTTTGCCACAGTGCGTCGAGCAGATTGGCGGTGGCCTGTTCCAGATCCGGGAATACGCAATCAACATCTGTCCTGTCTGGCGGGAAGTCAACGCAAACAACAGGAACACCCGTTTCCGCCAGATGATCAATTGTCTTGTGTCCATGGGGGCCGACCACCAGAATGGCATCGCCTTTCTTGGGGAAGCCTTTGGGCAGATCGTCAAGCTGGCTGCAGCGGTGATCAATTTTGAGATCTGCTTGAGATAAATGCTTTTCTATGCTGTGGCGGATGGTGATGAAATAGGGGTCGGCCAGTTCTTCTGTGGCATCAAGGGTGTGGAGCAGAGTTACCCGCGCGTTGCTTGCGCCGCCGCTCATCTGCTTCTTCTTTGCCCGCATGCGCGGTGTGGCATAGTCGAGATCTTGCGCCGTCTCGATGATCTGTCGGCGCTTTTCTTCTGAGACGGAAAGGCTGGCGTCATAATTGAGGACGCGGGAAACTGTCGTTGGCGATACGCCCACGCGGTCTGCGATGTCCTTGATGGTTGCCATGCCGTCGCTCCTTGTTGTCTTGCCCTTAGCTGTTTTGAACCACACTATACCCTCCAAGGGAAGGGTAGATCGATCAATCGGTTTTGATTGAAAACTCCTTTGATTTTTGTGCAAGATAATTATCTAGTAAATATTTACTTGTGTCAATTTATGGGCTACACTTCAGTAACTGCCGAAAATGTGTTTTAACGCTCGGTGTTATAACCATTGAATTGCGATGCAGCCTTTGGGCGAGTTTGCTACTGGGAGTGGAAATATGAAGCGGAATATTTTGGTGTGCGGTGGGGCTGGCTATATTGGCTCCCATATGGTTCAGCTTTTGCTGGAAGCCGGGCATGATGTCGTTGTTTTTGATAATTTGTCCTCGGGCCATGTCGAGGCCATCGCTGGCGTTACCTTGGAGCGCGGTGATCTTCTGAACCCTCAGGATCTCGATGCTGTTTTCAAAAAGCATAAGGTGGATGCTGTTATCCATTTTGCAGCACTGATTGCCGTGGGGGAATCGGTCGAAATGCCTGATCTCTACTACCGCAACAACGTTACTGGTACGCTCAATCTGCTCGACGCCATGCGCAAGGCGGGTGTTGATCGCATTGTCTTCTCTTCTACGGCCGCCGTGTTTGGCAATCCGCAACGTGACTTGATCGACGAAACCCACCCGCTGGGACCGATCAACCCTTATGGCTGGTCCAAGCGCATGGTTGAGCAGGTGCTCTCCGATATGGCAACCGCTTACGGTGTTCGCTCGGTTGCCTTGCGCTATTTCAATGCTGCTGGTGCGCATCCCAATGGCTTGATCGGAGAAGCGCATAGTCCGGAAACGCATCTGGTGCCGCTGGTTCTGCTGACAGCGCTTGGTATTCGCGAGAAACTTTCTGTCTTTGGCAGCGATTATGAAACCCGCGACGGGACCTGCATCCGCGACTATATCCATGTGCTTGATCTTGCCTCGGCCCATCTGTTGGCGCTCGATTATATGGATACCCACGAGGGTGCCCATCGCTTCAATCTTGGCAACGGCAACGGCTTTACCAACCTTGAGGTCATCCAGACCGCCAAGCGGCTGACCAATCGCCCCATTCCTTATGACATGGCGCCGCGCCGCGCCGGGGATTCTGCGACCTTGGTGGCCGACAGCACACGCGCCAAAACCGAGCTGGGCTGGAAGCCAAAATTTGACGCGCTCGAAACAATCATTGAAACGGCCTGGCGTTGGCACCATGAGCCCAAATATGGTCCCTTTGCCGGCAAATAGTGAGGAGGCCCTTGATGGCTGAAGAAACTGTACCCACAGATGCTCCGCATCGCCGATATAACCCGCTCAAGGGAGAGTGGGTGCTTGTTTCACCTCATCGCAACAAACGCCCTTGGCAGGGGCAGCAGGAAAAGGTCGTGATCGTGGAGAAGCCGCGACACGACCCCAATTGCTATCTCTGTGCGGGCAATGAGCGGAACTCGGGAGCGGTGAATCCCGATTATAAGGGGCCGTTCGTCTTTCCAAACGACTTTCCTGCTTTGCTGGAAGATACGCCAGCGGGAGGAACCTCAGGCGATCCGCTGTTTCGCGCGGAAACTGTGCGTGGCACGGCGCGCGTGATGTGCTTTTCCGAGCGGCATGATCTTACCTTGCCCGAGCTGGAAGTCACCGACATTCGCAAGGTGGTGGATACATGGGCCGATCAGATCGTTGATCTGGGGACGAAGTATGACTGGGTCGCCGTTTTTGAAAATAAGGGTGCCGTGATGGGCTGTTCGCAGCCCCATCCTCATGGCCAGATCTGGGCCTCGGATTTCCTGCCCAACGAAGTTGCCGTTGAGGACAGCAATCAAGCGCGCTTTCTGGCCGAGAATGGTGAGGTTCTTCTGGTCCGCTATGCGGCGGATGAGGCGCGCAAAGGCGAGCGAGTGGTTGTCGAGAATGATGACTGGATCGCCGTGGTGCCCTGGTGGGCGACATGGCCTTTCGAGACGTTGCTCATGCCAAAACGCCACGTTTTGCGCCTGCCGGATCTGACAGACTCGGAACGGAACAGCTTGGCCGATGCGCTCAAGGGTCTATGCACCAGATATGACAATCTGTTTGAGACCGAATTCCCCTATACGATGGGGTGGCATGGGGCTCCGACTCGACAGGGCAAGTTCGATCACTGGCAATTGCATGCGCATTTCTATCCGCCGCTGCTGCGCTCTGCCACAGTGCGCAAATTCATGGTTGGCTATGAAATGCTCTCGGAAGCCCAGCGCGATTTGACCGCTGAAAGTGCAGCGGAGCGTTTGCGGTCCTTGTCCGATATTCATTATAAGTCAGTAAAGTAGGGGGGATGCATGACGGAAGAAAAAGAGACGGCATCGGTCAAGGCCGCGTTTGAAAAGCATTTTGGACAGGCGCCCGGCGTGGTGGCCTATTCGCCCGGTCGGGTCAATCTGCTTGGGGAACATACCGATTATAATGGTGGTTTTGTATTGCCCATGGCCTTGCGAGGTCTGGGCGTGTCCATCGCTCTTGGCAAGGGTGACAAACCCGGTGTGATTGAGGCCTATTCGGATACGTTCGATCAAACCGAGGTGCGGACCATAGAGGATGGCCGCGAAGGGCGTTGGTCTGACTATCTGTTGGGGTGCCTGAAGGCTGTGGCCTATGAGGATGTGGCCGCGACGGGACTGCGCGTGGCGCTTGAAACCACTCTTCCCATGGGGGCAGGGCTTTCCAGCTCGGCCGCACTCGAGGTCGTGTCGATCAAGGCAGCCCTTGCGCTCTTTGGGCGCACCATGAGTTCTGTTGACGTGGCCGTCAAGGCGCGGGCGGTGGAGAATGAGTTTGTCGGCATGCCTTGTGGTATCATGGACCAGTTCGCCTCTTCCGTCGGTGATCCGGGTGTGGCGATGTTCCTCAATACCCGTACGCTTGATTATGAGCTGGTGGAAACATCGCCGGACTTTGCCTTCGTTATCATTGCATCCGGCGTCAGCCATCAGCTGGTTGATGGCGGGGAAGACGGATATGCAACCCGCGTGGCGGAATGTCAGGCGGCGTGCAAGGCGCTCAATGTGGAAATGCTCAGCGATCTGGGTGTTGGTGATCTGGACCGCATCAACGGGATTTCAGAGCCTCTCAATCGCAGGGCGCGGCATATTATCAATGATAACAAGCATGTGCTGGATGGCGTTGTGGCGTTGCGCAATCACGATATGGCTTTCTTTGGCAAGCTGATGGTGGCAAGCCACCTCTCCCAGAAAGATGATTACCAGATCACGGTTGATGAGACCGATGCAATTGTCGAAGCGGCTCTTTCCTTCGGTGCGCTTGGTGCGCGGCAGACCGGCGGTGGCTGGGGTGGCTCTGTGGTGGCTCTGTTGGAGAAAGATCAGGTTGATGCCTTCAATCAGCGCATTTTGGATCGTTTCGAAAAGACATCCATTCTTGCTGTGACTTGAGCGGGGTGGCTCTCTCGTCGCGCAAGTGATTCTAGTGGGGAACGGTTCACCATCTGAACAATGATGGCACCCGGCGGTTTTGTCGGGTGTTTTTGTATGTGTCGATGAAGGTCGACGGGGTGGGCATACTATTTTGTGTGCACGTGTAGGTTTCTGAGGAAATGCACATTGTGCGCTTGTCTGCCGCCTTGCGCCAGTTGTTGTTCCGTGAAACTATATATGCCATGGCTGAGACAGATGATCATTTACTCCTTATTCCGAACCGTTCTCTGGATTGTTTGAGTGACGTAGATTTTGGCAAATTGCGCCCGGTCTTGTCAGAGCAGACGGATCCGGTGGATGCCACTTTGCTTGATATGTTTCCCCTGCCGCTGACACGCTCGGGGCGCCTGCTGCTTGCGAGCGAAGGGCGCTTGCAATTGCTCGACAAGGACGGGGCTCTGATAACGCAAAAGGGCTCAGCAGACGGGGGCTTTGTGCGCGATTTGCGCAAGGGACCGGTGCGCACGGCCCTGAAGGGATTGCCACGTCTGCGTGCGCTCATGCCCATCTGTCGTCTGCAATGCTGCTTCTCGCAAATGGCGCTGGTGGATGACGAGGGCAAGATCCACATCAAGGTGCAGTTTATCGAGACGCGTATGGTCGGTGGAGCCAATGGACTGATCGCCTTTTTGCGTCCGGTGCGTGGCTATGAAAAGGCCCTTGTGCGGCTGCACGATAAGCTCATTGATCTGGGTGGCGGTGAAGAGGGGCTGGAAACGTTCCTCTCGGGCCTTTGTATGGGCTTTCCCACCGGTGTGCTCAAGCCGGAGATCACGATCGGCGAGGATGAACCCGCTTTTGACGTGGCGACCGACATCATGGCCGCTTATCTGCCTGCGGCCCGGGTGAACGAGAAAGGTATCGTCAACGATATCGACACCGAATTCCTGCATGACTACCGCATCGCCCTGCGCAAGATCCGCTCAGTGATCAGTCTGTTCAAGGGTGTTTATTCCGAACAGCAGACACAGGATCTGAAAAGGCGTTTTTCCGCTCTTATGGCAAAGACAGGCACACTCAGGGATCTGGATGTCTATCTGCTGGAAAAACAGGATTTCTTTGAGCTCATCCCTGAAGCCTTGCATGGTGGCCTCAAGGAGATGTTTGCGCTGTTTCTGCGGGATCGGGAAGAGGCCGGTGTCGAGCTCGCTGACCACCTGATCAGCGACGCCTATCAGGCGGAAATGCAGGCGCTTTCGGATTTGCTAACCGTGCCGGAGCGGCTGGAAAGAGGGCCCAACAGCAATTTGGGCGCGCATGAGTATGCCTGTCAGCTCATTTGGAAGCGTTATCGCAAGATTTGCAAGATTGCCAGGGGCATAACTGCCCAGAGTGACGATGAAGATGTGCATGAGCTGCGTATTCATTGCAAGAAGCTACGGTATTTGATGGAGTTTTTTGCTCCCTTGTTTCCGCGCAAGGATATCAAGCAGCTGATCAAGCCGATGAAACGCTTGCAGGACAATCTGGGGGCGTTTAACGACTGTTCGGTGCAGATCGAGTCCTTGTCTGGTTTCCTTGAAAGCCACAAGTTCCGCAACAAGGCAACACAGATGAAAGTGGCCAAGAGCGTGGGGGCTCTGATTGCCATTCTGCATCAGCGGCAGGCCTATGAAAGAGCGCATGTGGTTGAGAATTTTGCGCGATTTGACAGCGAAGTGACCCAGCAGACCTTCAGGACGCTGTTCAAAATGCGGGAGGGGGAAGAATGAAGATCATCGCCTGTTATTCAAACAAGGGCGGGGTTGGCAAAACGGCAACATCGGTCAATCTGGCTTACGCTTTGGCAGATGCAGGCAAGAAGGTGCTGCTTTGTGATCTGGACCCTCAGGGGGCCTCGAGCTTTTATTTTCGCGTCAAACCTTCCAAGAAGCTGACGGACGAACGCTTTTTCAAGGATGTGGAGCGGTTTACCAAGTCCATTCGGGGCAGCAACTACGACAATCTCGATATTTTGCCAGCAAATATGACCTTTCGGAATTTCGATGTGTTTTTGGCACGCATGAGAAACAGCCGGTCGCGATTGAAGAAGGCGCTAAAGACGGTCAAAAAAGACTATGACGTCATTCTGCTCGATTGCCCGCCTAATATCTCGACGCTTTCTGAAAGCGTCTTCAAGGCTTCCGATGTCATTCTGGTGCCGGTCATTCCCACGACCTTGTCTCAAAGGACCTTTGAGCAGCTGGTCGACTTCTTCCAGGTCAACAAGATTCCGCTCAAGAAGCTCTCTGCCTTCTTTTCCATGGTGCAGTCAGTCAAATCGCTGCACGGAGATCTGATGGACGAATTGTCCGGTCAGTATAAGAAGCAGTTTCTCTCGGCTCAGGTGCCCTTTGCTTCGGATATCGAGCGCATGGGTATTCATCGGGCTCCGGTTCTAGCGAGCGCTCCCAAGAGTTCGGCTTCCAAGGCCTATAAGGCTCTCTATCGCGATGTGAAAAAGAAGGTGGATTTGTAATGAACAAGGCTGTCGCTGAAGAGGCTCCCACGGCTTTGGAGATCGAGCGTAAGTTTCTGGTGGCTGAGCTGCCCGATCTGGCTGGTCTTGAGAGCGTGGATGTTGCGCAAGGGTATCTGACGCATTCAGACGATTCCGTTGAAATCAGGCTGCGCAAAAAGGCTGCCGGTGGAACTGCGAACTATTTCATGACGCTGAAATCTGATGGTGCTCTGGAGCGCAAGGAAATCGAAGTCGCCGTAAGTGCGGAGCAGTTTGAAAGCTTCTGGCCGGCAACGATGGGGCGTCAGGTCGAGAAAACACGCTATGTTGGCGCGCTGGGGGATGGCCTTCACTATGAGTTGGATGTCTTCCACGGTGGCCTGAAAGGGCTTCTGCTGGTGGAAGTGGAATTTCCGTCCGTTGAGGCGGCCAACAGCTTTGTGGCTCCGGACTGGTTTGGCGCAGATGTGACCAGCAACAAGGGATACAAGAACAAGGCGCTGGCTGTGAAGGGGATGCCGAAGCGTTGATGCTTGCCTGAGGGGGGCTTCTCCTCTCCAATGACGATTGATAGACAGGTTAGAAACCGTCCGATGCGCAGGATGCATTGGGCGGTTTTTTGTTTTGTGTTGAATTTGCGCGAAAATACGTAAGTTTAAATTAGTATCTATTCTTGCCGGGAGGCTAGTAAATTCGGACTGAAGAGATGCTCTTGTTTTTGACTGTAAGATTTTTTCTGGGGCGGCTTAGTAAAATTCGGTGAATTGACAGCATTTTTGAGAAATTTGTTGTGTGGGTTGCCATTAATACAGGTTGACCGAATGGTGGTTCGTTTGTACCGTAATGTGGATTTTGATTGCCGGCACATTGAAAAAATAGGTCGACTGTATGCAGTCAGAATGATGGCCAGTCCGATATCCTTTTGGAATAGGACTTTATGGGGCCTGAGGTGCTACAGCGGAGGAAATAGGAGTAGCCGATGAAGACAGCAACAAAACTGGAAGATGCTGCTGCGCTGATCCCCGAAGGAGCGGTTTTGCTCATCGGTGGGTTTATGGCGGTTGGAACGCCCGAGCGCTTGATCGATGCATTGGTTGAGCGGGGGGTAGGCGGCTTTACCGTCGTGGCAAATGATACGGCCCTGGTCGGAAAGGGGATCGGGAAATTGGTGACTGCCGGTTTGGTCAAGAAAGTGATCGCCAGCCATATCGGCCTCAATCCGGAAACCCAGCAGAAGATGATTGCAGGGGAAATCGAGGTGGAGCTCGTGCCTCAGGGGACGCTGATCGAGCGCATTCGCGCGGGGGGCGTCGGCCTTGGAGGTGTGCTGACCCAGACCGGTCTGGGGACGCCCGTGGAAGAGGGCAAACAGATTGTTGAAGTGCAGGGCGAAAGATATCTGCTGGAAGAACCGATCCGGGGCGACTTTGCGTTGATCAAGGCCAAGCAGGCCGACTATAAGGGCAATCTTGATTATGCGCTGACGGCGCACAATTTCAATCCGGTCATGGCCATGGCCGCCGAAACGGTGATTGCAGAAGCCGAAGTGATTGTGCCGATTGGTGGTATTCACCCTGATGCGGTGAAGACACCGGGTATTCTGGTCGATCACATTCTGGAAGGGGAGCTTTGATATGAACGCCAAAGAGATCATTGCCCGCCGCGTGGCTATGGAAGTGAAAGACGGGATGCTGGTTAATCTGGGTATCGGACTGCCCAGTATGGTAACCAACTATCTGCCTGATGATGTGGATGTGATGTTTCAGGCCGAGAATGGTGTTGTCGGCCTCGGGGGCAGCGCGATGCCGGGCTTTGAAAATAAGGATCTGACCGACGCTGGTGGCGGATTGGTGACGGCTGTGCCGGGCGCAGCTTCGATTGATTCAGCCGTTTCTTTCGGCCTCATCCGGGGCGGTCATCTGGACATGACAGTGTTGGGTGGTCTGCAGGTGGATGAACGCGGTTATCTGGCCAACTGGATGGTTCCGGGCAAGATGGTGCCGGGCATGGGCGGCGCGATGGATCTGGTCGCTGGTGCAAAACAGGTTATCGTTTCCATGGTGCACACTGCCAAGGGAAGCCCCAAGATTGTGCCGGAATGCACGTTGCCTCTTACAGCGGAGCGCCGCGTTTCTTTGATTGTTACCGAGATGGCTGTTATCGAGCCGACCGATGAAGGCCTGGTTCTACGAGAGCTGGGACCGGACACCACGGTCGAGCAGGTTGTCGAAGCCACAACGGCGAAGCTGATCGTACCGGAAACGGTGCCTCAAATGGCGCTTTAGGGCGGCGGTTGTTGCGCTGGATTGGCGCTATATCGTTCCGTCCCATTTTACAAAAACAAGCGTCAATCAGACATCCCGGATCTTTAGAGGTCCGGGATTTTTTGTTTGCAAACCACAGGGTTGCAAGACGGTGTGAGTTCACGTTTGGCGGTATCGCATTGCGATACATTAATTATACATGCAATACCATAAGTAAAAACAGTTATCTTGTATTGTTTTGTGATCATATGTCTGCAAGCAGAATAATTCTAGTGAACTTTTCTCCTATAATGCAGTATTAGTGTATCGATATACGGGACATTTGCTTGTGTTTTTGGATAGGCGCTTGTACCGTAATATGGAACAGGAGGAGGAGCTATCCTGATAAAATTGAGGGAGTTGACGCATCGGCAATGCTGATGACGGGAGGAGTTTGTGCGTTTGATCCGGTTTCGTGAAGGAGGCGTTTGGGTCTGTTTAACGCATTGAAGAAAAAGAATTTCTCACTTTTCATTCCCGCATTTGATGGTTTCTTTTCGCCAAGTTTGGATCGTTGCGCGCTGCATCGAATTGAACGCTGCGATCGAAATATTGGAAGCTTTCGTCCTGGTGCAGAGGAGGGCTTCGCAAGACATCGGGCGAGCTAGAAAAAGGTTTGACCCGCAGAATGAAACGAATGGAGGAAGGTAATGCATCTAAAACGTTTTGCAGATGCTTCTGCCTATGAAGCGCCCAACCATTTCGGTTGCTATGGGTTGCGGCTTCAGGGCTTCGAGGAAAACGGTCCTAAAAATCAATGGATTGGCTTTAGCCAGTTTTTCCCGGGCGGTGGCGCCGGGCCTGACTCTACGCCGTTTGAGAAAGTCTACATCATGATTGAAGGGGAAATGACTCTTGTCATCGATGGAGAGGAAACGGTCCTCAAACCTCTGGACTCGTGCGTCATTCAGCCCGGAGAAGTTCGTGTGCTCGAAAACCGTACCAACATGACCGCCAAGATGATGGTCGTCATCCCTTATCCTCCGGAGGCTTGAATTATGAATGTAATGGCTAACCCCCTTTCCATGTTTGATGTGAAAGACAATGTTGCTTTGATTACCGGTGCGTCCGGTGCCTTTGGCATGGTGGCTGCGCGTATTCTGGCCGGAGCAGGCTGCAAGCTGGTACTGGTTGCTGGCAACCAGACAGCGCTGGATGAAATTTCCAAGGAATGTACCGATATGGGTGCTGATGTCACCTGCATCAATTCGCGCCCAACGACGGAAGAAGTCTGCAACGATCTGGTCGCAAAGGCGGTTGATGCCTATGGCCGCCTAGACATTCTCGTTGTAGCGTCCGGTATGAACAAGGTTGCTCCGATTACCGAAATGGAGCCAGCCACATTTGAAGCCGTGATGGACGCTAATGTTAATCAGAGCTGGCTGCTCTCGCGTGCAGCTGCTGCACAGATGAAGAAGCAGGGCGACGGTGGCAAGATCGTGCTGATGTCTTCAGCCCGTGGCCTCCTTGGTCATCCGGCTGGTTACTCTGCCTATTGCGCTTCCAAGTCTGCTGTTGATGGCATCGTCAAGGCGCTTGGCTGTGAGCTTGGCAAGGATGGCATTACCGTCAACGCGATTGCACCGACCGTATTCCGCTCTCCGCTGACCGCATGGATGTTTGAAGACAACGAGAATGCCAATGCCGTGCGCGCTGGCTTCCTGTCTCGCGTGCCAATCGGGCGTCTGGGTGAGCCGGAAGATTTGGCCGGTCCATTGCTGTTCCTGGCCTCGAAGGCCTGCGACTTCTACACCGGTCACATCTTGTATGCTGACGGTGGCTACACGGCGGGCTAAATGATGAGCAGCAATATCCGTACTATCGCCGTTATTGGTGCCGGTCTGATGGGGCATGGCATTGCCCTTACCATGGCGCGCGCTGGCTATGATGTGTCGATCACGGATCCGGTGGCTGAAGCACGCGCTTCAGTCATCGATCGGATCAAGCAGAGCATGAAGGCCATGGGCGTTGCTGATGGTGAAATCGATGCGGCTGCTGCACGTATCTCGGTTGCAGAAACCATGGCCGAGGCCGTGGGCAATGCCGATGCCGTGTTTGAAGCTGCGCCGGAAAAGCTTCCCCTCAAGCAATCAATCTTTGCCGAAGTGGAAGCCAATGCGCCCGAGCATTGCATTCTGGCCTCGAACACGTCGGTCATTCCCATCACCGATATTATGAAAGATCTCAAGCTGAAGGGACGTGCGCTGGGCACCCACTGGTGGAACCCGCCGCATATGATTCCTTTGGTCGAAGTGATCAAGACCGAATGGACCGAGCAAGCGAATGCTCAGGCCATGATGGATATCCTGCAAAATGCCAGAAAGACACCGGTTCTTGTCGAAAGAGACGTGCCGGGCTTTATCGGCAATCGCTTGCAACATGCGCTCTGGCGCGAGGCGATCAGCCTTGTGGAGAAGGGCATTTGCGATGCGGAAGGCGTGGATACAGTCATCAAGTCCTGCTTTGGACGCCGTCTGTCCGTTCTGGGGCCACTGGAAAATGCCGATCTGGTCGGCACGGATCTGACGCTTGATATTCACAATACGGTTCTGGCCGATCTGGAGGATCGAAAAGGGCCGTCACCTTATCTCGAAAAACTCGTTGCCGATGGCAAGCTGGGCATGAAATCGGGAGAGGGATTCCGCAAGTGGACGCCGGAGGAAGCGGACGCTGTTCGCAACAGGGTTGCAACCCATCTGCGTAAACTTGAGGGAATTCTGGAGGACTAAGGGGTTCAGACAAGACCTCGGGCAGGAGGTGCTGTCTCCTGCCAAACAAACTGAAGTGAGATGGTTCGCCACCTTGCTTCAAGTCAAATATCACCGCTGGCCGGACTTCGGTTTGTCCTGCAGGAATTTTGGCGAGACTTCAGGGAACAGGAGGATGTAAAGTGAACTGGGGAATTCTCATTGGTGTTTTGGCCTACGAAGTGCTGTTGATCGTGGGGCTGGGACTGTTTTTTGCTCGTAGACAAGAGCATCAGAAGAAAGAGGGCGGCTTTCTGCTCTCCAACCGCGACCTTCCTGTCGCAGTCGTTGCTGTGACATTGGCACTGACCGTGCTCGGAACCCCGCATATTTTCGGCGTGTTTGAAATGACATGGTTCCTGGGGGCAGGGTCCATCTGGTTCGGCATAGCCCATGCAGTTCTGCTGGTTGTGGCCATCACCACCACGGCGCTTTGGGCGCGGCGGGCGAATGTCACTTCCATGCCGGAGTTTATTGCGCTGATTTTCGGGGAAGGCCCGCGGTTGATGGTCGGCTGCGTCATGGCTGGCCTCATTTTCGGCATCCTGACTCTTGAATCTCAGGGTATCGGTATTGTCTTTGCTACCGTGACCGGCATTTCCATCCAGCAGGGCGCTGTTATTGGCGGTGTTCTGGGCATTCTCTATGTGATCCTTGCTGGTATGAAGGAAATCGGCTGGGTGAACCTGATCAACTGCTCGATCATGTATGTGGGTCTGATCCTGACCATGATCTTCATGTCCGGTGCCTTGCCGGAAGGTGGTTGGGGAGAAGTTGCCAACTTCTATATCTCGCAAGATCAGGCCCAGATGCTGTCGATCTTTGCTTCGCCCGAGCTGCTGTTTACCTTTGCCTTGGGCACTATTCTGTCCACGACCTTCTGTCAGTCGATCAGCCAGCAGCTGATCCAGCCTGCCATGGCCGCCAAGAGTGAGAAGACCATTCGTCGGACCCTGTGGCTTGCCGTGCCGCTCAATGGTCTCTTCTGCGTGTTCATTGCTTCCATTGGTCTGGCTGCCAAGGCAAACCCTGCTTTCAACGAACTGGGGCCGAAACTGGCCGCACCGACGATGCTGCTTAACAGCCTGCCAGGCTGGCTGGTTGCCTGGTTGATGGCTTCGCTTCTGGCAGCTGTTCTTTCCAGCTTTGCCATGGCTGTGATGGCGCCTGCGACCATCTTTACCATCGACATCTACAAGAACTTCTTCAACCCGGATGCGGGGGAAAGAGAAGAACGCATCGTGACCCGCACAATGATCGTCGTGCTCGGTGTGGCCGCCTTCATGGTCGCAGCCTATCTGCCGCCAATCGTCCAGGCCATGAACTGGTTGTTCGCATGGATGACCCCTGTCTTCTGGCTGATCATTATCGGTCTGTTCTGGAAGCGGTCGAGCTCGGCAGCTGTCATTACGCTGGCCGTGACCTGGATCGTGAACTCACTTTGGAGCTTTACCGCGCTGCCAGCCATGGTTGGCATGGAAGGTCAACCAAACGTCTATCCATGTCTTTTGGTCGGGGTTGGTCTTGGTGTTGTGCTCACCGCGATCCTGCCTGGCAAACCGGGCTTGTTCAAGGAACTGGATGCGGCACCTGCAACTGACGCTGAAGCAGAAGCCGTACCAGCTGAGTAATGGGAGGAACGAATGCTTTTCTGGAACTTGTTCATTCAAACAGCGGCAATCATCGTTGCCGTCATGCTGATCGGAGCCGGGCTCTCTGCCATGGCTCGCAAAAACGCAAAAGCAGCCAGCGCTGAGGGAGGAAATGATGGGGCTTGAAACAAACTGGATGATGATGGTCATGGGCCTGATGGTCGTTTACGCAGCGGTCATCGTTGTCGGACTGTTCGTCCGCGCTGGACGCAAAAAGAGCTGAAGTCTGTTCTTGACCCGCTTCAAGGCGGCTTGTGCCTTGAAGCCTTGCTTCCCCGGCTTTGCAGCCCCCCTCCTTACCTCTTAAGCGGCTGTAAAGTCTTCTTCCCTCGAAGCTTCGGCTTCGGGGGATCACAAAATGCAGGGCCGACACGGCGATCAGAGTGCAATGCTCCGCCGCGCCGGTCCTGTCAATGAAATGAAAATCCGAACCGTTTCCGCATTGCCTAAAACAGAAGCAGGAAACTGAAAGTAAGGGAGCCCGATAATGGCACGTCAAAAGAAAACTGTGATTACCTGTGCGATCACCGGCGGCATTCACACGCCAACCATGTCCGATGCTTTGCCGTATACGCCAGATGATCTGGCTACCCAAGCGATAGCAGCCTCCGAAGCTGGTGCCGCAATTCTGCACTGCCACGCTCGCAAGGCTGAAAATGGCTTTATCTCCATTGATCCAAAAGATTTCTCGACCTATCTGCCCCGCATCAAGCAGGCCACCGACGCCGTGATTAACATTTCGACCGGCGGCAGTGTTCTGAATACGATTGATGAGCGCATTGCTCCCGCTCTGGCGCATTCCCCCGAAATGTGTTCGATGAATATGGGCTCCATGAACTTCTCTTTCCATCCGCTGGCCAAGCGTTACGACGAGTTCAAGTTTGACTGGGAAAAAGACTATATCAAGAATTCAGACGGCTATATCTTCCGTAATACCTTTGCCGATATTGAGAATGCAGCTACCCAGCTGGCGCCGCACAAGATCAAGTTCGAGCATGAATGCTATGACGTCGGCCATCTGTATAACCTGAAATTCTGCATGGATATCGGCCTGTTCAAAGCCCCGATCTTCATCCAGTTCATCTTCGGCATTCTGGGGGGTATTGGCTCTGACGTTGACAACCTGATCTTCATGAAGCGCACTGCTGATCGCCTGTTTGGCGATGATTATCGCTGGTCGGTACTGGGGGCTGGCAATGCGCAGATGTCTCTTGGCACGACAGCAACCCAGATGGGTGGTAACGTCCGTGTCGGTCTGGAAGACAGCCTGTTTATTTCCCGTGGCAAGCTGGCGGAAAACAACGCCCAGCAGGTCGCCAAGATCCGTCGTATCATCGAGGATCTGGGCTGCGAAGTGGCGACGCCGGATGAAGCGCGCGAAATGCTGGATCTCAAAGGTGGCGATCAGGTCGGCTTTTAGGAGCAGATCTCCGATTTCTGCGTGGTGAGCGGAAGGGAGCGTTGGGGAGATCGAGTGTCCATTTGATCGGTCTCCCCACGACGGGACGTTTCCCACGCGCCAATTGAAAACCCTCCTGCCATGGTTGGCGGGAGGGTTTTTGTTAGAGGCTATCCCTATCCCTATCCCTATCCCTATCCTTATCCCTGTCTCTGGTGGGGGCGGTCGTTTATGAAATTTTACCGATGCGGGCGTGGTGCAGGGATGCGATGGCACAGGATGCCAGGCGGGCCAGATCGCCATCGGAGCGGGAATTGAGTACGATGGGCACCTTGGCACCCAGAACGAGCCCTGCTGGCTCCGCATGGGAAATATAGGCTAGCTGCTTGGCGAGCATATTGCCTGCATCAAGATTGGGAACGACGAGAATATCGGCTTGTCCTGCAACCTCGGAGGTGATGCCCTTGGTGCGCGCGGCAGCCAGATCGATGGCATTGTCCATAGCCAGCGGTCCATCAACGATGCCACCGGTGATCTGGCCTCTTTCCGCCATCTTGGAAAGAAGGGCCGCATCCATCGAGGAGGGTATATCCGGATTGACCGTTTCAACGGCGGAGAGTACGCCAGCTTTGGGTACTTCGATGCCGATGGAAATGGCTACCTCTATGGCGTTGCGGACAATATCGGCCTTGGTTTTCAAGTCTGGCTGGATGTTGATGGCGGCGTCTGTAACCAGCAAAGGGTGGGAAAGGCCGGGGACATCCAGCACAAAGACATGGGTGAAGCGGCGGCCGGCTCTGAGGCCCCGTTCTTTGCGCAAGGCGGCTCGCAACAAGTCGTCGGTATGCAGATGTCCCTTCATAAGGGCACCGGCGGTGCCATCGGCGATAGAATCGACAGCTTTGCTGGCGGCGCGGGCATGGTCTATCTCGTCGATAATTTCTATGCCCTCAAGAGATTGGTCCAGCTCTTTGGCCACAGCATGAATGCGCTCCTTGCTGCCAAACAGGATCGGTTCGATGATGCCCTTTTTGCGGGCAAGCAGGGCGCCTCCAAGGGAGCGCTCTTCTTCGGGGGCAACCACTGCCGTTACCACCGGATCAAGCGCCTGTGCCCGTTCTATGATGGCTTCGAAATGGGGGTGGTGATCGAGGATCAGTTCCGGTGCGGGCAGGGCATTGAAGCGCATTTTCGTTTTCGGCGCATAGAGGTCGGCTTCACCGGAGACCAAAAGTCTGTTGTCTGCGGTTCGCGTTACCCTGTTTTCAAAGCGGATGACATTATCGGGCAGTTTCGCGATGACCTTGACCTCGACAAGAAGTTCGTCTCCGGCGTAGCAGATTTCATGGAAATCCAGCGTCTGCTTTTTATAGACCGAGCCGGGGCCGGGGATCTGGTTGCCCATCACAGCAGAAATCAGGGAGCCGATCCAGAGACCGGGGGCGAAGGTTTCTGGCAATCCTTCCTGCTCCTGGGCGTAAGCGGCGAGATGATAATGGTTCAGATTGCCGGAGACATTGGCAAAAATCAGGAAATCCTGTTCCCGGGCAAGGCGGGTCAGGCTGGCGCTGTCGCCTATTTCAATTTCGTCGTAGGTCTTATTCTCGGATATGAAACGATCGGACATCGGCGGCTCCGTCTGGGGCTGAAATGATTTTGTCTTCAGGTCTATGATAGAAAGGCAAAGGTGTCCTGATATTTGAAAAAAGGCGGATTTGAACGTGAATTCAAATCCGCCTTTTGCTATTTATACCTTAAAAGAAGCGACCCTGCAGGAATATCAGCTTATGGACGTTCCACGCAAAGGGCAACGCCCATGCCGCCGCCGATGCAAAGGGTTGCAAGACCCTTCTTGGCGTTGCGGCGTTTCATTTCAAACAGCAGGGTGTTGAGGATACGGCAACCGGATGCGCCGATCGGGTGGCCGATGGCAATCGCTCCGCCATTGACATTGACGATCTCCGGATCCCAGCCCATTTCTTTGTTAACGGCGCAAGCCTGCGCTGCGAAGGCTTCATTGGCTTCCACCAGATCAAGGTCTTCTGCCTTCCAGCCCGCTTTTTCCAGAGCCAGACGAGAAGCGTAGACCGGCCCCATGCCCATGATTTTCGGATCAAGGCCAGCCGTTGCGTAGGAAACAATGCGTGCCAGTGGTTCGATGCCGCGCTTTTCGGCGTCTTCTGCGGTCATGCAAAGGGTGACGGCCGCACCATCATTGATGCCTGACGCGTTGCCTGCGGTAACGGTGCCTTCCTTGATAAAGGCTGGGCGCAATTTCTGCAGGTTTTCGATGGTGGTGCCGGGACGAATGAATTCATCCTTGTCTACAATGATGTCGCTTTTGCGGTCCTTGACTGTGAAGGGAACGATCTCGTCATCAAAGCGACCGGCTTTCTGAGCGGCTTCCGCGTTATTCTGCGAGCGCAGCGCCATTGCATCCTGCATCTCGCGGGTAATTTCCCACTGATCAGCCACATTCTCGGCGGTCTGCCCCATGTGATAGCCGTTGAATGCCTCCCACAGGCCGTCCTTGATCATGGTGTCGATCATTTTCAGATCGCCCATTTTCTGGCCCTGACGGATATAGGCAACATGAGGAGCCTGAGACATGCTCTCCTGACCGCCAGCAACGACAATCTTGGCGTCGCCGAGCATCACATGCTGTGCAGCAAGGGCTACGGCGCGCAAACCTGATCCACAAACCTGGTTGATGCCCCAAGCGGCGCTTTCAATCGGGAAGCCAGCATTGATATGGGCCTGCCGGGCAGGGTTCTGCCCCTGGCCTGCATTGAGCACCTGACCCAGAATGGTTTCAGACACTTCTGAGGGATCAACGCCAGCGCGCTCGACAACGGCTTGCAATACAGCTGCGCCCAGCTCATGGGCTGGAACCTTGGCAAAAGATCCTAGAAAACTGCCCACAGCGGTACGCGCTGCAGACGCAATTACGACATTGGTCATGATGGAAGCTCCTCCGACTTATTACGACTGCGGCGTCACAGGAACTGTCGCAGCGTTTGATATTTGCACCAAATAACGGTACATTAGAACCGCCATGCGGTCAATGTGAATTGGCTCAATTCCACGGCCAAATTGTCTTCTTACATACGTGTTTGCACGTTGAGCGGGGAGTGTAGTGGGACTTCAAAAATCTTTGTATTAGGAATTCTGATATTAGGCCTTTTGGTATTATGCGTTCGTTGGCATAGACTTAGGCATTAAAAAGCCCTCGCGAGGGAGGGCTTTCAGGTCAGTTCAGGTTTTGAAAAAATGCGCTGTAGGTTAGCTGCTACGGCGTGTCATGCGCTTTTTGACATGGGCGGCTGTCTTCTTAAGCGCCTCTTCTATCTCTGTTTTCTTGTCCGCATAGCGGCTCGAGGGTACCGGAACGGAAATGGCGTGCAGATCGCCGAACCAGTCTCTAAAGGCAAAGCCGATCGCCGAGATGCCCGGTGTATGGTGGTCTTCGTCAAATGCCATGCCTACGGCTCTGATCTTGCGAAGGTCGGCCAGTACGGCATCCATGTCGCCTTTGACGCCCCACCGTTCCCATTCACTCTGAACCAGTTGCTGGGCCTTGTATTCTTCCATCAGGCTCAGGCAGGCACGGCCATTGGCTGTGCTGGAGAGCGGAAAGGCTTCGCCAACCGCTGACACTGTACGCAAACGATGGGTGCCGGGCACCTGATCAAGAAAGATCATCGCGTCACGTCGGAAGACCGACAGGTCGGAGGTCTCGCCGGTGGACTGGGTCAACTCTGTGAGCAGAAGGCGACAATATTCCACGATATTATAGCGGGTCGCTTCTGCCAGAGCGTTGAGTTCCGGTCCGAGGCGTAAACCGCCTCCTTGCGAATCCGTGATAATGAAATTCTCTTGCTGCAAGGCGTTGACAATGCGCTGCACCGTAGAGCGGGGCAGGTCGACGCGCTGGGCAATCTGCCCGAGGCTCATGCCCGACTGACTTGTTTTAAGGGCGCGCAGGATGTCTGCCGCTCTTGCGATGACCTGAATTCCGCCACGTGAATTCTTTTCTTTTTCATTGGTGGACATGACGTTTCCGTTAGACTCGTTGCGTTCGATTATAAGTGAATATTAAGATGCAGAAAATAGCAACCCATAATACGATACAAGCTGTATCATTTGACGGAATTTTGGGGGTATTTGGGTAAGATTTTAGATGTGGTACGAAAATGTACGGATATTTTCGGCGTTTCTGAAGGGATGTTGCGCATCCCGAAATCAGACAATTCAGGTTGATATCGGTTCCGGGAAACGACTCTTCTTCACCAAAGACATTCTAAAGGATGAATGCAATATCAGTCTACAATTTCCTCGCCTTCTAGTTGATCAATTATATCGAGCAGTTCTATCGGGCGGGTGATCCTGTAATCTGGTTTTTCCAGATCGTCTCTGGGCGTCTTGTCATGACGCGGTGCCCAATCCAACCAGACAGTCTTGATACCCAGCGCATTGGCACCGCGAATGTCGCGTGACAGATTGTCACCCAACATGACGATATTCTCAGTGTCCTCGCGCCTTAGGCCCAACTGCATCAGGGCTTCGATGAAAATGCGCGGGCTTGGCTTGGTGATGCCGCAATTCTCGGAAATGGAAATCGCGTCAAATTTCTCCCAAAAGCCGTTTTTCTTGAGCACATTGTGAAAGCTCTGTTCCAGCCCGTCGGCGACCAGAGCAATCAGATAGCCTCTCTCTTTGAGCCCCTCAAGCAACTGGCTACTGGTTTCGATGGACTTGGCCGAGAGGACCAGATTTTCCCTATCTTCGCTATAGATCCGGGTGCCTTCATCGATCAGCGTGTCGCCGCTATCAAGCAGAACTGCTTTGATGCCCTTCTTGTTTTTACGCAATTCTTCAGTTTGATCGCGCAGCAGGCGCGGAATGAGAATTTCCAGCTCCCCCCAGCTCACAAAGGGAACCTTTGAAAGGTCGAAACTCTTTTCGAAGCTGTAGCTTGGTGTGAAGCATTTCTTGCGCAAATAGTCATGCGCCAGAAAGTCGTCATAAGGGGAGAGAAAACTCATATGGTCGGTGAATTCAGCCGGTATTTCGAAGCCGATGATCTTGTCGGGATTGTTGCAGGCATCATTCAGCCAGTCCCGCTTTTCAATGATTTCTGCCGAAGTAGGCGCCAGTGCGTGCTTGCCCGGCTCGCAGAAAAGCCGGATCTGGCGATCCTGCCAGTTGCTCTGGCTTATGTCGATCATCTCGCCATGGGCGCTGGCGGTGATATGGATCGGTGTGTTGTTCTCATTGAGATAGATCCAAACATGGTCCAGCTCATACAAATGCTGGATGTCGCCATTCCACCAGATGGCATATTCCAAAATGCTGAAGGTTCGGTTGGGCGCCCGCGTGAACGGGTTCATGTGATTAAAACTCGGTGAGGTCTCCCCTCGTTTGAGGTGAGAGATGCCGACGACTGCGGGTTCGAAAGGCTCAAGCTTGTCACATAGCAAGATGGGCGCTAGCTGCCGCGCCAGCAGTGCGGTGGCGGCGTCGATCCTTTCAGGAAGCTGAGCGGGCCTAAAGGATCTTTCTTTATCTGCGGTGCTGTCCTGATGCATCATAGTTTCTTTCTAATATGGTTCGTTCTGGTTTTTCGAGCGATCTTGGCTACGGCTAAGAACGCTGGCTGCGGCTCGCATTCGTTATTGTTTGGTAGGTGCGATCTGCTGTGTCTGATGTCGCTTCAATTTGTCGATAGCGGTGGGCCTCCCTTATGCGTCGTGGCGAAAGAGAGAAATGGGTATCCGACTGATTTGGCTTTCTGGCACAGCATTGGTGACGCACGGTGCTTATTGGATCACAAGCGCGGAATGCTTCTTCAAAAGGCATTGGCCGCTATTGCCCTGCTGGCATTCCAGTCCCCTATTAAACGCCCAAGCAAAGAACTTTGAAAGCGCATAGATTTCTTTTTTGCCAGTATTGTTCCATTTTGTGGATTCTTGTCCAGAATTTGTTTTCTTTTTTCCCTTTCAATAAGCACTCTGTGCTGTGATGCAGCCGGGCAGCATTGGCTGCTTGATGGAGGAAAAACTGAAACGGATTTGCCGCTCGGCGGTTTAGTGCATTTGTTATTCGTGAGCGATCCGACTATCATGCACGGTTTATCCGTTTGCCTTCTGCCCGAAGAGAGACTTGTTCGCCGCTCAGTCCAGTCATGGATTTCCATGCTGGCACGGGAGCTGTGGGCCGCAGGGATTAGAAGAGGGCATCAGGTTAGGCCATTGGGGGGAATGGGGCTGGTGCCATGAAAGAGGACTGGGGATGGGAGGAGAAACATGTTCGATATAACACGTGTGTATGAGGTTGAATCCCTTATCACATTTGCCAGGGAAGCGCTGGAGGCCGTGGGGCTTTGCGAAACGATGAGCAAGACCGTGGCGTCAGTTCTGGTCGAGGGTGATTTGCTGGGGCATGATACGCACGGTCTGGCTCTCTTGCCCGGCTATCTGGCATCGGCGCGTGAAGGCGGGATGGCGCTTGAAGGAGCACCGGACATTCTGAATGAACGGCCAGTCGCAGCGCTCTGGGATGGACGCAAGCTGCCTGGACCTTGGTTGATCACCGAGGGTCTGCGAGTTGCCATGGAGAAAGCCGAATATTACGGCACCTTCACCTTGTCTATCAGGAATAGCCATCACACCGCAGGTCTGGTCTCCTACCTCAAGCCAGTCACTGATCGCGGTCTGATTGGGCTTGTCATGGCATCTGACCCTACCGAGCAATGTGTTGCGCCGTTTGGATCTTGCCAACCAGTGCTCTCCACCAATCCTTTCGCCATTGGCTATCCGGCCCGCGGGGGCGCGGTGATGCTTGATATGAGCACTTCGGTGACAACCAATGGCATGGTCAAACGTCTTTACAATGAGAAAGCCCAGTTTGCACATGACTGGCTGATTGATGCGGAGGGAAATCCGAGCCGCGACCCGGCCATTCGCTACGCTAGAACACCTGGTGCCATCATGCCGCTTGGCGGCTTTGATGCTGGGCACAAGGGTACGGGGCTTGGTATGGCAGTGGAAGCGCTAACGCACGGCCTTACTGGCAACGGGCGCCACCGCAATCCGCAAGGCTGGCAAAATAATGTCTTCATCCAAGTGATCGATCCGGCTGCCTTTGGCGGGGGCGACAGCTTTGCCATGGAAGCCGGGTTTCTGGGAGATGCTATTCGGCACAGCAAGGCCGCAACGGCCAACGGCCCAGCACCCAGAGTTGCCGGCGAGCGTGCTCTGGCCTTAAGGGCTGATCGCCTCTTACAGGGGATTCCGCTCTCGGAAGGCATTCTTGCCGGACTCGCCGAATGGGCCGAGACGCTCGGTCTTCAAATGCCCCAGAATAGTTGACCATATGCCCCAAAAGGCGTCTCCGATCTTGATTGATTGGGGGGGCATTAAAAAGAAATGCAGCAATCGCAGGGAGGCGAATTGCTGCATGAAAGTCGTTTACTGTATTGGACCGAAAAGGTGATCACCATGAATTGGGTGATGTGTCATCCATCAACGATCTGGACGTTGAGGACGGCAGCGCCTTTGGGACTGGTCATGAAAAGGGAAGAGTGAGCCTGCCCCATTGGCGTTTCATGATCAGGGTAGCCCGTTGGGCGGCCTAAGGCCTGATCAAGAGACTGATGACCACGCCCGTGGTCATCAGAATGCTTTGCTGAATGCAAGATCGTGCTTGTATTCTTTCTATGCCTTACATGGCACCATATTTATAGACGCGTGGTTCTGCATCGAGGACTTCATCTTCATCGATCTCAGCAACGCAGCGCACCATGGAGCCGTCACCCATATGCCAGCGGATCGGCAGAGCGAAGAAGCGGAACTTCTTACCCTTCACCTTGTCGAGGTCGCCGCCGAGGTTTTCAACACCTACGATGCCGTTGCCCAGCAGATATTTGTGGCAAGGTTCCCAGGTGCCGCAGTTGCCGGTTGCTTCCAGCTCACCGAATTTCTCGTCGTATTTTTCCTTGCCATGCACCTTGATGTAGGTTTCACGGTCGAACTCTGCGTAGGCTTCTTCGCCAAACTCGTCGATGAATTCTTCCACGATGGTGCGGCCGGAATAGCCCGGCAGGTTCATGCAGGTTCCGTTGTTGCCCATGGAGGTGTGCAGTGGATGGTCAAGGGCCTGCTGGTCAAGAGCGACCACTTTGACCTTGTGCTTGACGAACCATTTGCCTGCGTCGATGCCTGTGCCCAGAGAATAGTGATAATAATCTTTGGAATCGTCGAATTTGCGATGCATGCCGGTGTTGAGGCAAACAACCATGCCTTCTAGATCTTCCGGCTTCATGCCTGCGCGCTCAACAGCGGCTTCGAGGTCTTCTGGCATGATCAGCTTCCAGCGATCAACGCGCACGTCAAGGCAAACTGCATCGCCGCAATAGGCGTCAACCGGCAGTTCGTGGGTGTAAAGAGCGCGGCTGCCGTCGAACATGCGTTCCATGACGTGGCGCGGCGCATCGCAGTGGGTGCCGGTGTGCATGGTGCATTTGATCGACTGGGTCAGAACGCCAGCTTTTGCCATGCTGTGCATGGGGGCAATTTCCGGTTTGGAGAAATATGGCCACAGGGGCATATCACCAAAGAACGGATGGCTCAGATCTACGAAGACTTTTTTTCCCATTTTTAACTCCATCATTATCGCTCTTTACCTCAGAGCATTCTTGACGTTACCGCGCTCTCAGATCTGCCTCTGATTGCTCGAAGAAGCGCGGGCACAAGCCTTAGGGGACGTGAGCAAAAGCCAAAGAGGCACTCATGTTGCCTCATCAACAGTTCGCACCGTGTGCTGCTATGCAGACACAGGAATACGTTGGTGACAGGTGACATTGATCATCCGGATAGAAGCTGAATTTGATTGGAAAATCGCGTCGCGAACGACTTCAGTCACCTCGGGTTCCTCCACTTCGGTTGGCTGACAAAACCGAACCTATCCCACTTTGTGAGATGGTCGTATCGTATCGTGGTTTTGTTTGCAACAGTAGAACCCCGTACCCTACTCGCATGGCGATACACTTCTTGCAATTGTGCGATTTTTCTTCTGATTGCCGGATTTAGCCAGCGCATAGCTATTTGCTTTGAGGACGTATGAATGCGGCATTTCTGCGGTTTTTAAAGGGAGCTAGTAGCCATTAGAAGCGTTGGAACAGGTGTTGAAAATTGCGCTGCAACCAGCTGAGGCAGGTGCTGAACGGCCTGTAAGGGGCTGATTTTGGTGGCGCAAAAGAGCTCAGCTGTATCGCAGGGTTGAGGAGAGGCAAAGCGGCATGACAGAGGATCTGGGCAATAGCTAGCTTTTATAAAGCAAGGAGCGCGGTTTTTAGTGCTGTGATCTTGTCGGGATCGGTTTGCCGCTCGGAGGGCTGAGAGAAGCCAAGGTCGGCGGCCTTGCCTTTCAAGCCTTGCAGGCTTGCGCAGGAGGCGTGGATTTCTCTGGCGCCCATCTTGATGAATGGCTGGACTGTGTCAGCGTTGATACCGCCGCCGGGCATGATGGTTATGGTATCGCCACCTTGCCGGATCAACTCTTGCAATTGGTCGATTGCCTCAGGGGCCGAAGCGGCCCCGCCCGAGGTGAGAATGTGCTTGATGCCAAGGCTGACCGCCTGATCCAGTGCTTCGGTAAAATCCGGCACCATGTCAAAAGCGCGGTGCAAGGTGATGTCCAATGGCCCTGCTGCCTTGATCAGGGTTTCAAGCGTACCGAGGTCCAGTCGCCCATCCTCTTTTGAGGCCCCGATAACGACACCAGCAAGGCCTGCGCTTCTTGCCGCTGCGATATCCTGCGCCATGATGGTGATATCCTGCGCATTGAAACAGAAGTCACCGCTGCGCGGGCGAATGAGAGCATGAATAGGAAGCGGGCTTGTTTCTGCCGCGAGGGCCATGAAGCCGATGGATGGAGTGAGCCCACCGGAGGCAAGGGAAGAGCAAAGCTCGATGCGGTCGGCGCCTGAGCTGATCGCGGTTTGAAGGCCGTCACTATTGTCCACACAGATTTCCAGCAGTGTTGAGCCTTTGCCGTCGTGCTTGCTGGAAGTCATGGCGGAGTGCCTCCGTTCATCTGTTGCAAAATGGGGTTATGTGCTTTGCCTCATGCCCAGAATGGCCGCGCCAATAAGACCCGGTTCCACCTTGTTTTGGGCCGGAACGACCAACGGGGTTTCCGGGTCAACCAGCATCCGGCTCCTGACTGCCCTGTCGATGGCTGCGAGCAGTTTGGGCTCGTTGGAAAGGCCTCCGCCCACAGGGACGACCGATGCTCCGACGGTATTGATGATCAAGGCCAGCGGAGCGGAGAGAATATCGAGATAGATATCGATGGTCCGGCAGGCCGCAGGTGCGCGATCGTGCCAGCTTTTCAGGATTTCTTCCGAGGTGGCATCGATGCCATGGATGTGGCGATGGATCTTCTCAAGGCCACGGGCGCCGCATGTGGCGTCGATGCAGCCTTCCAGCCCGCAACCACAGGCGAAGCGGGGCAAGGTTGCTGGCGGAGTACCTGCCATGGTGGCCGCAACAGGTCCGTGCCCCCATTCGCCAGCATAACCGCCGTTTTTGTTGATCAATTGCCCGTCAATGACGAGGCCACCGCCAACACCGGTGCCAAGAATGACGCCGAAGACCACGCGATGGCCAGCGCCTGCACCGAATTCGGCTTCCGCAATGGCAAAGCAGTCGGCGTCATTGGCTATAGTCACAGGAAGGCCAAGGGCCTTTTCCAGATCAGCTGCAATCGGTCGACCATGCAGGCATGGGATGTTGGCAACTATGCCAAGGCCGGTTTTCGGGTGCTGGAAACCGGCAATGGAAATGGAAACCCGCTGCGGTGGTGTCTTCGCCTTTGCTATAACGCTTTGCAACGCCGAGACAAAGGCCTCGAAATCTGTGCCCGGCGTTGGAATGCGCGGCTCGGGGCTGATCTTTTGAGGATCGTCCACCAGAGCGCCCTTGATTGTGGAGCCGCCAATATCAAAGCATACGATCATTCAGCAGGCCCCTAGTTGCTATTATTGTTGTTATGGGCGCAGGTGCCGCCGATCCATGTGGATTGCAAGCAAAGCGTTTCATCCAGAAGGAGGAAATCAGCATCAAAGCCGGGTTTGAGCCAGCCCTTGCTCTGCGCTCCAATGGCTTCGCTCGGATAGCGTGAGGCCATCTTCAGGGCTTCTTCCTGTGATAGTGGCAGCGTTGCGAGGGCCTTGCGGACCATGGAGATCATATCGATATCGGCGCCAGCCAGCGTGCCATCTGCAAGGGCGAGACGCCCGTCGCGGCGGAAGGTCTGGCGGCCGCCGAGGATGAATTCCGTTACGTCTGTGCCCGTCGGTGACATGGCGTCGGTAACAAAGAAAATGCGTCCCGGCCCCTGTTTGGCATGAAGGGCAACACGCATGTTGGCGTTGGCGATATGGTAGCCATCGGCGATCATGCCGCAATAGGCCTTGTCGGTGGTCAGTACAGCGCCCACCAGACCGGGCTCGCGGTTGCGCATTTGGCTCATGGCGTTGAAGAGGTGGGTTGCCATGCTGGCCCCTGCCTCAAAATAGGCAAAGGCGGTTTCGGCATCGCAATCGGTGTGTCCGAGGCTGACATGCCACCCCGCCTCGACCAGGGCCTTGACCTGATCAATGGTGACATTTTCCGGTGCTATGGTGATCATGCTCTTGCCGAAAGTGCCTTGCGCGGCAAGGAGCACGGAGAGATCCTGCTCTTCCATCGGGCGGATGAAATCGGCCACATGCACGCCTTTGCGTGGCACGGATAGATGCGGGCCTTCCAGATGAAGGCCGAGGAAACCGGCGGTCTTTGCTTTTGCAGCCTGTTTGCCTGCCTCCAGCGCCCGGTCGCGCACGTCTGGCCCGTCGGTGATGAGAGTTGGCATCAAGGCTGTGGTGCCAAAGCGGGCGTGTGCATCACAGATGGTTGCGATGCCCTCTTGCGTGGGTGTCTCGTTGAGCAGGGCACCACCACCGCCATTGACCTGCAAATCGACAAAACCCGGCACGATCATTGGTGCCTTGTTAGCGTGCTGCGCATAATGGGAGGGGATTGAATCCTGCTTCACGATGCCCGTAACCGTGTCTCCATCAACAAGCAATGCCGCTTTTTCCGTGAAGCGATTGCCGTCAAAAATGCGGTCTGCGCAAAAGGCTGTTGGCTTGGTCATCGCGTCACCGTCACTTTCTTGAGTGCAGCCGGATTGTCCGGGTCCAGCCCGCGCTTGAGAGAGAGCTGCTCCACGAAGCGATAGAAGGGCACGATCAGGGCCAGCGCATCGGTCAGCGGATGATCTGTGGCGACAAAGGGCAGCTGGATGGCATCGGCTGATTGGTCGGATGAAATATAGCAATGCGGGTTTTTGGCAACAACGCCCTTGGTGATGTCGACGATGGAGCTTTCAGCGGCGTCGCGTGCGGCAAAGGCGATGACGGGGAAGTCCCGATCCACCAGCGACACCGGCCCGTGCAGCATTTCAGCCGAGGAATAGGCTTCGGCATGCAGTTCGCTGGTTTCCTTGCATTTGAGGGCGGCTTCGGCCGCAATCGCCATGGTTGGGCCGCGCCCGAGCATATACAGCGACTGGGCCTTGGCGACGGGCTCCAACATATGG
Organism: uncultured Cohaesibacter sp.; assembly: GCF_963678225.1. Lineage (NCBI taxonomy): Bacteria > Pseudomonadati > Pseudomonadota > Alphaproteobacteria > Hyphomicrobiales > Cohaesibacteraceae > Cohaesibacter > uncultured Cohaesibacter sp. Next base: position 66,724 of record NZ_OY782764.1, on the reverse strand, counting down.
GACCAGTCGAGGCTTTCGGCCTTTTCAAGTTGTTCGGGCAGACGTTCAAGCGCCGTTTTCAAGGCGTCGTCTTCAGCCCAATAAGCGATGAGCGCGAGCCCGGCGACAATCGAATTGACGTAGGATTTGGTCGCGGCAACGGCATATTCCGTGCCAGCCCTGATGTCCAATGCATGCTCACAGGCCTGCGAGAGCGGCGAGGGCAGGGTGTTGACCAAGGCGGCGGTGAGGGCTCCTCCCTTGCGCGCTGTTTCGGCCATGGCGACAATATCGGAGCTGGCGCCGGACTGGGAAATAGCAATCGTCGCCGCTCCTCCCATTTTCATCGGAGCGCCATAGATGGAGGCGATGGAAGGACCTTGCGAGGCGACGGGCAGGCCGAGCACCAGTTCGATGGCATATTTGAGGAAATAGGCAGCATGGTCTGAAGACCCACGGGCGATGGTAACGACGACCCGAGGGTCAAAGGCTTTGAAGGCCTTGGCGATGGGGGCGATGGTTTCAGGTGCGGTTTCGAGCAACCGGGCGACGGCTACCGGAATCTCTTCGGTTTCTTGTCGCATTTTGGTCATGACAAACAGCTTTCTTTTTATCGCAAACCCGATTGGGGCTTATCTGGGAAAACTCATTTCCGCGACGAAATCATAGGTGTCACCGCGGTATAAAGATTTGGTGTATTCGATGGCCCTGCCACTCTGCAGGTAGGAAATGCGCTGGATGCTGAGCCCGGCGATGCCAGGGGCGACCCCGAGCAACTCTGCTTGAGGGGCTTCCAGATTGACTGCGGAAATCTTCTGAACCGCGCGCACAGGGCGATTGCCATTGCGCTCCAGAATGTCATAGAGCGAGCTTTTGACTTCTTCCGGATCGGGCAGAATATCGACGGGCAACACGGCCCGTTCCAACGCCATGGGCTGGCCATTGGCCTCACGCAGGCGATGCAGGCAGGCAACATGACCGCTTGCGGAAAGGCCTAGGGTCAGGATTTCATCCGGCGAAGGGTGCCGGATCTCACGTTCCAGCCAGTTGGAGGACGTTTTGAGGCCGCGCGCCAGCATGTCCTCTGTGAAGGATGTGAGATGGGAAAGCGACTGCTCCACCTTGCTGGCTGGTTCGCGTACAAAGGAACCTGAGCCCTGTCGTTGCTCGACGACGCCCTTTTTAACCAGCTCCTGAATGGCCTTGCGCACTGTGACGCGGGAAAGCTCGGCCAACTCGGCGATTTCCCGCTCGGCAGGCAGCGAATGGCCCGGCAGCAGAAGCCCCTGTTCAATGCCCTTTTCGATGCGACGGCTCAGAACGGCATAGAGCGGTCCTGTCTTTTTGCTGAGCCACTCTCCGGGCCGAAGGAAGTCTTCTACAGTCATTCGGGGTGTCCCCATGTCGCTATGAATGCCTCGCCAGATCTGTCTTTCCAAGTGCTTTCAACGTGGTTGGAAGCTTTGGGTGAGTGGTCTCTCTATATGGTGCATTGATCTGTTTATTTCATACCTCAATGATGCAATTAAAGAAAGACCAAAACAATACCAAAATTGCATCTGCATAAAATTTTTGCCCACAATGCATGAAATTGCGCCATATTTTGCGATAGACATTTGGTACCTAATAGGTATTATATTGAGATGTAAAAAACAGGGAGATGGCCGTGGTCAGTATGACTGAAAAGCTGCATGCCGATGCTGTTGGTCTGGATGCGCGGGCGCCGCTGGAGGTTGCGGCTCTGCTCGTTGAAAGCCAGGTTGAGGCTGCGACAGTCGTTGCTGATGTGCTTGCTGATCTCTGCGTCGGGGCGGATCATATGGCCGCTTCGCTCGCCAGCGGTGGATCCCTGATTTATGCCGCTGCGGGCTCGTCTGCCCTGATGATGCTGGCCGATGCTCTCGAGCTGGGCGGTACATTCGGAATTGAAGCCGGTGCGGTGCGGGTTCTTATGGCGGGTGGTATCCCGACCAATTTCCAGATGCCTGGCGATACCGAAGATGAGACGGATAGTCTGTCCATTGCTCTTGCCGATATTGGGGCTAGTGACACGCTTGTGGCCGTGTCTGCCAGCGGTTCCACGCCCTATACGCTGGAAGCAGCCCGGATTGCGAAGCAAAAAGGGGCGCGCATTATTGCGATAGCCCATAATCCGGATACACCTCTGCTCGCGCTAGGGGATTGCTCCATCCTCTTGCAGACTGCCCCGGAGGTGATCTCCGGATCGACCCGCATGGGGGCTGCGACGGCACAGAAAATAGCCATGAATACCCTATCCACCTTGATGGCGATCCAGTTGGGTCATGTGCATGATGGCATGATGGTCAATCTCAAGGCGGATAATCTCAAGCTTAAGAAACGGGCGAGCCAAATCGTGCAAGTCATTGCCGATGTGCCCGTCGAACAGGCAGAAACAGCGTTGTCGCTTGCCTGCGGCAATGTGAAACTTGCCAGTCTCATTGCGGCTGGCAATCTTTGCGTCGAGGAGGCGCAAGCCCTGCTTGATAAGGCAAAAGGCAACTTGCGAGGCGCTCTGGGGCGGCTCGCAAAACCAGACCAGATTCAAGAATAACAATTCGGAACAACCGAGGATCGGGCAATCCTAAACAGAGAGGTTCAACCTAGTTATGAAGTTCACTCCAATTGCTATACTGGCTGCAACATTGCTCAGCAGCGCCGCTTATGCGGAAGACGTTACCCTGACCATCGAAAGCTGGCGGAACGACGATCTGAAACTCTGGCAGGACAAGATCATTCCTGCGTTTGAAGCCAGCAATCCTGGCATCAAATTGAAATTCACCCCAATGGCTCCGACCGAATATAACTCGGCCATCAACTCCAAGCTCGGTGCGGGTACGGCAGGCGATCTGATCAGCTGCCGTCCGTTTGATGCCTCTCTTGCGCTTTACAAGGCTGGCTATCTGGAAGATCTGACCTCAATGGATGCCATGAGCAACTTCTCCGATGTTGCCAAGGCTGCCTGGCAGACCGATGACGCCGCGCATACTTTCTGTGTGCCGATGGCATCTGTTATTCATGGCTTCATCTACAACAAGGATGCCTTTGACGAGCTTGGCCTTACCGCTCCCGAAACCGAAGATGAATTCTTTGCTGTTCTGGACAAGATCAAGGAAGACGGCAGCTATATTCCAATGGCCATGGGCACCAACGACCAGTGGGAAGCTGCCACCATGGGCTATCAGAATATTGGCCCAACCTACTGGAAGGGTGAAGAAGGCCGTCTGGCTCTGATCAAGGGCGAACAGAAGCTGACTGACCCGCAGTGGGTCGAGCCTTATGAAGTGCTCCACAAATGGGCGCCTTATCTGGGCGACGGCTTTGAAGCCCAGACCTATCCGGATAGCCAGAACCTGTTTACCCTTGGTCGTGCAGCCATCTATCCTGCCGGTTCTTGGGAAATTGCCATGTTCAACGAACAGGCTGATTTCAAGATGGGTGCCTTCAAGCCTCCTGTCAAAGCCAAGGGCGACACCTGCTATATCTCCGATCATGTTGATATCGGCATTGGCATGAACGCCAAGACTGAAAATCCGGAAGCGGCAAAGACTTTCCTTGCGTGGGTCGCTTCTCCGGAATTCGCGGAAATCTTCGGCAACGCTCTCCCCGGTTTCTTCCCGCTCTCCAGTGCGCCGGTTGAAATCAGCGACCCGCTTGCAGAAGAATTTGTCAGCTGGCGCGGTGATTGCGAAACTACCATTCGCTCCACCTATCAGATCCTGTCGCGTGGCACGCCAAACCTTGAAAACGAAACATGGGGTGCCTCTGCTGCCGCCATCAAGGGAACGGCTACGCCAGAAGAGCTCGGCAAGAAACTGCAGGATGGTCTGGATAGCTGGTATAAACCCCAGAAGTAATCCATCCCGACTGTGAAAATGCGGTCAGACAGGGTTTCCTGTCTGGCCGACTTCGACGATGAGCCGGCCTCTGAGCCTTCTCTTCCTCTTTTAGGGAGAGTGCCCTCATCGACACCCTTCAGAGCCCTCGCGCCAATGGCCTGCTGCCGTATCGGCGTTCTGGAAACCGGGTTTTCGCTACTGGAGATCGTGATGCAAGCTTCCCGCTTCCGATGGCATATTGTCATTTTTCTGGCACCGGCGGTTATTGTCTATACGGCGGTTATGATTTTTCCGCTGTTTAATACCCTGCGCCTGGCCCTTTATACCGATGTCGATCAGGTGCGCACCTTTGTCGGACTGGACAATTTCAACATGCTGTTCGGTGATCCGCGCTGGTCCGAGCAATTCTGGAATGCACTGGGCAACAACTTCAAATTCTTCTTCATCCATATGCTGGTGCAGAACCCGATCGGGGTCGCGCTGGCGGCGCTGCTCAGCCATCCGCGCTTGCGCTTTGCTGCGCTTTATCGCTCGGCCATTTTTATTCCCACGATCCTTAGCTTCGTGATTGTGGGGTTTGCCTGGAAGCTGATCCTTTCGCCGATCTGGGGCATTGCACCTTCCATGCTGGATGCGGTGGGGCTTAAGTCTTTGTTCGCTCCATGGCTTGGCAAGGAAGCCTATGCATTGATAACGCTATCGCTGATTTCGGTCTGGCAGTTTGTCGGTATTCCGATGATGCTGATCTATGCGGCGCTGCTCTCGATCCCTGAAGAAATTCTGGAAGCAGGCGAAATTGATGGCATTACGGGAATCAATGCTTTCTGGAAGATCAAGTTGCCACTGATCCTGCCTTCCATCGGTATCATCTCGATCCTCACCTTCGTGGGCAACTTCAATGCCTTCGACCTGATCTACGCCGCCCAAGGGGCGTTGGCCGGGCCTGATTTCTCGACGGACATTCTGGGTACCTTCCTTTATCGCACCTTCTTCGGGTTCCAGCTTCAACTGGGAGATCCCTATATGGGGTCGGCCGTGGCAGGGACCATGTTTGCGATCATTCTGGTCGGGGTGTGCATCTATCTGTTTGGCATTCAGACGCGCCTGCGGCGCTACCAGCTTTAGGAGGGCATCATGAACAAGGCACGATCCAATCCTGTCAGCGCCGCCGCCATGCATGGTGCGCTCATCATTTACACGCTGATTGCGCTGTTTCCTGTGTTCGTCATCTTGATCAACAGTTTCAAGTCCCGTCGGGCGATCTTCCGCGAACCATTGTCCATGCCCAATAGCGATAGCTTTTCGCTGATCGGCTATGAAACGGTGATGAAGCAGGGGGACTTCTTTCTCTATTTCCAGAACTCGATGATCGTCACGGTTGGCTCTCTGTTTCTCATTCTGCTGTTTGGCTCCATGGCGGCCTTTGCGCTTAGCGAATATCGCTTCAAGGGCAACATGATCATGGGGCTTTATCTGGCTCTTGGCATCATGATTCCAATCCGCATTGGCACAGTGGCCATTCTGGAAATGATGGTTGCCACGGGGCTGGTCAATACGCTCTGGTCGTTGATACTGGTCTATACGGCTCAAGGGTTGCCGTTGGCCGTGTTCATCCTGAGTGAATTCATGCGGCAGGTGTCCGATGACCTGAAAGACGCCGGACGGGTGGACGGGCTCAGCGAATATTCCATTTTTGCCCGTATCGTCGTGCCGTTGGTGCGGCCTGCCATGGCAACTGTTGCGGTGTTCAACATGATCCCGATCTGGAATGATCTGTGGTTCCCGCTCATCCTTGCACCTGCGGAAGAAACCAAAACACTGACGCTGGGTAGCCAGGTCTTTATCGGCCAGTTTGTCACGGATTGGAATGCGGTGCTTTCCGCTCTGTCCATGGCGATCCTGCCGGTTCTCATTCTCTATGTTATTTTCTCGCGGCAATTGATCCGCGGCATTACGTCAGGGGCAGTCAAATGATCCGGACACTTATTGCAGGGCTGGGCAACATGGGATATGCCCATGCTCTTGGTCATCACAATCATCCAGACTCTGAAATCGTCGCGCTGGTCAATCGCACAAGCGAAGCACCGGAAGGGCCCTTGTCCGGTTATCCGGTATATGATGACTTCTACAAGGCTCTGGCCGCGAGCAAGCCCGATCTGGTGGTCATCGCGACCTACACCGATACCCATGTGGATTTCGCCTGCGCTGCGATGGAAGCCGGGGCCCATGTGTTTGTCGAAAAGCCACTGTCCATGACCGTGGAAGGGGCCAAACGGGTGGTCGAGACCGCCAAGCGGACAGGCAAAAAGCTGGTGGTGGGCTATATCCTGCGCCATCACCCCTCATGGGTGCGTTTTGTTGCCGAAGCGCGCAATCTCGGCGGGCCTTATGTTTTTCGGCTCAATCTCAATCAGCAATCAAGCGGCCATGAATGGGAAACCCACAAGGCTCTGATGCAGACCACCAGCCCGATCGTGGATTGCGGGGTGCATTATGTGGATGTGATGTGTCAGATCACCGATGCCAAGCCGGTCAAGGTCAACGGGATCGGTCTGCGCCTCTCCGACGAAATCGGGCCGGACATGTATAATTATGGCCAGCTCCAAGTGACTTTCTCAGACGGCTCGGTTGGCTGGTATGAGGCGGGCTGGGGGCCGATGATGTCGGAAACCGCATTTTTCGTTAAAGACATCGTTTCTCCGAACGGGGCTGTCTCCATTGTGGATGGCAACAAGGGAGCGAGTGCCGATGTGGATGGTCACACCAAGGTCGGTGGCATTCTGGTGCATAGGCCCGATGGGGATCAGCATATCGATCTGACGGGTGAGCCGGGGCACAATGAGCTGTGCGCTGCCGAGCAGGCTTACATCCTGAAGGCCATACGCGAAGACATCGATTTGACCCGCCATATGGAGGACGCTGTTCAGTCGCTGGCCGTTTGCCTTGCTGCTGATGAAAGCATCCGAACCGGCAAGACTGCACTTCTTGAGGACAATACGCAATGAGCGCGCTAACTCTGAAAAATGTTTACAAGGCCTTTGGGGACACCGAGGTGCTCAAGGATATCAGCATCGAGGTAGAGCAGGGGGAGTTCGTGGTTTTTGTCGGACCTTCCGGCTGCGGTAAATCCACCTTGTTGCGTGTGATTGCCGGCCTTGAGGAGGCTACGGCGGGCGAGGTGCATATCGACAGCAAGCTGGTCAACACGGTACCCCCCTCCAAGCGAGGCATTGCCATGGTGTTCCAATCCTATGCGCTTTATCCGCATCTCAATGTGGCCAACAATATGTCGTTGGCCTTGAAGCAGGAAGGGGTCAGTAAGGCCGAGATTGCCGAGCGAGTGCAGGAAGCGAGCCGCATGCTGCAGCTTGATGACTATCTCAAGCGCTTCCCTTCCGAGCTGTCCGGCGGACAGCGTCAGCGAGTGGCCATCGGTCGGGCCGTTGTGCGGCAGCCAAAGCTGTTTTTGCTCGATGAGCCGCTGTCGAACCTTGATGCCGCCTTGCGGGTCAGTACGCGGTTGGAAATTGCCAGTCTGCACAAGCAGCTTGATGCGACCATGATCTATGTGACCCATGATCAGACCGAAGCCATGACGCTTGCGGACAAGATTGTGGTCTTGCGCGATGGACGCGTGGAGCAGGTGGGCAGCCCGATGGAGCTTTACAATAAGCCCGCGAACAAGTTCGTGGCCGGGTTCCTTGGCTCTCCCGCCATGAATTTCCTGCCAGCTTCCCTGCTGAAAGACGGGGACGCGCGTGTCATCGGTTTGCGCCCGGAATATATCTATCTCGATGAGAACGGACCGCTTTCGGCCAAAGTGCAGCATGTGGAACAGCTTGGCGGGGATACGAATGTGATCGCGATGGTTGGCGAGCATATGGTGACGGTGCGCCTGTTCGGCCAGCATGCCATTGCACCCAATCAGCAGCTTACGCTCGGTTTTGACCCTGCGACCCTGCATTATTTTGACGAATAGGCATTGCACTGCGCTTGGCTGATTTTGAGCCGTAAGATAATACCAAATAGGCGCATTCGAGAGAAAAAGGGCTGTCTTCATGAGAAGGCGGCCCTTTCTTTGCGTGAAGGGGAAGGGAACCAAAGCCCGGCTTTGCCCGTTTATTCGATAGACTGGTCTCTGGCAGCTCATGCTGTTTTGTTGAGGAAAGGAACGGGAATGACAAAATGGCAGTGGCTTTTGCTGCAATTGACGCGTCGGCTATGGGTGCGCGCAGCGCTTATTGGCCTACTGGGAATTGGCGCTGCCATAGTGGCGACATTGGCTGAAACGCTTGTGCCGTGGAATCCGGGTGTTGATATCAGTGCAGATGCGGTGAACAGCATTCTGACCATCATTGCGTCGAGCATGCTGACGGTCACCACATTCTCTCTTAGTGTGATGACGTCGGCCTATCGTTCCGCCACGAGCAATGCGACGCCGCGCGCGACCCGATTGCTTATTCAGGATCATATGTCACAGAATGTCCTGTCGACCTTTATCGGGTCTTTCCTGTTCAGTATCGTTGGCATTGTTGTGCTCAAGACGGGGGCCTATGGTCCGCAGGGACGGGCCGTGCTGTTTGGGGTGACGATCCTTGTTATCGCGCTGATCGTTGTCTCTTTGCTGAAATGGATTGATTATCTCACCCAGTTGGGGCGCGTGGAAAAGGCCGCTGATCGGGTTGAGCAGGCAACAAGTCAGGCGATATCGTTGCGCCTTTCCCAGCCATTTCTAGGAGGCCAGCCGCTCAGGCGCGAAGAACGCGTGCCGGAAACGGCCAAGACTATCTGCTCCGATCAATCTGGCTATGTGCAGCATATCGACATGCAGCATTTGCATGATTGCGTGAAAGAGGCCGGTGCACGTGGCTATCTTGGTGTTGTTCCCGGCCATTTCGTCTTTGATCATGCCCCGTTGGCGCGCATTGTGCTGACATCCGAGCATCCGGATGGTGAGGAGGCGGATGAGCAGGCCTTGGAAGCTGTCGGCAAGGCCTTAAAAGAGGCAATCACCATAGGGCAGGAGCGCAGCTTTGATCAGGATCCGCGCTTTGGCTTCTGTGTGCTTGGCGAAATCGCTACACGTGCGCTTTCGCCGGGTATCAATGATTCCGGCACCGCCATCGATATCATAGGGCGCCTGACGCGTCTGCTTGGCCTCTGGTCAGATGAGCAGAGTGGGGCTGTAGCGCAAGTGGAATTTCCGGACATTTATGTGCCGCCCATTGAAGAGACCGATCTGTTCGAGGATGCCTTCATGCAGATCGCACGGGATGGGGCCAGCCACATCGAAATACAATTGCGTTTACGCAAGGCGCTTCAGGCTCTTGGACAAACTGGGAGCGTGGCTTTCCGGCAGGCTGCCAAAGAACAGGCCGCTCTGGCTTATAAGAGAGCCAATGCAGCCTTGGGAATGGAAGAGGATAAAGCGCGCCTTGGTGCTGTGACCATCGAATAAGGAAAGCGAGCGGAGGCTTCTAGCCCTCGACCTTGTAGGGATGGCCAAAGGCACCGAAAACCGTGCAGGTTTTGGCGGCGAAGGTGGCCGCCTGATCAAGGGCTTCTTCGACTGCATTGCCCATCAGGATGCTGGAGATATACCCTGCGATGAATGTGTCGCCCGCGCCAAGGGTATCAATCACTGTGGTTGGCTTGATGCCCTGACGGTAACGTTTGCCATCCACCATCCAGAAGGCTCCATCGGAGCCGCGTGTGACGCCAACGGTGGAAACGCCCAATTGATGAACCGTGTCGATCAGATCGTCGATCTCGCCATCATTGAGGGCCGAGCCAGAGAAGAAGGCTGTCGTGATATGGGGTGCGATGCTTTTGACGTAATCCATTTCATGGCGCCATGAGAAATCGAAGGAGACGCTTTGGGCTCTTTCGCGGATCTTTGGCAGCTCATGCTCGAGGTTGCTGAAAAGCGAGCTATGCACATGGCCATAGCGTTCGACGGCCTCGAGATCGGCTTCTTCCATGCGCAGACTGAGCCGTTTCTGGATGCCACCCTTGTTGGATCTGAGGAAAACGCGGTCGCCCTTTTCGTCAAGATGCACGATGGCCTTGCCATTTTCCCCATAGGCTTGTCTGACGCGTTCAGACCAGACATTTTCTGCCGCGAGCGAAGCCAGAACATGGCCACCTTCCGCGTCATTGCCGACGATGCCGATATAGCCAGCATCATCAAGGCCGAAACGTTTGGCCAGAACAGCGACATTCAGTGCATTCCCGCCCGGGAAGAATTCGTTTCTGTCGAGATAGAAGTCGACGACATTATCTCCGATGCCAAGCAGGGTTGCACGGTTTGGGGAAAGGGTCATATCGCAGCCTCTCGATTATTTTTGCTGTTCCGACGCGATTATTCTTGATGATCTTTATATTGAAAAGCAGGTGGCGAAGGTCGCCACCTGCAAAAGGGAATTAGTATTCCATGCGCCACATGTAGCGACGAACGCTCAGCGGATGACCGCGGGAGTCACTGAGGGCAACGGCATAGGTGCGCAGCAGGGCGGTGAACATGATCGGAACCAGATATTCCGCTGCATCACCAGCAACTTCTTCAACGCCGAATTCTTCAGCATCGAGAACCAGCAGGCGTTTGGAATATTTCTCGGCAAATGCCAGAGCGCGTTCGTCCATCTTGCGGGAATTTGCAAGGGTTTTCAGAACGATGAACGGGGTGTCGAAATCGGTGATTTCAAAAGGACCGTGGAAATATTCGCCAGAATGGATCGCTGCGGAGTTAACCCACTGCATTTCCTGCAGAAGGCAGATAGCGAAGGAATAGGCGATGGAGTAGCAGGAACCGGAGCTCATCGTGTAGATGACTGGTTCGCGCTTGTAGGATTCAGCCCAGGCTTTTGCATTGTCTGCGTGAGCAGCTTTGACTTTTTCAGCCTTGTCATGAAGCGTTGGCAGTGCGGCCTTGACCTGATCGATCTTGGTGTTGCCTTCCAGCTCTTTCAGGGAGCCCAGAACCAGCTGCACCAGAAGCAGAGCATTGTGCTTTTCACCAACGGTCAGCGGATCGAATTCATAATAGATGGACTTTTCAGCGGCTTCATCAAGCTCGGATTCCGGCTTGTGGGTGAAGGCGATGGTCAGGGCACCAGCTTCGCGTGCATAGCGGGTTGCAGCGATGGTTTCTGGGGTGTTGCCCGAATGGGAGCAGGTAACAACAACGGAATTCTTGCCGAGACGGACAGGCGCACGAGCAAGGAATTCAGCGGAGCTGTAGGAATAGGCAGCGACGCCTTTGGCTTCGCGGTCCATGATGTACTGGCCCTGCATGAGAAGGGCGTTGGATCCCCCACATGCGACAAAATAGAATTCCGTGACTGACTCGCGTGCTGCAACCGCAGCAATAGCCTCATCAAGGCCGGTATTTTTTACTTGATCATTCATGATGAGATCCTTATGACGTTATATGACGTCCTATTATTTATTCCCTCGTTGGAGCCGGAGTCAACACAGCTTTTGCAGTTGTTGGCTAAAAAAGCTGGAAAATGGCAAAGGCGCTTTCGTCTTTGCGCTCCATTCGGTTAGTCTGGCGGGGAATCGGGCCGCAGATTTGGCCGCGCAAGAGGCATAACTTGATTTTATGCGCCGCGCGATTTTAAGGTGCGAGGGCCGAATAGGGGACATGGGGTGTGGGCGTTCCGCATCCGGAAGCCGAAACTGAAAGTTAAGCGATTGTCTGAGAATTCGAATCCACTTGCCAAGAATGCAGCGGCCCCTCTCTATGAGCAGCTCAAATTTGCGCTCAAGGAAATGATTTCGTCCTGCGCACTCGGGCCCGGCGATGCGATTCCGACCGAGACCGAATTGTGCAAGCGCTACGACGTCTCTCGCATCACCGTGCGCCGCGCGATTACGGAGCTTGAGGATGAAGGGGTTCTGGAAAAGCGGCATGGCAAGGGCACCTTTGTCACCCTGCCCAAGATGGAAACCAGCCTGCTGAATCTTGGCGGTTTCTCTGAAAGCTTTGCCTTGCGCCGCTATCGGGTGGAAAAAGAAATTCTCGAGATGGGCGAGCAGGACGCGGACGAGGATCTTGGCGACAAGCTGGCGATCGCGCCGGGGAGCAAACTGCTTCATATCAGTCGCCTGATCACAGCCGACAGCACACCCATCACGATTGAAAGCTCTTACTTCTCGCTGGATCTTTTTCCCGGATTGCTGGATGAGATTCATGATGACACGTCGCTCTATAGCCTGATGCAGACCAAATATGGTCGCGAGGTGAAACATGCCAAACGGGTCATCAATTGCCGGATTTCAACGCCGAAAGAATGCGAGATCTTCCACTGCAACAGCGGGGACATCATGTTCGAGGTTGAAAAGACGGTGTATGGCGATGAGCGGGAAACGCCGCTGCAATATTCCATGCTGCTTACCCCGAGCGCACGCATGAATCTCGTCATCGAAATCTGAGATAGCCCTTCCTTCCCATGAGCAAGCACATGGCCGAACCGGGTCTTTTCGATCCGGTCAGTTGTTGCGTGTGTGCCGAATTGCTGCATCATGCGTTTCTTGTCATCTAAGGGCTGAAAGGACTTGCGGCCAGAGCCATGTGCGTAGGCAGCGGGCGGCTGGCGGTCCGCTGCATCTGTTTCTTGAAAAGGCAAAAAGGGTGGGATCTCCAGCTGGTGCCAGAGATCCCGAGGTTGCTGCTTATTGCGTGTAACCGTAAACCTGTTTTGCATAATCCTTGGAGATGCGGTCTTCTGCGAGATCGCGCTCGATGGCTTCCTCGGACCGCTTGGTCGGATCGCCATAGCCACCGCCGCCGGGGGTGACGATTTCGACGATCTGGCCGGGTTTGAGATCGGCCATGCCCTTGAACTCGGTGCGTCCATCGCCAAAGTCCAGATGGGTCATCTCACCTGGCTTGCCGCCTTCCAGTCCCCATGCGCAGGAACTGACGCGGGAGGCTTCGACCGAGAAACGGCAGGGCTGTTCCACGCGATAGACGCGCCGAATGCCCATGCCGCCTCGATATTGCCCACCACCGGCAGATCCATCCACCAGCTCGTAGCGCAGCAGCGTGAGCGGATATTCCAGCTCGAGTGCTTCAACGGGCAGGTTCGATGTGTTGGTCAGGTGTACCTGAATACCGGACAGACCGTCCTTGGTCGGGCGAGCACCACCACCGCCGCCAATGGTTTCCAGATACACCCAGATGGACCCGTCTTCACGGGTGCCATTGAAAATGGCGCCTGTGCAGCAGCCGTTACCCGCTGCAGGAACCTTGCTCGGGATGGCCTTGGCCAGAGCGCCTTCGATAATGTCGGCAACGCGCTGGCAAGCCGCGATCCGGCCTTCAACGGCAGCGGGATGCTTGCAGTTGAGGATTGAGCCTTCCGGTGCGGTGACCGTCAATGGACGGGCCAGACCTGCATTTGGCAGGATGGTCGGATCAACCACCGCCTTGACCGCATAGTAGCAAGAGGCCAGAAGCGAGGTATAGATCATGTTGAGGCCTGAGCGCACCTGCGGTGGGCCGTCAAATGCGAGCGTCATTTCATCTCCGGCGACTGTGATGTCAACCGAGAATTCCATGCGTTCCTTCCACTGGTTGCTGTCGAAGATATCAGAGAAGGAATAGGTGCCATCGGGAATGGCTGCGATACCGGCGCGCATCTTGCGTTCGGCATAATCCTGCAGCTCTTCGCCGGCGGCGAGCACCTTCTCCGTGCCATATTTGGCGCAGAGATCCTGCATGCGCTGGACGCAGAGGCGGTTGGCCGACATCTGGGCGCGCAAGTCGGAGATGCGCTCGTGCGGCACCTGACAGTTCAGCAGGAACAGATTCTGGATGTCTTCCTGCAGCTCGCCTGCCTTGTAGAGACGAACCGGTGGAATGCGGATGCCTTCCTGGAAGATATGTTCATGGCCGAGGTCGGCGAAGTCGGAATGGTGGGCGGTGTTCACAGCCCAGCCAACCAGCATCTCTTCGACATAGATCGGTTCTGCCATCACGATGTCAGGCAGGTGCGTTGCGCCGCCTTCGTAGGCATCGTTGCCGATGAAGACATCACCGGGCTTGATGTCGGCGATATCGAAGCGCTTCATGATATGAGGCAGAATGCCGATGAAGCTGCCAAGATGCATCGGGATATGCTCTGCCTGACACAGGGTGTTGCCCTTGTTGTCGAACAGGGCCGTGGAGCAGTCGCGGCGTTCCTTGATATTGGTGGAATAGGACGCACGCACCAGCGCTTCGCCCATTTCTTCCACGATGGAAGACAGGGCGGAGCCGATGACTTCTACGGTGATTGGATCGATCGTGCTCATTGGGCGATCTCCACAATAAGATTGAGGTTGGCGTCCACGGTGGCGGTCATTTCAGGCAAGATGACGCTGGTTGTGTCCATCTGCTCGATGATGGCCGGTCCGGAGATCTGGTTGCCATGTTTGAGAAGCTTGCGGTCATAGACCGGGCTGGTTACGAAGTCGCCTGCGGAGGCCAGCCATACGTCGCGCTCGCCGATCTTGGCAGCATCTGCCGAGGGACCGTCGAACGGATAGGACTGGAGCTGGGCTTTCTTGACTTCGCCGATGGCCTCGAGCCTCAAGGTGACAAGCTGGATTTTTTCGCCTTTGGCTATAAAGCCAAAGCGCTGTTTATGGACGGCTTCGAAGCCTTCCTCCAGCTGCTTGAAGGTATCAAGGGTGATCGGACCTGCGGGGACAGGAACGGAGAGTTCGTAATTCTGGCCAGCATAGCGCATGTCCACGGTGCGGACTTCTTTGCGGCGCTCTTCAGGGATGTTGTCGCTGACAAACCATTCCTGAGCCTGAGCGGACAATTCTGCAAAACCGCCTTCGACTGCGTTCAGAGAATTGGCGTTCAATTCTGTGAGGCGAGAGATGGCAAAGTCAGCACGCAAATCAGTGAGCAGCAGACCAAGAGCACAAAGAGCACCCGGCGTCAGCGGAATGATCATGCGTGAGATATCAAGCTCCTGGGCGAGACGCGCAGCATGCAGTGGACCTGCACCGCCAAAGGCCATCAGGGTATAATCACGTGGGTCATGGCCGCGCTGCACGGAGATCACGCGGATGGCTTTTGCCATATTGGCAATGACAACCTGCAAGATGCCGTCAGCGGTTTCCATGACGCCCAGACCAAGCTGGTCTGCAAGGCGCTGAACCGATTCCAGAGCCAGATCACGGCGCACTTTCATGCGGCCACCAAGGATCTCAACCGGGTTGAGGGTCTGCAAAACGATGTTGGCGTCGGTCACGGTTGGCTCTTCGTTGCCGTTGCCATAGCAGACTGGGCCAGGATAGGCGCCAGCCGAGCGTGGGCCAACCTTCAACAGGCCGCCGCTATCGACATGGGCGATGGACCCACCACCAGCCCCGACGGTATGGATGTCGAGCATAGGTGCCTTGATCGGATAGCCGTGCACGTCGGCCTCACCGGTCAGGTTGCAGGTGCCGTTCTGCAGGAGGGCAACGTCAGAGGAGGTGCCGCCGACATCAAAGGTAATGATGTTGGGGAAGCCTGCCATTTTGCCGATTTCCTGCGCAGCGACAACGCCGGTAGACGGACCGGAGAGCACGGTGCGTACAGGCAGGTCTGCGGCTGCGTCAAAACCGATCACGCCACCGTTGGACTGGGTGAGCTGAGGGGCAACCTTGAGGCCAACTTCTTCAAGACGCTTACGCAGTCTTTCGATATAGCGCTTCATCACAGGGCCGAGATAGGCGTTGACCACTGTGGTGGAGAGACGTTCGAATTCGCGGAATTCAGGTGCGACTTCATGGCTGGTGGAGACAAAGACGTCTGGCAGCATTTCTGCGACGATCTTCTTGGCCAGTGCTTCATGCTCGGTGTTGAGGAAGCCATAGAGGAAGCAGATGGCAACGGCCTTCACATCCTGCTCGGCAAGCAGTTGCACTTCTTTCTTGAGAGCGTCTACGTCCAGAGGCAGGTCGACGGTGCCATCGGATTTGAGACGTTCAGGCACCTGACGGCGCAGGTCGCGGGAGACTAGCTGCTCGGGTTTGTCGACATTCATGTCATACAGGCTTGGACGTTTCTGGCGGCCCAGTTCGAGAAGGTCGCGGAAACCGTCGGAAATCAGCAGACCGGTCTTGACGCCGCGCAGCTCGATAAGAGCGTTGGTGGCAACCGTCGTTCCATGGCCCAGAAAGCCTAGTTCACTTGCGGTCGTATCAACCTGCTCCAGACCTTCGACAACGCCCTGTGCGATGGCACGGGACGGATCATCGGGAGAGGATGACAGTTTCCAGATTTCCAGGCGTCCGGTTTCCTCTTCAAACAAGCAGATGTCGGTGAAGGTGCCACCAGAATCCACTCCAATTCTCCAAACCATTGTATTCTCTCTCTTATATGGAACTATGCTGACTAACTCAGCTTCGGTGATTGGGTTTTGCCAAACCGGTCAAAGCGAAACGGGTTTGGATCCACCGCTGGTTTTACGCCCCTTACGATCTCTGCGATGAGTTCGCCCGCGCCCGGTCCGATGCCAAATCCATGTCCGGAAAAGCCGGAGGCGATATGCAGGCCGGGGATCTGCTCGATCGGGCCGATTGCTGGCACCGCGTCGGGGGTGGTGTCGATAATGCCTGCCCAATTATGCGTGATGTGCGCTGAGGCAAACTTGGGGAACGCCGTCTTCAGGGTTTTCAAGGCCCTGATGTTGAAAGGCATGTGCGGGGCCGGATCAAGAATGCGCACCTTCTCAAAAGGCGTTTCTTCATTGAGGGACCAGGTGCGGGGAACCCGGAGCTCGGAAAAGAACATTTTGGTCAGGCGCACATTCAACTCGCGCCAACTCTTCATGAGGACCGGCAGGTAATCAAAGAAGAGCCGGAAATGATCGGGGGTGAGCGGGGCGATGTTGTAGTTTCTGAGTGCAACGAAATGCGCACCATCCAAGGTTTCCCTGAAGGCAAAGTCTCCGCCACCAACCGCCATGGTCGGCACATCGGACACGCCTTCCACGCGGGCTGCGGTGCCCAGAACCTTCAATTGCGGGAAGTTGAGCCCCAGATTGCCAAGGAACAAGCGGCTCCAGGCGCCAGCGGCGACAATGGCTGCCGAGGTCTTGATGGGGCCGTGCTCTGTCACGATGGCTGAAAGCTTGCCCGCTTCGGTTTCAATGCCGCGCACCGCGCAATGCTCAAGGAATGTTGCGCCCAGCTTCTGGGCGGCTCCGGCAATGGCTGGCGCTGCCTTGCCCGGTTCGGCGCGGCCGTCGTCGGCTGTGTAAAGGGCCATGCGAAAGCGCGGGGCGATGCCGGGCAGGAGCTCTTCCAGCTCCTTGGGGCCAAGCACCTGACTGTTAAGATTGGCGGCCTGGCCGATCTTGCTCCAGTCGGTGAGTTCCTTTTCTTCGGCTCGAGTGCGGGCGACATAGGTGATACCGGTCTCACGAAAGCCCGTATCAATGCCGTATGTTTCGTCCAATTTCCGCCACAGGCTGAGAGATCGCATGGTCAGCGGCAGCTCGGCTGCATCGCGGCCCATCTGGCGGACCCAACCCCAGTTGCGGCTTGATTGTTCTGCGCCGACAAGCCCCTTTTCGCACACGACGACCTTGAGGCCCGCTTCCGCAAGGAAAAGCGCCGCCGAGGTGCCTGCAATGCCTGCGCCGATGATGACCACGTCGGCACTCTGGGGCTGCTGGGTTTGCGGTGTGATGCGTTCAAGAAGTGGTACGGGCATGATTTCTGTCCTCTAGAGCATGTCTTCGAGGCGGCAATTGACCAACATTTCTGCCATGGCCGCATTGTTGGGAAGCTCGATTGCTGTGCGTACCAGATGGGCGATGGTTTCCGGCTGCGTCATGTCTTCCGCAGTGATCTTGGAGGTATAGGAACTCATGTCTGAACGGACAAAACCTGGGCAAATTGCAGTCGCTCGTATACCTTGTTCCCAAGTGACATGTCTGGTTGTGTGCGTAAGCCCCATGGCAGCGAACTTTGACATGTTGTAACCGACAAATTCGTTACGCACCCGCTTGCCAGACAGAGAAACGATATTGATAATACGTCCGTGTCCTGTCTTTGCCAGGTGGGGCAGACACAGCCTTGTCATGCGTAGGGGCGCCTTGACATTCACTTCCAGAAGTTCATCTAGCGCATCTTCATCGTCGTCCAGCAGACTGAGTCGATTTCCGTTGCCAGCATTGTTTACGAGCGCATCAATGCGGCCGAAGTGGTTCACTGCTGATTCAACCCATTCCTTCGCGCTGCCTTTGTCATAAGCATCAAATCTACCAAAATGCATCGTTGCATCTTGCTTGCCATGCACCTTTTCTAGCATGGACACATCACGGGCCCCGAGAGAAACGCCATACCCATTTGCGCGCAAATGACGCGCTATTTCGGCTCCAATGCCCCGATTTGCCCCGCTAATGAGAGCAATTCTTGTATTTTCCGTCTTGCTCATCTTGTCTGTGTCCCGTGATGGAATTGGTGATCGATGAGAGGATATATCCATAATTGATGCACAGTAAACCGAAATTCTACCATTTTCTTTCGTAACCCACCGGGAAAACGAGCATAGTCCGCTTATTTTTTGAGCATTTGAGCTTATTTTTAGCAATTAGTCGGTTTTTGGTACCGGTGTCTATTAGGTATCTTGACAATATTTGGAATTTTGTGGCTGCATATGGGAGAAATGGGGACACACCTTTCATTTCGCTCTTAACAAAGAGCCGGAAGCGGAACCACTGGGTCGAATGCCGACTGGAGGATTAAATGACGATTTCAAGACGTGACCTTCTTAAATACTCAACCATTCTGGGCGCAGCCACCTTGGTTGGAACACCTGCCTTTTCTGCTGGCGTGAAATGGGATCTTGCCTTTATTGACGAATATGGTAGTCAGTCTCTGACCGGTCAGGCCTGCAAATTCTTTATTGATGAACTCAAGAAAAAAGTGGGCGATGCCGAACGCGCCGTCCGGTATCCATGCCAAGATGCCGATCACCTCGGTTGATGCCATCGAAGGTCTGCGTATCCGCACCTATGATGTGAACGGTACCCAGACGCTGGTTAATGCTGGTGCGTCTCCTCTGCAGATCGCCTGGGGTGACCTTATCCCTCAGCTTTCCACCGGTGGCATTGATGCGGTTCTGACCTCGGCTGATGGTGGCATGCAGCTTTCCATCTGGGACTATGTCTCCGACTTCACCGAGATCAACTATGCCATGGGGCTGTTTGTCTGCCACGTCAACAAACCGGCCTTTGATGCGCTGCCAGCTGACGTTCAGACTGCGATCATGGAAATCTGTGATGCATGCGATACCTACGCCTGGAAGATTGTCGTCGATTCCATTGAGAAATCCTACAAGGTCATGGCTGAACATGGCATGACGATCACCCATGACGAAGATGTGCCTGATGAAGTCTTTGAATTGCTGCAGAATGCAGGCAAGAAGGTCAGAGACGAATGGCTTGCTGAAGCAGGCGAAAAAGGTGCCACTGTGCTTGAAGCCTTTGAAGCCCAGAAATCCAGCTAATATTACGCCGGTGCCTGCCTTATGCAGGCACCGGTTCCTATTTCAAGTCACGCCTCCCTTTTCTTAAGGTCACGACTAGATGTCCACGAATCCAGGATTTGAAGCACCAGAAGACGAAGTGGTTTCTGATGTTTCTCCATTTACATTCCCATCCCACCCGAATGATCCGGTTTGGCTGGCAGTTCTAAGCCGAATTTCCAGCAGTCTGAATCTCTTTTGCGCAGTGATTTCGGCCATCATCATCGCTTTGATGACGCTGTTGATCATCCTTGAAATCTGTCTGCGCTTCTTCTCCCTTTCCACCTTCATGGCTGACACGCTTGTTGGCTATGGCGTTGCAGCAACCACATTTCTTGCTGCCGCATGGGCTCTGGAACATGGGGCCATGATCCGGGTGACCGCGCTGACCAATCTCTTGCCGACTTTTGGCAAGTGGATTGCAGAGGTGTTCTGTCTGATTTCGGTCGAAGCCATTCTCTGGTTCCTGATCAGCTACCAGTGGCACTCTGTATATAAATATTGGGCGCGCGGCACGGTCGGGCAGCACTATATCAAGATCCCGCTCTGGATACCTGAGAGTTTCTTCCTCATCGGGCTCGTGCTGTTGAGCCTGCAGGTTCTTGTCAGAGTGCTCCGGCTTTTCGCCGTTGGGCATACATCAGAGCGTTCGCTCACCATTTGAGTGTTGAAAGGGTATAATAATGTCTGTTGCTCTTGCTTCAGTTCTTCTTTTGGCGCTTCTTGCCTTGTTTCTGGGCGCTGGAACCTGGATTTTTGCCGGCCTGCTGCTTTCTGGCGCCGGCGCCATGTGGCTTATTCTTGATTTTCCGTGGGTGCGCATTGGTGCTATTGCCACCAAGGTGATTTCCTCCTCCGCTGTTTCTTGGGAACTGGCGGCCATTCCCATCTTTATCTGGATGGGCGATATCATTTTCCGAACCGATATTTCCGAGCGGTTGTTCCGCGGTCTGGCGCCTCTGGTTGCCAAGATTCCTGGCGGGTTGCTCCATACCAACGTGTTCGGCTGCACCCTGTTTGCCGCGATTTCCGGCTCTTCGACAGCTACCACGGCCACCGTGGGCAAGATTACCGTGCCAGAATTGAGAAAGCGCGACTATAGCATGTCGCTTGCTGCCGGTTCTCTGGCCGGGGCAGGGAGCTTCGGCTTGCTGATTCCGCCCTCGATTGCCATGATTATTTATGGTGTGCTGGCCGAGGTTTCCATCGCCAAGCTGTTTATCGCCGGTATCGTTCCGGGCATGATGATGGCAGCTCTCTATTCAGGCTATATTGCCATCATGTCGATTGCCTTTCCGCATATGGCACCGAAATATGATGGTGATGTCTCCGGTCGGGCCATGCTCAAGGGGCTTGGTGAGTTGGTGCCGATTGCCGCATTGATGTTCGTCGTGCTCGGTTCTATCTATTCCGGCCTTGCTACACCATCCGAAGCGGCGGCTGTCGGCGTATTCTGCGCTATTGTCATTACCTTCGTGACCGGCCAGTTCAGCGTCAAGCTGCTCGTGGAAAGTCTGATGAACACGCTGCGCATCTCCTCCATGATCTGCATGCTGATTGCCTCTTCGGCTTTTCTGTCAGCGGCCATTGCCTATATGCATCTGCCGACCATGATCACCGAGATGATCGCGGGGCTGAATCTGTCGCCTTACGGTGTGCTGTTGATCCTTGCCGTTCTGTATATCGTGCTGGGCATGTTCCTTGACGGCACCTCGATGACGGTGATGACCGTGCCGATTGCCGTGCCTTTGATTATGCAGGCTGGCTATGATCCGCTCTGGTTCGGGGTCTATCTGGTGATCATGATTGAAATGAGCACCATCACGCCGCCTATCGGGCTCAATCTCTACATTCTTCAGGCTCTGACAGAACGAAGTCTTGGCGCCACGATCCTTGCTGCGGCTCCTTTCTTCTTCCTGCTGTGTCTGGGGACTGCATTGTTGGCTGTTTTTCCGCAAATCGTTCTTTGGCTGCCATCTGCACTATAGTCGGATTAGGTCAGGATTGGATCAAATCGTCCATTTCCCCAATCTCGATTTTCGGTATAGGTTCAAGTCAGGGTTGAATGAAGTATTTTTCCTAGTTAAATACTTCGGCAGCCCTGACGATCCTGAAACAACTGGAGTTTATCTTGGTCGAAACGCCTGTATCTCTATCTGAAGAACTGTTGCCTGCTGAACGACGACAACAATTGATTCAGTGGTTTCAAACCAATGTTTCCGGTACGAACCAGGAATTGGCACGTATGTTCAATATCTCCGTCTCTACCGTGAGGCGGGATCTGGATTCGTTGGCGGCCGAGGGCATTGTGCGCCGAACCCATGGCGGGGCGGTGCGTATTCGTTCCAGAACCAATTTCGAACCCTCGACCGATCTGGCGCGCCGGACGGCTGTCGAGGAAAAGAATTCGATTGTGCGTCATACCCTTCAGATGATCGAGCCCAAACAGAGCATCATCATCGACTCGGGCGCCGTGATTGCGCATATGTTGGCCGAAGAGCTTTCGGTTCAGTCCATACCACTCACAGTTATAACCAATGACCTTTATGTTGCAACGACCCTCGCCTACAAAGAGCATATCAAGCTGATTGTTCCCGGAGGGTCCTGTCGCTTCGGTTCTTACGGTTTGTTGGGGCAGCCGGGGCTGGATTTTCTCGTTGATATCCGTTGCGATTGCTTCTTCATGTCCGCCCAGGCGCTGGATCTGGAATGTGCATCTGAAACCCTGCTCGACGTGATGCTGATGAAGCGAGCCATGATCGAGGCGGCAGAACGCACGGTCCTGATGCTCGATAGCAGCCGTTTCTTCGATCGAGCACTTTATCGTACGGTGCCGACCGAGGCATTTGACACAATCATCACCGATGAAGGATTGTCTGAAGAGGCAATTGATAAGCTTCGCTTGCGTGGTATCAATCTCGAAATTGCCAAGCTTTAAGGTGGGTTACCCCTTGGGGCATGCGTTCATGCTATGCTGAAGATCTGATGGAGAGTTTTCTCTTTTGAGCGACAAAATGGGTGTGTTGGACGCGCTCTGGAGATTTGTCGATCCAAATCGTCACAGCAGAAATTTCTCAGCTTTTTCATTTCGAGCAAATGCGCGTAATTTCAAGCTTTTACGCGTTTGGTGAGTTGCTTTTCTTTCGTTTCCTATACCAAGGGTGGGTGGGCGTCGCCTTGACACTCACTCTTTTTGACTTTATGACATCGATGTCAGACACCGATGTCATTTTATGACTTCGGTTCGTCATCAAGAGAAAGACGAGAGCAAAGTGGCAACCATTTACGATGTAGCCAAGCTGGCAGGTGTATCGCCCAAGACCGTTTCGCGGGTGTTGAACGGAGATGCGCCGGTCAAAAAGCAGACCCGTGATGCGGTGGACGCCGCCATGGCCGAGCTGGGCTATGTGCCCTCCAGTGCGGCGCGCATGATGCGCTCGAACAAGTCCGGGCTGGTTGGATTGATTACTGGTGCTATTTCGCATGGCATCGAGCCCATCGAGCCGGAAGGCTTGCCTGATCTTTTCATCGTGCAGGGTATCCAGCATGTCATGGGCTCCAGCGGCAAGACCCTCATGATCGCCGATACCGATGGTGTTTCCGATCAGGTGCCGCATCTGATCCGCACCTTTTTGCAGCATCGGGTGGAAGGCATCATCTATGTGGCTGATCACCACAAGCAGGTGACTTTGCCCAAGGTGCCGGATGATTTTCCGATTGTGCTTGCCAACTGCTTTGATCCTGAAGGGCATCCGAGCGTGTTGCCTGATGACAAGCAGGGGCAGAAGGATCTCGTAGCCAAGCTCATCCAGAGTGGTCATCGGCGGATCGGCTATCTGACGCTGGACCGCACACTCGTTGCAACGGGATTGCGCTATCGCGGTTATCGCGAGGCGCTGGCCGAGGCTGATATTCCTTATGCCGATGAGCTGGTGAGCATGGGCTATGAGGAAGGGCAGGAGCGCGAAAGCCAGATATTGATGCAGGCGCTTGATCGCCTGCTTTCTCTAGAAGAACCGCCAACCGTCATCTGCTGCGGCAATGATGAAATGGCGCTGCGTTTGTATGGACTGTTGCGCTCGCGCGGCATCCGGGTGCCGGAGGATATCTCGGTTGCTGGCTATGACAATTATCGCGTGATTGCCGAAACGCTGTTTCCGCCACTCACCACGGTTGAGTTGCCCTATTTCACCATGGGGCAGATTGCCGCCCGGCATTTGCTGGCTTTGATGTCAGAGCAAGAGGAAAAGCCGGAGCTTCCGGGGCTGGTGGGTAGCCCTGTGTGTTGGCGGTCATCGGTGACGGCGCTCAATACAGTCAGTGTTTTGAATTCTAAAGGGAGGAATAACCAATGAAACTTACGAAGATACTTGTTGCTTCATTCTGCGCTTCGACACTCATGTCCGGTGCAGCCTTGGCGCAAACCGATCTGACCATGTGGTATCATGGTGCGGGCAATGATGTTGAAAGTAAGATCATCAACCAGATCGTTGATGACTTCAACGCCAGCCAGAGTGACTGGAACGTCACCATCGAAAGCTTCCCGCAGACAAGCTACAACGATTCCGTTGTTGCGGCTGCGCTGGCTGGCAACCTGCCTGATATCATCGATGTTGACGGCCCCATCATGCCAAACTGGGCATGGTCTGGCTATATGCAGCCCTTGCAGATTGATGAATCCAAGATCGAGAATTTCCTGCCCGGTACAAAGGGCATGTGGGATGGCAAACTCTATTCCATCGGCCTTTGGGATGCCGCCGTTGCGCTTTACGCCCGCACCTCCACTCTGGAAGAGTTGGGCCTGCGCACGCCAACGCTGGATAAACCATGGACAAAAGACGAATTCATGGATGCCCTCAAGAAGGCCAAGGCTTCAGGCAATTATAAATATGCGCTGGATCTGGGTATGAATGATCAGGGCGAGTGGTATCCTTACGCTTATTCTCCATTCCTGCAAAGCTTTGGTGGCGATATCGTGGACCGCTCCACCTACAAGACCGCGGAAGGTGCCTTGAATGGCGACGCCGGGCTGGCCTTTGGCGAATGGTGGCAGAGCCTGTTCACGGAAGGCTATGCACCGGGAACCTCTGAAAGTCCGGCTGATCAGCAGACCGGCTTCATCGATGGTAGCTTCGCTTTCCAGTGGAACGGCAACTGGCGCGCTGTGGCCACGATGGCCGAAGTGGATGATGTCGTCTTCCTGCCTGCTCCTGACATGGGCAATGGCCCAATGATCGGTGCTGGCTCCTGGCAGTTTGGCGTTGCCAAGACTTCCGAGCATCCGGATGGAGCATCTGCCTTTATCGAATTTGCCTTGCAGGATAAATATCTGGCTGCCTTCTCCGATGGTATCGGCCTCATTCCGTCCACGGCCTCTGCGGCTCAGATGACGGAAAACTACAAGGATGGCGGGCCGTTGGCTGTCTTCTATGATCTCTCCAACGCACAAGCCAAAGTGCGTCCGGTGACGCCGGGTTATGTGGTCCAGTCCAAGGTCTTCACCAAGGCCATGGCAGATCTGGCCAATGGCGCCGATGTTGCCGACACTCTTGATGCGGCCGTTGACGAGATCAATGCCGACATCGAGAAGAACAGCGGTTACGGACACTGATCCTGTTTCGGGCCCGCTTTGCTGGCGGGCCTTTGCTCTTTTTGTTGAGCACTGAACCACCGTGTGGCTCGCTTCCTTATGTGAATGGGCCCCTATCCGGGTGGCCCTGTCGGAAGAGGTCTTCCGGCGGATGCCTGCTCTTACCCAGCTGAACCGGAGATTATGATGGCTTCGAAGCTTACACGCTCGAATGGGGCAGGATGGGCCTTTGCCTTGCCTGGCTTTATCTTGCTGTTTCTCTTCATTATTCTGCCCTTCTTTTTTGCCTTCTGGTTTTCCCTGACCAACCAGCGGCTGATCTCGCCCAATCCGACCGAATTTGTCGGCCTATCCAATTACGAGAATCTGCTTGGGGTCTCGATCTTGACGCTGGAGCCTGAACGCGATGAGGCCGGGCAAGTCGTGCGGGATGACGATGGGGCAATCTCCTATCCCCGCGTGCGCACGATCACGCGCAATCCAGACTTCCCGCAATATAAGGGCATGCGGGAGTGGTTCCGCTGGCAAAGTGGCGAGAATGCCCGTGTTGTGGTGGCCAAGGATGTGGTCTTCATGAAGGCCCTCACCAACACCATGCTGTTTGTGTTGATCATCGTGCCGCTGCAAGGGGGCGGAGCGCTGGGACTTGCTTTGCTGATCAACCAGAAATTACGGGGGATCAACGCCTTCAGGGCCATCTATTTCACGCCGGTGGTTATTTCCATTGTCGTGATTTCGCTGCTCTGGCGCTTTATCTATGACGGGGATGACGGGCTGCTCAACAATGTTCTGGCGGCGCTCACCTTCGGGGCCTTCGAGCCGGTAGACTGGCTGGGCAATACGGATACCGCGCTGGGGTCCATTATCGTCATGTCGGCTTGGCAGGCCATGGGCTTTCATATGGTGATCTGGCTCTCGGGGCTGCAAACCATTCCGGCAACGCTTTATGAAGTGGCCGCTATCGAGGGCTCCTCAAGCTGGCAGACCTTCCGTTACGTGACATGGCCGGGGCTGCGCAACACAGCGGTTCTGGTGTTGATCGTGATCACCATGCAGGCCTTCGCGCTGTTTGCCCAGATCGATGTCATGACCAATGGCGGACCGCTGGATTCAACCCAGACGCTGGTATTCCAGGCGGTTGAGCGCGGCTATGGCAAACAGGATATTTCTGGTGGTTCGACCATTTCGGTCATCCTCTTTTTCATCGTTCTGCTGATTTCGCTGGTGCAGCGCTATCTGACGAGGGAGAAACGCTAATGGCACAGGTATCTCCAAAGAATGAAGGTTTGCTGCTGGTGTCGCGCTATCTGGTGCTGGGGCTGGTGGCGGCGATCTTCCTCTTCCCGCTTATCTTCATGATGGTGTCATCCCTCAAACCGGATGCGCAGTTGCTGGCTGATACCAGCTCTCTCAGAGCATTTCTGCCGGTGGGGGACGTGAGCCTTGATAACTATTTCGCGGCGTTTGATCGGGCGCCGATCGGGCGCTTCATGCTCAACTCGGTGCTGATCACCGTAACTACGGTTATTCTGTCGATCATTATCTGCTCTGTTGCGGCCTTTTCCTTTGTCTATCTGGAATGGACGGGACGCAATGTGTTGTTGTCGATCATTCTGGCAACGCTCATCATTCCGTTCGAGACCATTGCCGTGCCTCTTCTGCTGCTGGTCTCGCGCCTGCCATGGCTGGGGCTTGAAGGCATGGAATGGGGGTGGCTCAACACCTATCGGGTACAGATCATTCCATGGATTGTCGATGCGCTGACGGTCTTCCTGTTCGTGCAATATTTCAAGGATCTGCCGCGCGAGTTGATCGAAGCGGCACGAGCGGAAGGGGCCAGCTGGCTGGCAGTCTACCGGCGGGTCGTGATGCCGCTGTCCGGGCCAGTGCTGGCGACAGCAGCCATTCTCAAGGCGCTCAAGATGTATAACGAGCAATATCTCTGGCCGCTGATCGTTGTTCAGGATGAAGCGCACAGACCGATCATGGTGGGGCTTGGCTATTTCTTCCAACTGGATGTCGCGTGGGGTGAACTGATGGCCTATCTGACGCTCATCTCCATCCCCGTTCTGCTCTTCTATCTGATCATGCAGCGGG
This sequence comes from uncultured Cohaesibacter sp., assembly GCF_963678225.1. Taxonomy (NCBI): domain Bacteria; kingdom Pseudomonadati; phylum Pseudomonadota; class Alphaproteobacteria; order Hyphomicrobiales; family Cohaesibacteraceae; genus Cohaesibacter; species uncultured Cohaesibacter sp. The sequence continues at coordinate 39,678 of NZ_OY782764.1, read as the reverse complement.
CGTTTATCGCCTCCATCGCGTCCACCGGGGTCAAAGGTTAAAAGAACAATGGTAATAGAACTTGAAAAGCAATGGATCTGGGACAGCTGGTACGCCCATGACGGCACCTGCTGGCATGGATATTTCCTCAAGGCTGACAAGGCACTGGGGGATTCCGATCTCAGGCACCTGAATGTATCGCAAGGACATGCGATCAGTTCCGATCTGGTCAATTGGACCCATCTGGGCACCTGCTTTGCGCCGTCTGAAGGCCCGGCCTTTGATGACACGACGACATGGACCGGCTCTGTTTTGCAAGGGCCGGGCGGCACATGGCATCTCTTTTATACCGGCACCTGCAAGGCAGAAAATGCGCTTTATCAGCGGATCGGGCATGCCACATCAAAAGATATGCATAACTGGACGCGGGTTGGTGACCAGCCCTGTCTAGATCTCGTTGGCCCTGTCGCCAGCGCGTATGAAACCGAGCATATGGTTGGTCATTGGCATGATCGGGCCATGCGCGATCCGTGGGTCATGAAAGATCCTGATGGTGATGGCTGGTTGATGTATTTCACCGCCCGAGCACCGGATATTGCCGAGGCCAATGCAGCGGGAGCTATTGGCTTTGCGACCTCGCCGGATCTTTATAACTGGACTCTTCAGCCCCCTGTTTTCGTTGGCGGGTTCGGCCAGTTGGAAGTGCCGCAAGTCTTCAATGTCGGGGAGCGCTGGTATTGCCTCTTCTGCACCTCGGCGGAGCATTGGTCTGAAGAGCAAAAGGCCACGGCGGGCACGCCACCCGTTACCGGCAACCATTATCTCATTGCCGACAATCCGCGCGGGCCGTGGACTGTGGCGCCCGGCTTTCTGGATGGCGGGCTACCATGCCGCCGCTATGCTGCGCGGATTCTCAAAACAGATGAAGGGCTGGTCATTCTTGGCTTTGATGACAATGGACGAGAGACTTTCATCGGCAAGGTCAGAGACCCTGAGCCGGTGTGCGTTGATGAACAGGGCTATCTGCATGTGGCCGGAGAGGGCCAGCAAGGGGGGAACCATGGCTGACGTCATTCTCAAGGATATTCGCAAGAGTTTTGGGCGGGTTGAAGTGATCAAAGGCGTCGATATTACCATTGAGGATGGGGAATTTGTCGTCTTTGTCGGCCCTTCTGGCTGCGGTAAGTCAACTCTGTTGCGCATGATTGCCGGGCTTGAGGACATCACCTCCGGCACGCTGGAAATCGGTGGCGCTGTGGTCAATGACGTGCAGCCCAAGGAGCGCGGCATCGCGATGGTTTTCCAGAGCTATGCCATTTTCCCCCACATGACGGTGCGTGAAAATATGGCCTTCGGCCTTACCATCGCCAAGGCGTCCAAGGAGGAGAAGGAGAGCAAGGTTCAGGAGGCGGCGCGTATTCTGCAAATGGAAGATCTTCTGGATCGCAAACCAAGCCAGCTGTCCGGTGGGCAGCGTCAGCGGGTTGCCATCGGGCGGGCCATCACGCGCAAGCCTTCGGTCTTCCTGTTCGATGAACCGCTCTCCAACCTTGACGCCGCCTTGCGCATGGATATGCGCATGGAAATCGGTCGTCTGCATGAACAACTGGCTGCGACCATGATCTATGTGACCCATGATCAGGTGGAAGCCATGACCCTTGCCGACAAGATTGTCGTGCTCAAGGATGGCAAGGTTATGCAGGTTGGAAAACCCATGGAGCTTTATCACGAGCCCGCGAACAAGTTCGTTGCCGGTTTTCTGGGGGCTCCGTCCATGAACTTTCTGGAGGTCGATATTCAGGAACTCGGTGAAGGCAGTGCCGTCGTCAGCAATGGCGCTCTTGAACCGACAACCGTTAAGATGCGCGGGCGCACCTTCACCAAGGGCGGCAAGGCCACGATGGGCATCCGGCCACAATATCTAAAGTTGGCAAAGGCTGGTGAAGGCATGTTGCATGGCGTGGTTACCCTCACCGAACGCCTCGGTACGGAAACCGTTGTTGATGTATCCTTGCTAAGCGGCGGCAAGGTGATCGCATCCTTTGATGAGGATTTGATCCTGACAGCAGGTGAGCGGCTTGATCTGACGTTTGATGCTGATCAGGCGCATCTGTTCCATGCGGATGAATAGTTGGCATCTCTTTCTGCACGAAAAGAGAAGCTCGCCGGAGGCATTCGGCGGGCTTTTTCCATATGGCGTCTCTGCGCTCTTGTCATTGCATCTTGCCTCGATGATGGTTATGTGAAATGGCTGCGCCTCTTTTCAAAACGCACTCGTGAGAGATCCGCCATGCCTGCAATACCCGTTCCTTTTCTCGCTACAGCGTTGCTTTTGGCTCTGCTGATTGTTCTGTTCAGGCGACAAACATCCAGCCAAGGTTTTCTGATTTTTCTTGCCGCTGCTGCGTTTCAAACTGCGATTGTCGGCTTGCGATGGAGCTGGGAAAGCGACTGGCTTCGAACCTTGCAGCCGATCTCTGCCTCGCTGGTGCCGATCTTTGCCTATTTCGCCATCGCCGATCTTGATAATCGGCCTGTTGTCTGGTGGAAGCATGCTGTGGGGCCCGTCGCAGTCATTCTGGCTGTGGTCTTGCTGCCTTTTGCCATCGATCCTTTGCTTAGCCTGATCTTTCTTGTTTATGCATGGCTTGTCTTTGCAAGCCAGCCGCAAAGCGGGATCTCGCCCAATGCCCGGTTTGGTAGCGAGGTGACCATATTGCGTATGCGCAAGGGACTGGCATTTGTATTGGCCATGAGCGCTGTTTCGGATTTGATTGTCTCTGCGCTTTTAAGCTCGGGATATACCGTTTTTGCAGCGCCAGTCGTTGCGGTGACGGTAAGTGTGGTGCTTCTGGTCATCATGGTTGCGCTTCTGGGGCGGACGGGCATGGAAATGCCGCCAGATCCTGATCCCATCACTGCCGAGGACGCCCCCGTTGCGGAAGTCGCTTCGCATAATGAGCAAGATGATGTGCAAGTGGTTGAAACGCTGGCTATTGTAGAGGCTCTGTTCAATGAAGGGCTCTATAAGGATTACGACCTGACGCTGGCGCGTTTGGCGCGACGGGCGCATGTCCCAGCCCGGACCATCTCCCGGGCCGTCAATGATATTTACGGCGTCACGATAACGGATCTGGTCAATCGCTATCGCGTTGAGGAAGCCATGCGTCTCTTGAGGGAAACCGACATGCCAGTAACCGAGATCATGCTGGAAGCCGGCTTCCAGACCAAGTCCAATTTCAACCGCGTTTTCAAGGCGCTTGCAGGGCAGACACCAAGCGCTTACCGGACCTCAGAAAGGTGAGGATGGTTTGGGCAATCTGTTGGTGCAGTTGCTCTCTTGGTGCGGTTTCTCCTTCGCAGACATAGGCATCCTGTTCCAATAGGGCGCTGGCACCGGGTTTGCAGCGGCTCATGAAGGAGAAATGCGTCGCTCCGATGACCTCTGCATAACGGCTGACCGAAGTTGGCAACAAGGCGGCCTGCTGTCGGCTCTCCCAATCGATAGGCAGTGCCGGATCTTCCACGCCGGAGGCGAGGGCCAGTAGTGGGATCTTGATGGCGGCAAGACTTTCCGGCGTGAAAGCGTGAATGCCCTCCATATCCAGCAACACAACAGAAGAGATACGCTCATCTCTGGCCGAGACTGAGGGCATACTGTGTGTCAGCCCGCCCTTGCGATAAACGGTGCAGACCATTTTGCTGGTATCATCTCCGCAGGCATTGAGAAGACGTGAGGGGCTAAATGTTCCTCCCGCAAGAAAGAGCGCGGTTGAGCCGCCCAGCGAGTGGCCAATGACGGAGATGCGGGATTGATCGATTGTCGGGCCGAAGGAGCGATCTTGCAGCAGGGCTGAGAGAATGCGCGAAACCTGATGGGGGCGCTCTGCGAGATCTTTGGCCCAAGACGGGTTCATATCGGGGAAACTGGTGCCGGAGTGATTGAAGGACGCGACCACATATCCCGCCCTTGCCAGATAGCCAGCCAGCCAGGCCTGATTGCGCCAGAGGCCGCTATAACCATGAGACAGGATCACCAGCGGATGATTGGTATCCGATATCGGTGCCTGTTTGATGACATCAACGCCGAAGAAGACCTTGTTTTCGGCAACCGTGGTGATAGGGACTGTTTGATCGGTCGGGTACCACATCATGACATCGCTGCCTGCCAGTGTGATTTGCCGGAAGCCGGTCATATAATCAGCAGATGCTGCAGTGCTTGGGTGACTGCAAAAGAGAATCGCCAGAAGGGAAAAAATCAGACGCATTGTGTCTCCTTTTGATTTGAGAAAATCGATGAAGACATCATGAGCTGGATACGTTTTTCGCGAGACCTCAAACGCGATTGAGGACCTGATGAAATAATAACAATTTGATTTGAAAGGGATTTTATTCCATGGACCAGCGTTGGATATATCTGGTCTCGCCAGTTTCATCCGGGCAAAAAAATAGCTGAACCGAAGTTCAGCTATTAAGTTCTATCTGCGCTAGTGCGCAGAGCAATCACCTTCCAGAGGGGAACAGCTGGCTACAATCTCAAAGAGGGTCAATACCCAAAAGTGATAATTGCCTACAGCTTGTGCAAAGGATGCATAATATTTATGCAAACCGCAATGAGTATTAGCACATAGCTGATGCCCATTTTCGGTATAAGACGCTACTCGTTCTCAACTGGCTTTCAGAAACTGCAGTTTTTTGCGCTTTCTGAGGCGTTCTGGTGCCCAATGGCAGTTAGAGCCTGCGAATTATCATCTGCAAAAATATGGTGGATCAATATTCTCTGTGCCAGTTGAAAGAGCAGCAGGGCATTGATTATCGGGAATCAAAGCGCCGACGGAATGGCTGCTAGAATTCAAAAACAGATAAAATTTGGAGAAATAGGCAAGTATCCTGCGATATTGATCTACCGATCGAGCACATGATGGCGATATAAAACAGTCAATCCGACATTGCGTCGATGAATGAATGTTGAAAGGACAGGGTATGGAACTCACTCAGGATTGGGATAAGACCTTCCCCAAAAGCGACAAGGTCGATCATCGCAAGGTTACCTTCACCAACCGCTATGGCATCACGTTGGCGGGCGATCTCTATACGCCCAAGAATGGCAAGGCTCCGTTTGCTGCTCTTGTCGTTAGCGGCCCGTTCGGCGCTGTGAAAGAGCAGTCTTCCGGCCTTTATGCCCAGACCATGGCCGAACGTGGTTTTGTTACGCTGGCTTTTGACCCCTCCTATACAGGCGAAAGCAGCGGAGAGCCGCGCAATGTTGCTTCTCCAGATATCAATAGCGAAGATTTCAGCGCTGCCGTGGATTGCCTCGGTTTGCTGGATAATGTGGACCGTGAACGGATCGGCATTATTGGTATTTGCGGGTTCGGTGGCATGGCTTTGAACGCTGCAGCCGTGGATAAGCGCATCAAGGCTGTGGTGGCAAGCACGATGTATGACATGTCCCGTGTCATGTCCAAAGGCTATTTCGATAGCACCACGGCCCAAGAGCGTACCGAAGCACTTGAGCAATTGGGGCGTCAGCGCTGGGAAGATGCCGAGAAAGGCAGCCCGGCCTATGGTCCCGTTTCCCTTGAGCTTCAGGGTGGTGAGCCGGAATTCGTCGTGCAATATGCCGCTTACTATAAATCCAAGGACCGCGGCTTCCATCCCCGTGCGATCAACTCGAATGCAGCGTGGACGGTGACCAATCCGCTGTCTTTCATGAATATGCCGCTGTTGAGCTATATTGACGAGATCTCCCCGCGGCCTATGCTTTTGATCCATGGTGAGAAGGCCCATTCGCGCTATTTCAGTGAAAGCGCCTATGAAGCGGCTGCCGAGCCAAAAGAACTGGTGATCGTTGAAGGAGCCACCCATACCGATCTCTATGATCAGATGGACAAGATTCCTTTTGACAAGATTACTGGATTCTTTACCGACAATTTGTAATGCGCCCTCCCGAGCCGCTTTCGGGCGGCTTGGGCCTTGAGCCGAAGGATGGAATGATGCCAGACCATCATGTACCAAGCGCAAGCATGCAGCCTCTCGCCCAGATCATCGATCTTTGGACGGCAGAGGCGGAGAATGTTGACACCCCCATTCCTGGGCTTGGTTTTTTTCGGCGTCCTCTTCCAACGGAGCCAGATCTCTGTTTGGTGGAGCCTGCTCTTCTGGTCGTCGTGCAGGGAGCCAAGCAGATGCTGGTTGGTGGGGTGCCCTATCGCTATGACCCTTCGCGCTTTCTGATTACGTCGCTCGAGATTCCGGGCCGCACCCAGATTATCGAAGCAAGTCCGGAGGTTCCCTGTCTAGGGTTGACCCTCACGCTCGATCTGCGACTTCTGGCAGAAATGGTCGCGCAGAATATGATTGCACCCTTGCAGCGACTCAAGGATCGCAGCAGCGTTGCCGTGGGAGAATTGACGCCCAGGATCTTTGATCCTGTTGAGCGGTTGGTGGCGTTGCTTGATGAGCCGGATGCTATTCCAGTTCTGGCACCTTTGATCAAGCAGGAACTTCATTACAGACTTCTTATGAGTGATCAGGGCATGCGCCTTTGGTCCTTTGCCGCTTCGGGTAGCCCCAATCACCGCATCATGTCGGTCCTTAACTGGATGAAGTTGAACTACGCGGCGCCCATGCGGGTTGATGACCTCGCCGCCCGTGCGCAGATGAGCGGTTCGGCCTTTCATCAGCATTTTCGTGATCTGACCACGATGAGTCCACTGCAATATCAAAAATGGCTGCGGCTGAATGAAGCGCGACAGATGATGCTCAATAGTCGCCTTGATGCGGCGAGTGCCTCGTTTGAAGTGGGCTATGAAAGCCCCTCCCAGTTCAGTCGTGAATATGCCCGCCTGTTCGGCCTGCCTCCCAAGCGCGATATCGAACAGCTAAGGGCGCAAGGGGCTATTTGATTGGTAAATTCAGATCTGTGAGGCAAAGGATGATGGCCTATTGGGTCCAATAGGCCATCAATGCTGTTATTCAGCCGGTTGAGTGGCTGCATCGGATGGTGTCTCTGCTTTCGGGCCAAGACGCTTGTAGGTTCCGGTCAGCTTCATCACGAAGACAAAAAAGACCGGAGCGAACAGCACGCCAAGGATCGTTGCCGAGATCATGCCGCCCACCACATTGATGCCGATGGCATTCTGGCTGGCCGCCGAGGGGCCGGTTGCGGTGGCCATGGGAACAACACCCATGGTGAAGGCCAGAGACGTCATCAGGATCGGTCGAAAGCGGAGGCGACAGGCTTCTACTGTTGCCTCAAGCAGTCCTTGCCCCTCGCTGATGAGGTCTTTTGCCACTTCAACAATCAGAATAGCGTTCTTTGCCGACAGGCCGACGATCGTGATCAGGCCAACGGTGAAGAAGACGTCGTTGGAGAGGCCCGTCAGGGTGACCGCAGCCACAGCGCCGATGGCTCCCATGGGTACGATCAGCATGACCGAGAAGGGGATCGACCAGCTTCCGTAGAGACCGGCAAGGCAGAGGAAGACGAAGAGGATCGACAAGCCGATCAGGATCGGGGCCTGATTGCCACTTTCGATTTCCTGTAGCGACTGGCCGGTCCATTGATAGCCGAAGCCGGACGGCAATTCGGCAGCGAGTCGTTGCATTTCTTCCAGAGCCTCGCCTGAGGAATAACCCGGAGCGGCTTCGCCATTGATGCGGATGGTTGGATATCCGTTATAGCCAACGATCTGGGACGGTCCAAATCCCCAATCCATCGAAGCGAAGGAGGAGAGAGGAACCATGCCACCCTGCACATTGCGCACATTGAGTTTCATGACTTCGTCAATGCTCGCTCGGGTGGATGGCTCGGCCTGCACGATGACGCTTTGCATTCTTCCCTCGTTGGGGAAATCATTGACATAGCCAGAGCCGAGGGCAACCGAAATGGTGCGGTTGATTTCGCCAAAAGTAACGCCGAAGGCGTTGGCCTTCTCGCGATCCACCTTGAGGTGCAACTGTGGGCCGGGTGAGAGGCCTTCGATGTACATCTGGCCGAGGATCTGGCTTTTTGCTCCCGCTGCCATGATTTGTCCGGCGGCTTCCTGCAGCGCGGCGTTGCCCTGGTTGGTTCGATCCTGCAGGCGGAAGGCAAAGCCGGAGCCGGTGCCGAGCCCTGGGATTGGCGGTGGCGAAATGGCAAAGGCAAAGCTGTCTCTGAGCGAGAAGAGCATACCGGAAAACTGCCCGGCAAGCGCACCGGCGCTGAGGTCAGGCCTGTCACGCTCGGCCCAGTCCTTAAGAGTAATGAAGCTGATGGCCGAGTTTGGCCCTTGTCCGGAGAAGGAAAAGCCTTGAACAGTGACGATATTGTCGACCGCTTCATGAGACAGGGCAAAACCCTCTGCTGCCTTGGTGATCTGCCGCATGCGGAAGGAGGTGGCTTCGGGCGGTGATTGCATGCTGGCAATCAGATAGCCCTGATCTTCCTGAGGCAGGAAGGCGGACGGGATCTGGACATAGAACCAGCCCAGCCCCGCAACAAGTGCCGCATAGATGACCATCATCCGGCCTGCGCGTCGGATCAGACCACCCACCAGCCGTGAATATCCCTTAGATGCGCGGTCAAAGGTCCGGTTGAACCAACCCGCAGGGCCTTTTCTGGCATGGCTGTGGCCCTTGGGAATCGGCTTGAGGAAGGTCGCACAGAGCGCCGGCGTCAGAGACAGGGCGAGGAACGCGGAGAAGAAGATCGATACCACCATGGTCAGCGAGAATTGCTGATAGATGATACCGACTGAACCGGGGAAGAAGGCCAACGGTACGAAAACAGCCATAAGGGCCAGCGTGATGCCGATGATCGCACCGGAAATCTGGCCCATGGCCTTTTTGGCTGCTTCCTTGGGGGGCAATCCTTCTTCCGACATGATGCGTTCCACATTCTCCACCACGACAATCGCGTCATCTACGAGAATGCCGATGGCAAGGATCATGGCGAACATGGTCAGCACGTTGATCGAATAGCCCGCTCCGAGCATCACGGCCAGTGTTCCGGCCAGCGCGATGGGGACCACCAGCATGGGGATCAGCGTGTAGCGGAAGCTTTGCAAGAAGACCAGCATGACGATAAAGACCAGCACGATGGCCTCAAGCAATGTATGCACCACCTTCTCGATGGAGGCGGATACAAAGGGCGTCGTGTCATATGGCACTTCATAGCTGATGCCTTCGGGGAAGCTTGGTTCCAGCTCGGCTAGCAACGCGCGCACCTGTTGCGCCGTCTCAAGAGCGTTGCCCGTGGGAGAAAGCTGAATGCCGATTTGGGCGGCGTCCTTGCCATCGAGGAATGATTTGAAGGAGTAGAATTCTGCGTCGACTTCAACGCGCGCAACGTCGGAGAGGCGTACGAGTGCTCCGTCATCATGGGCACGCAGGACAATCTGTCCAAATTCCTCCGGCGTGCGCAACTGTCCTGTTACCAGAATAGTCGCCTGTGTTTGTTGCCCGTCCGGGGCGGGATCAACGCCGATGGAGCCAGCGGCTACCTGCGCGTTTTGTTCCGCGATGGCGGCTGTGATGTCCGTCACCGATAGATCGAGACCGACGAGCTTGGCCGGATCGATCCAGATCCGCATGGCGCGTTCTGCCGAGAAAAGCCGTGCCTTGCCCACACCGGGCACGCGGCGGATTTCGTTGAGCACGTTGCGGGTTGCATAGTCGGCGATCGAGACAGCGTCATATCCGGACCCTTCCGCACCGACCATGGAAATGAACATCAGGTAGCTGGAGCCGGCTTCCTCGACGAGCAAGCCTTCCTGCTGCACCCGAGGAGGCAAGGAGGATTCGACCCGTCGCAGGCGGTTCTGTGTGTCAACCACGGCCTGCGCCACACTTGTTCCCGAGGCGAAGGTCACCGTGATGGTGACAGCTCCCGTGGATTCGGAGGTAGATTCAAAATAGATCATCCCGGGGACGCCGTTCAGCTCCTGCTCGATCGGCTGGGTGACCTGTAGATACAGATCTTCCGAGGACGCCCCTGCAAAGCGCGTGGAAATGGTCACCTGTGGCGGGGCCACATCCGGATATTGCGAAATCGGCAAGGAGGGAAGCGACAGCAATCCGGCGATGGTGATGAAAATCGCGATCACCCAGGCGAGAACCGGGTTATCAATAAAAAATCTGGCCATGTCGGGTCTCACTTCATCCGTTTTTGGGCAACGCATTAACGCGCTGTGTGCAGGCTGCCGGCGGGGTGGTGTCTTGTTTGACTGGATCTGTCCAGCAAACCGGAGCAACCGGTGCGCCCGGGCCGATTTTCTGGAAGCCGTCCACGATCACCATCTCGCCGCCTCGCAGACCACTGTCGATGAGGATGGAGTTGCCCGTGGCTCGCCCCGGCGTAACAGGGCGTGTTTCAACAATTCCGCTGTCATTGACCACCAGAACCTGCGCGTCTCCGGAAGCGGTGCGGCGTATGGCCTGTTGTGGCAGAAGGAGTGCGTCATCCTGCGTTGCCTGTTCGACAGAAACGCGGACATACATGCCCGGCAGCAACGTGCCTTCGGGATTGGGGAATTGGGCGCGCAGGGTTACCTGGCCACTTGAGCGCTGAACCGTCGACTCGGCAAACAGCAACTGGCCCGAATGGGGATAGAGAGACCCGTCGTCAAGATAGAGGTCGACCTCAGCCGTTGCTGGAGCGACCTCATTGAGGGCCCCATCTGCAAGGGCTCTGCGCAAGCGGAGCAGCTCGGAAACGGGCTGCTGCATATCCGCGTAGACTATGTCGAGCTGCTGAATGGTTGTCAGGACCGCGCCTTGGGCCGCGACCAGAGCCCCTTCTGTTACCTGCGTACGTCCTGTACGCCCGGCGATTGGGGCGCGTATTTCCGTGTAGCTGAGATTAACTTCGGCGGCGCGTAGCTGGGCCTGAGCCTCGGCAAGGCTGGCCTCGGCCTGCAGACGGTTTGTCTGGGCGGTTTCCAGATCGGCCGTGCTGGCGACATTGCGTTCCTTCAGCTGGACAAGCCGCTTTTCGGTCTGGCGGGTGTCTGCCAGAACGGCTTCAGCCCTGGCGACCGATGCCTTGGCTGCTTCCACCGCGATTTCGTAGGGCGCGGCATCGAGCCGGAAGAGCAGGTCTCCCGCTTCCACGAGACTGCCCTGTTCGAAGATGCGCTCTTCGACGATGCCGCCTGCGCGGGCGCGCACTTCGGCGATGCGGGTAGCGCTCACACGGCCGGGCAGTTCGGAGGAGATGGCAACCTGATCTGGTTGCACCACCACGACGCCAACGGGCATGGGAGGTCTGCCCTGCGCCTGTGCCGGCATCGCCAGAGTATGAAGGAGGAAGACGGTGCCGAGTGCTGAGAGAATAGTTCGTTTGAGTGCTGCGGCGGGGGACGGAAATTTAAGGGTCCGATGTCGGATTGGAACAGTTGGCATGGTCAGCCTTCTCTGGGAAAGGCCGGTCATGCAGGCCAGTCCGTTTCAGGTTTCAAAGTGCAAAAAAAGAGTGGGTGCCCCATCATCAAAAATGGACAATGGGGGTATGGCGTTCGCGCGAAATGCCGCGATCAGCCAAGAAAGACAGATGTATAGTGCCGTTTATGCCAGATGAGCGGGGGCAGGCTATTGTCCAGAATCATGCTGCGGATGCGTCCGGCAAAAAGGCGATGGCCTGAGAGTTCGACTTCCGCGGTGACCTCGCAATCGAATGCGGCAACCGCATCAAACAGGCAGGGCATGCCGCTGGACCATTGCGACCAGTTGCCATGATCAAAGCGCTTTTCTGGCACTTCCTTACCCGCAAAGGCATCCGCTGTCGCCTGCTGCTTTTCAGAGAGTTGCGCAAAGGAGAATTCCTTTTCGGCACTCATGATGTGGGCAAGAGGGGCGTCTGCATCTATGGACACGAGGATCGTGGGAGGATCGATCGACAGGGAAAAGGCTGCTGTCACCGTGCGTCCTTGGCGGGTTTGCTCCTTGCCTGCGGTGACTACGCAGACGGATGCAGCCAGCGCAGCCATGGCACCTCGGAACTCCGTGCTTGATATGCCGTCGCTATGCTCGGTGTCGGGCTGCTCTGCATGGTGAGCGGTGTTTTCGCGGGAGAGAGAAGTCATCGTTTGTCTGTACCCTGTCTCGGTTGTAATGATTGGAAGGGGGAGGATATTGGGGCACCAGGCAAGGAAAAAGAGACCACGCCGCCTTGCAGTTGGCGTGGCTCGTCTTGGATTTGGAAAAGCGGGTCAGTGGCCTTTTCCATTGCCCCCACGCCCCGAGTTGCGAGACGTGAAGGCAAATCATCACCTTAGCCAAGGTTTGCTTCGGCAAATTCGTAGTTGGCGAGTTTGTCGAGGAAGTTGGTTACATAGTCAGGGCGACGGTTGCGGAAGTCCACATAGTAGCTGTGTTCCCAAACGTCGAGGCTGAGCAGGGCTTTGCCTTCGCCGGTAGCCAGCGGGTTAACGCTGTTCGGGGTTTTGGTGACTGCAAGCGTGCCGTCTGCCTTCTGGATAAGCCATGCCCAACCGGACCCGAACTGGGTGGTTGCTGCGGTCTTGAAGTCTGCCTTGAACTGGTCAACGGAGCCGAATGCTTCGATCAGTTTGGCTTCCAGTTTGCCCGGGATGCCGCCACCATTCGGGGACAGGGCGTTCCAGAAGTGAATGTGGTTCCAGTGCTGGCCAGCCTGGTTGAAGATGCCCTGGCGGGCGTCATTGCCGTAGGTCAGGGCAATGATTTCTTCCAGAGACTTGCCCTGAAGATCTGCATTGGTGTCAACGAAGCCGTTCAGCGCGGTGACATAAGCCTGATGATGTTTGTCATGATGCAGCTCGAGGGTTTCCTGGCTCATGCCAGCTGCTGCGAGTGCGGAATGGGAATAAGGAAGAGCTGGAAGTTCAAATGCCATTGGTTTTCTCCTTTGTTCGGCTCGAGCTTGCGTTTTCGAGCGCGTTCTGATATTAAAACAAGTAACTACTTTGAAAAACAAATGGTCGAATATGTCAAGTAAAAACTTGGAAAAAAGAAAAAACTCCTCAGGATTGGCCGGTGAAAGGGTGTTAATGACCCTTAAGATGAACGGAGCCATGACGTCTGCCCAGATGGGGAAGCGCCTGAAGACCACAGGGGAAGGGGCTCGACAACATCTGACCAGATTGTCTGAAGAGGGGCTTGTTGCCGAAGAGCGCCGCGTCGAAGGACGCGGGCGTCCGTCGGTTTATTGGTCCCTAACGCAAAAAGGACATGACCATTTTCCCGATGCGCATTCCGATTTGGCGGTTGATCTTCTGGATTCGATACAGACAACGCTAGGGCCGGAAGCGCTAGACAAGATCGTTTCCTTGCGCGGAGCCCGGGCGCAAGAGCGCTATCGAGCCGAGCTGGATCGGTGTTCAACGCTGTCTGAGCGGGTTGAGCGGCTTGCCGAATTGCGCACGGCCGAAGGCTATATGTCGACGATGGAGGAGAGGGCGGACGGCAGCTTGCTGCTATATGAAAATCACTGCCCCATTTGTGCCGCTGCGCGCTTGTGTCGGGGCTTTTGCCGTTCCGAGCTGGAGGTGTTTCGCGCTTTGCTCGGGCCGGGAGTGGATATCGAGCGTGTCGAACATATTCTTAGCGATGCTCGCCGGTGTGCCTATCAAATCACCGAGCGGAAGCTTCAGGCATGAGAGGCGTTTTTGTTTGTGAAAAGCCCAGCCCGTTCTTGCGGATTACTGCGTATTTGAAAAAAGGCCGGTTTGTTCGAAACCGGCCTCTTCTTTTTGCCTATTGGCTGCCATCAAAATGGTAGGAAAACAGGAATGATGAAGGCCGACAAGATGATGGACAGGATCTGCAACGGCACGCCGATGCGGACATAATCCATGAAGCGATAGTTACCGGGCCCCATGACAAGCGTGTTGATGGGAGAGGCGACAGGTGTGCAGAAGGCTGTCGAAGCGGCAATGGCTACGCTCATCAGCATCGGCTCGGGCCGCACCCCCATGATGCCGGCAACCTGAAAGGCGACCGGTGCAATCAGCACGGCGGTGGCCGTATTAGAGGTGAACTGGCTGAAGATTGACGTGAGCAGGAAGAGGGCGATCAGCATGACATAGGGTGAATGATCGCCCGTGATTGCCACGATGCTATCCACTATCAGAGCCAACCCGCCGGTTTTGTCCAAGGCTGCCGCCATGGGGATCATGCCTGCAATGAGCACCAGACTGGGCCAGTTGATCGACTCATAGGCACGCTTTGGCGAAAGGCAGCCGGAGCAGACCATGGCGGTTGCTGCCAGAACCACAGCCGTCACGCTCGGCACGATGCGGAAGATGATGAGCGCCAGCATGATGGCCAGAATGCCAAGTGCCATCGGCGCAAATTTCCGCCGTGGCAGGTAGCTTTCCATTTCCTCGGGAAAGGACAAGAGAAGAAAATTTTCCCGGTAGGTCCGCATTTCCCTGATCCGCTCCCAGTCACCTACAACAAGCAATTGGTCGCCAAATTCCAGCTCCGTGTTGCCGAAACTGTCATGCAGGGGTTTACCGCGGCGCATGGCTCCAACAACACTCAAACCGTGTTTTGAGCGAAAGCCTGCCTTCAAGATGGTTTGGCCGACAAGATTGGATTCCTGCGGAATGACCAGATCGGCCATGCCGAGTTCTCGCGCTGAAAGGTGATAGTCATGTTCCCCCAGGGGCGTTATTTTTACTCCCAGAAAGGTGGCCTCTTCCTCGGATAGAGGCGCATCGACGACGCCGAACAGGACATCGCCTGCTTCAAAGGTGGTTTCCGTATCCACCGAGATCACTTCGGGTTTATCACCTTTTTCGCCTCTGCGCTCCAGTGCAAAAAGCGTGATGCCAACGGCGCGGCGCAGTCTGGCACTGACCACGGTTTCTCCAACCAGCTTGGATTCGGCATTGACGGTGAGGCGAACGATCTTGTCCTCGATATCGTAAGCCCTCAGCAGACTTTGCAGTGTACGGCGCCCCTTGTTGGTTACATGTTCGCCACTGGCTTTTCTGGGAAGCAGAAAACGACCGTAGATGAGCATATGTATGATGGCCATTGCCAGCATGATGAGGCCGATGGGGGTGAAGATGAAGAAGTTGAACGGCTCCATACCGGCCTTCTGCAACTCGGCATTGGCCACAAGGTTGGGAGGTGTGCCGATCAGCGTCAGCATGCCGCCGATGAGAGCGCCATAGGCCAGTGGCAAAAGCAGGCGGGAAGGAGAGATGGCTGCCCGGTTGGCCAGACGAATGGCAATCGGAATGAAGATGGCGCCCGAGCCGGTAACGCTCATGACCGACGCCAGCGCAGCAACAGCCAGCATGAGCAGCGTGATCAGTTTCCATTCCTTGTCTCCGGCAATCTGAACGATCTTGTCACCCACGGCATAGGAGATTCCGGTTTGGGCCAGCGCCTCGCCGACAATGAACAAGCCTGCGATCAGAATGACCACGGTGGAGCCGAAGCCGGAGAGCATTTCCGAAGGGGTGAGAACGCCGCTCAGGCCAAGAGACAGCATGACGATGATGGCGACAAGATCCAGTCGGAGCTTGTCGGCGAGAAAAAGAACCACCGCGACGCCGAGCACGATGAAGGTGAAAATCATATCCCAGGGCATAAATTACTTCCTGTTGGATGAGGTAAAGAACCGATGAGAGCAGTGTGCCTTTGTGATGTTTCAAAGGGACAAAATGTCTGCCACCCTGCAATGGCAAATGCCTGCAAGTCGGTCCGTTTTCTAAAAGGGGTTACAGGTGGGCGCTCACGCGCAGCTCTGGCAATGGACCAACGAAACGGTCTGAATGATCGGTGTTCAATTGGTGGTACCACTTTCGGCCTGGGGTCTTTGGGGGGAGAGTTTGTGGCATCAAGCATAATCCCGTGCTCCTTTTGCGACAGGGCTCAAGGAGATGGGTATGGAACGGTCAATGTGGCTTGCCTTCTCAGCAAGCGGAAGCAAAAGATCTGCCATGCTACCCTCTACCAGGACGCCCCGCCCGGGTTGGTTGAAACAGTGATCGGCAGGTCTCCTGGCTCGCGTGTCGTCATACTCTCCCTCCTTCCCGGATCCTTCCTGATCCAGTGGTGTCATGGGGAATACTCGTCGCTTACAGTTGCGGGGACAGCTCCGGATTTATGGCCGATTTAAACCGGTCACGCACCGGATTCCCTTTTCATTCCATACGGAAACCGATAAGTGTCATTCTCTCCATCTAAAGTATAATGTCAACGAAAGTCCGTTCACGTATGCGAGAGGCGCACAGAATTGAAGCGCCTCTTCTGATCCTCAAACGCATCAGGTGCACCTGGCTTTAACGCCCGGTTTGCGCGTTATGGCTGGTCGCTTATGGGCACAGTGTTTTGATTGCGTCGGCAAGATGCTCAAGATCGCTTTCTGTGACATGCAGATGCGGAGCGAAGCGCAAGGCATTGCCTCGACGACTGATATAGATCTTTCTGGCGGCCAAATCTGCGGTGATGCTGGGCGAGAGGGCTTTTGCTGAGGATGCGCCCAGTATATGCGGGCTGCGGAAGGCTTCCGGCACGGGCTGAAACCCGACCGGTTCCAGCAATTGGGCAATGCGCTCATTGATACTGCGAAGAGAGGTGGCGATCGTCTCTATGCCCCAATCGCCCAATTGGCGCAGGCCGATAAGGCCCGCTGGCAGCAGGGTCGGAATGGATTTCTGTCCCATGTCAAAGCGACGGGCGCCCGGTTGGTACTGACCGGTGTAGTTGACCAGATTCTCGAATGCCTCGGCTCCATCCCGACCCAGCCATGTTTCCTCCAAAGGGCGTGCGTGGTGCCATTGGGGAGCGGCGTAAAACAGGCTGAGGCCATAAGGAAAGAGCAACCATTTATAGCCCGCGGCGATCATGAAATCCGGTCGGACCCTGTCAAGATCCAACGGCATGGCACCTAATGACTGGGTAACCTCGAGAAGGAGGGAGGCGCCGACTGACCGGGTGGCATCGGCGATGGCTTCCAGATCCAGAATGGCACCATTGGTCCAGTGGCAGTTGGGCACAGCGACCAGCTTTGTCTTGGTGGTGATCCGCTCAAGAACCGCGCGGGTCCAGTCCAGATCTTGTGGCGTTGGGGCAATGATCAGGTTTGCCCCGGTTGTCTCGCTTGCGCGCAACCATGGCAGATAGTTGGAAGGAAATGCTTCGTCGAGCACTAGAATTTCGTCGCCTTTGGACAAAATTGTTTCAAAAATTCGCCCGACGGCTGATGTGCCATAGCTGGCGGAAGGGATCACGGCGTAACACTCAGCATCTCCACCAAAGGCGCGCGCAGCCAGCCGCCGGAATTTCTCTGCCGGTTCGAAAAAGTCAGACGGCGTCCGGTTCCAGGGATGACATTTTGATAAAGCGCCCTCAGTGAGCGCGGCGCCAGCTTCGCGCAGAAGCGGCGCGTTGTAGGCGCAATTGAAATAGGCAATGTCTTGCGGAATATCGAAAAGATGTCTTTGGGTCGGAAGGAGTTTCATGGCGGTTGCCTCATGCAGAAATGGCAGACTTGGATCAGTCTGATTTGCTACAATCTGTAAAGTGTCATGAGATGGTCGAGCAACGGATAGAATGTATATAAGACAATTATTAGAATAACTTGCCAGTGAAGTGCTTCTGGACTTTTCAGTCTGAATAATAGTTGTGATACAATGCCGAATTGTATCAAGTGACCAGCTGAGAATGCTTCCGGACGGGTGCCATGCGAACCAAGTTTCGAAAAGTTGTTGCCGAATTGGCTCAGGATATACAGACAGGCAAACTGGTGCCGGGCGATAGATTGCCCACCCATCGAGAGCTTGCCTATCGGTTTGGCTTGTCTCTGGGTACGGCAACGCGTGTCTTTGCCGAATTGGAAGCGATGGGGCTGACAGTGGGGGAAGTTGGGCGTGGCACATTCGTACGCATGCAGGGCGAAGGGCGGGCGGTAGACTTTGCCTTGGCCGATCCGGATCAATCTATCGTGGATTTCAGTCTTAACCGCTTCATCCTCCCCGAGCAGGAAGCGATATTCGCTGGCTCTGTTGCCAGAGTGCTGGCCGATAAGGGCTGTGATAGTCTTGATTACCGAAACAGCGTTGGAGCGGAATATGATCGCTACCGGATTGCAGATTGGCTTAATGATGATCGGGAGGGGACGCCGTTTGATCTTGCGCAGTTGACCATCTGTTCCGGCGGACAGCATGCGCTGATGCTGGCACTGATGAGTGCCTGTCACGCGGGGCAGGCGGTCGTCGTGGAAGACTATACCTATCCGGTCGTTCGGCTTGCGTGCGAAATGCTTCACCTCGACGTGGTCACTGTCGAGAGTGACGAAGAAGGCATTTGCCCCGCATCGCTGGATGCGCTTTGCGAAGACGAAGGCGTGCGGATGCTGTTCACCATGCCGAATGTTCAGAACCCGACGTCGGTTACGATGTCCGTCAAACGGCGCCATGCGATTGCGGACGTCCTGAAAAAACGCAATATTCTGGCTCTTGAAGATGATGCCTATGGGTTCCTGCTGGAGCAGCCGCCGGTGTCCCTTTGCGATCTCGCGCCTGATCATGTCTTTTATAGCCGGACATTGTCAAAGAGCTGGGCTCCGGGATTGCGCATCTGTTATCTGGTGGCCCCAAAAGCCTTTTCAAGGCAGATCGACAAGGCGCAGAGGGCAACTGTCTGGATGAGCGCACCCTTGATGGTTTCCGTTGCGACTGAACTGGTCGCAACAGGTCACTATGAGGCTGTTGTCAGCCTGAAGCGGCGCGAGATTGCCAAGCGGCAGAAAATCGTTAGGCGTGTGCTGGGAGATTTGGACCTGATAACGGACCCTCGCAGCATGCATGTGATGCTCAAGTTGCCCTCAGGCATTCGCACGGGCGAATTTCTGGCTGCTCTGAAAGAGAGGAATGTGGTTGCTTCGCCCCTCAGGCAGTTTGTCGCCAGCTGTGATTGCGTGAAAGTCCCTGAAGGCATTCGCCTTTGCATAGGCTCGCCGTCCAATCGCAAGAGTTTGGAAGAGGCACTCGTTTGCGTTCACAAGGCGCTCAGGTCTTTTGACGCTGCGCCCTGATGCAATGGGTCATCCGCTCTGGACGTGGGGATGACGTGGTTTCATCCATCGTCTTGTGCTTCTCAATGCATGAAAGAGGCCCTTGGTTTTCCTCCCGAGAGGGCCTCTTTCGTTGCCTTTTAATCGTCCAGGAAGTCGGGTTTCTGGACGAGCAGTCTTTCGAAATAGTCGGTGAGTTGGCCGAGCAGTTCTTTCGAGATGGTTTGTCTTTCGCCACCGGCGGACAGCACCTTGCGGTGGATGCCTGCGGCCTTCTCGATGGTTTCAATCAGTCCGAAGACGGAATCCGGGTTGGCTTCGGAAGCGAAAATGCCGTGGTGCGACCAGGAAATGATGCGCCCCTTTTCCATTTCCTTGATGGAGGCATCGGCGATCTGCGTGGTGCCGGGCAGCATGGGGGGAACGATGCGCACACCATCAGGGAAGATCACGATGCATTCGGGCATCTTGGTCCAGAGCGCCATCGTCAGTTCCTTGCTATCAAGGGGCAGGATGTAGCTGAGGGCAATGAATTCGGGGGCATGGCAATGCATGATGATCCGTTCACGCCCTTCAGAGACACGCTTGCGCACCGCATGGCCAGCCAGATGGGTGGCAAATTCCGAGGTTGGGCGTCCGCCATTGCTAAAGCCCCAGACGGTCTGATAGGCAGAGCCGCCCTCGACGATCCGGACGATGCCGAAGACCTGATCGGGAAACTCAATGGCGTGGCGGAAATATTGCCCCGTGCCTGTGACGATGAAATAGTCCCCGTCAAGGGTCGGCTGCGGCTGGGGCAGCTTGACGGGAGCTGCGGGTGTCACGTTCGGGTAGCGGCGGGCGAGCACGCTTTCCACTTCATCGGTTGGCAGCCGCCATGAAATATTGCCACCGTTGGCTTCGTTCCATCCCATTTCCCAGCAAAGGCGCGCCAGAGAGGCGACCTGTTGCACAAAGGGGATCGGGTGCGAAAATACTGTCATGCTTTTTAATCCTTATCCGCGGGGGGCCACACTGGCCTGATAGCTGTTGAGGTCGGCGATGAGCGCCTTGCCAGTTGGAACATTGTTGCGCGCGCAGAATTCATCCCAGATCACGCCATAAGGCAGATCCTTGAGTTCTTCGGTCATCAGGAAGCGTTGGGTGAAGTCGAGTTTTTCCTCGATCGACTTCAGCTCGGCCTGTGGCATGAGAAGGGCACGCAGCAGGGCTTTCTGCATGTTGCGCGTGCCAATGACCCAGGAGGATGTGCGGGCGATGGTCGCATCGAAGAAATCCAGCCCGATATGGGTGCGTGGCAGAAGGTTGCCGAAGACCAGTTCCTGCGCCATGGCCAGAATGTCATCGTTGAGCAGGATCACATGGTCGCTATCCCAGCGCATCGGGCGGCTGACATGCAGCAGGATTTCCTTGACCGACTGGGAGACGGAGGACAGCTTGTCGGCCACATTCTCGGTCGGGTGGAAATGGCCCATATCAAGGCACAGGAGCGTGCCCTTGCGGATGGCATAGCCCATGTAGAATTCATGGCTGCCCACGGTGCAGGCTTCCACCCCGATGCCGAACAGTTTGGATTCCACGGCATCGAGCATATGGGCGGCATCATAGGGCTGTGCGATCATCTCGTCGATGGCGCTTTCCAGCCGGTCGCGGGCGGCCAGCCGGTCAATCGGCGTATCCTTGTAGCCATCGGGCACCCAGATATTGTTGACGCAAGGGCTGCCCAGCTCCTCGCCGAATTTGGCGGCAATGGCACGGCAGCATTGGCCATGGCGAATCCAGAAATTGCGGATGGCCTTGTCCGGATGCGAAAGGGTCAGATTCTCATCCACCTTGGGGTGGCCAAAGAAGGTCGGGTTGAAGTCGAGGCCGAGGCCGTTGTCCTTTGCCCAATCGACCCAGCTGGCAAAATGGTGATAGTCCAGTTCGTCCCGGGCCGGCGTCTCGTCTGTGTCGAGATAGCTTGCATGCAGATTGAGGCGATGCTTGCCGGGGATCTTGCCATAGGCAAATTCGAGATCGGCGCGCAGCTCGGCTGCGCTGCGGGCGCGTCCGGGATAGTTGCCGGTGATCTGGATGCCACCGGCGCTGCCGCCTTCGCTTTGCTCAAAGCCGACAACATCATCGCCCTGCCAGCAATGCATGGAGATGGGAATATCGGCCAGCTGTTTGATGGCAGCATCGGCATCTACGCCCCATTCCGCAAAAGCGTCGCGGGCGGCATCATAATTTAGGCGGGTCATATGGCCAGTTCCTTTTCTTTGTCAAATAGCATGTGATAACGCTGGCGAATGCATGTCTGCTGCCGGGAGGTCTGCGGCTGATATTGGGGCAGGTCTTCGCTGTTGCGAATGATCCGCCGCCCTTCATCAAGATCCGCAATCCAGCCAAGGCCAATCATCTGCACCACGGCGTTGCCCAGAGCGGATGCCTCAAACGGCCCGGCGATCACCGGGCTGCCGAGGAAATCGGCGGTCAGCTGGCACAAAAGGGCATTGCGGGCGCCACCTCCAACGATATGCAGTTCGGAGATCGGTTTCCCCTTGGAGAAGTCCATGAGCACATCTGCGAAATTGAGCGCCAGGCTCTCGAATATGCAGCGGGCCAGCTCGCCCCGGCTCTGCGGTACGGGTTGGCCAGTCTCCCGGCAGGCTGTCTTTATGGTCTCGACCATGGATGCGGCGCGGAAATAACGATCGGCCATGGGATCGATGAGGGATCGCCCCGGTTCGGCTTGTTCTGCATCGGCGACCCAGTCGGCAAAATCGCTGTCAGGGGCCAGTTCTTCGCGCACCCTCTGGATCAGCCAAAGGCCTGAGACATTGCGCAGCTGGCGATAGGTGTCAAACACGCCGCCCTCATTGGAGAGGCCATGGCGGAAGGCATAGTCGGAGAGATCGGGCACCTGCGCCTCCCGTCCGACGAGCGCCCATGTGCCCATGGATATGAAATAGGGCTCTGGCGTCAGGGAGGGCAGGGCGGCAACGGCGGAGGCTGTGTCATGGGTGCCGCACAGAACGACTTTCGGGGCCTGGTCGGCGCTATCGCCAAGGCCCCATTCAGAGCACCAGTCCGGTTTGAGCGGTCCGAGGATATCGCCAGCATTGCGAATGCGCGGCATCACCTTGGTGGGCATGGCGACTTGTTGGAGGAGATCGGGGTCCCAGCTCTTGTCATGCACGCTGAGCATCTGGGTGGTGGTGGCATTGGTATATTCGCTCGACCAGATGCCGGTCAGCTGGAAATGGATCCAGTCGGGCAGCAGCATGAACCGGTCAAGCCGGCTGTAGCTTTCCAGCGGATGATCCTTGAGGGCGTAAAGCTGATAGAGGCTGTTGAGTTCCAGCGACTGGATGCCGGTCTTCTCGAACAGCTCATGGGCGCTGATCCCGCTTCTGCGATAGAAATCGGGCATGATGCCTTCGGTGCGGGCATCGCGATAGCTGACAAAGGGCAACAAGGCCGCTCCGTTCCCATCCACGGGCACGAAATCAACCGCCCAGCTATCAACGCCGATGGAGGCGATGGTTGGATCGCTGGCTAAGGCCTTGCCGATGCCTTGCCGGATGCCACCCCAGAGATAATCGAGATCCCAGCAAAGGCGACCATCAATAGGTTTGGGGCCATGGGGAAAGCGATTGATCTCTTGCAAAGAGAGCTGTCCATCAGACAGCGCAACCTTGAGTACGCGCCCTGATGACGCCCCCAGATCCACCGCAACAACGGCCTTGGTGACCATAATCTCCTCCCAAATGTGCAACGCTTTTGGCTCTCCCAAAGAAGATCTTTCGATCGAGCGCTACGCATTTAGTTAGCCATTGGCTGCACATTCAGACAGGGTAAAAAAGTCAATTTTTGGCTATATGTTGGCGAGAAATGACTGGTATTGTAGATTTCTGGTATAAATCAACATGTTGGTCGATAAGGAAGAAAGTTTTTTGAAAGTCTTTGGTGAGTTGTCAGGCTCCTTGCTTCATCAAGGCTTCGTCAGGACAGGTGGGGGAAGGTTGGTTCTTTGATTTTCCAAAAACTCTGCTTAATTCGCTCTTCGACGTCAGGAGTGATACTCTTCCCATTTTTGATAGAAAGGTACGTGTCTCAGGATTTTGTCAATCAAATGCATCTTTGACCGTTCTGCAACATCCTTTGCAGGATTTGGAGAGCCCTCTTTTACCATCCGTTTTATGGCTTTGATTGAGTGTAGTTTTTCACCCGGTATTGCCATAAGGCGGGAATAAGTGGAATTATCCGGGAAGAGCCGAAAATATTAGGCATTTAAAAGGGTTGTGAGTTCTTCGGCGCGAAAATTCGTCGAAGGCTTTTTTTGTACGGTTTGGCAAGTCTAGGCCGATCTGGCGAAGGTTGTTGCGAAATCGGCTTTTCCTTTGATGATCGTTCAAAATGGTTTCAAAACCGATTTGAAAGGCTTTCAAATGGCGGAAAACTGCGTTTTACGACCTTTTAAAGGATCTCGCAAGTCAGGCCGACTTGACGCTGGAAAAGATGCAAAATCCAAAATCAAGTTGGACATCCTGTCCAACTTAAACATATTAAATGTTTCTATATTGAAGAAATATATATACTTCATATGTTTATGATGTCCAACTTTAATAATTCTAGACATGAAAGCGGGAGGTTTAAGTTGGACATCGAAAACCGCACAATTGGTAATCATAACCCGCTTCCTTCCTCCGATAATTTTTCCAATATAGAATGGCTGATGTCTTTTGCCTGACTTTGTTTGAGTTCATATAGACCTGAAATATTAAGCCTGAAATAGATTTGCCTCAAAGCCTTTTGGAACTTGGACAAGTAAATGACTCATCCCTCTGTATATACAAGGTCGTCTAGGGCGTTGCACATTGCGTCACATAGCTCGAAAAGCGTTTTCATGTCGACTATCATTTGAGCGTGAAAGAGTATGGGGCGAGCTTTCTCACTAAAGGAATGCATAATTTGTGGTGCCCATTTTTCCTTTTCGGACATTTTCGCTTTGATCTTGTTATATTCGTTTTCATCACCGCGAAGAATTGCCTCATACTTTCGCTTTTCAAGGTCATTATAGGCTTTTACATCCTTTTGGAGAACTGTGTAGGGAGGAATGTAGAGAGGTATTCGATGTGCAAGCCCATCGCGATATTCCAATAGTGCTTCGTACCAATTCTTCCTTTGGCTGATTAGCTCCTGCATTTCTGGTGGAAGGCTCCTAAAAAGCGTCTTATTTTTATTTTTGGGGAACAAAATCACTTCACTTCTTTTGATAGGCCCTCCGTCACTACCAAGCACGGGTTTTTCTCCTGCCAAATCCACGCGATATTGTCAATCGCTCCGAATATGTTGACGTAGAAGGACTGGGCGGCCATCTTCGCATTTTCAAGACAATAATCGGTGGGGGGTGCCTCTAACTCGGGTGGAATATTCTCGAAAGTGAAATGAATGGCATGGTTCAGTGATTTTACTCGTCTCAATAAGCCATGGTTTGCATATTCAGATCCCAAATCTGAACGATATATCCTACGTCCTATTCTATCAGAGAGCTCCCCTTGGTGATAAGCCAAACCAGCAAATTCATCATTTAAATACTTGAGGTTTTTTTCGTCAAAGTAGCAGGGCAATCTATTCCCTCTCTGTCTTCTAATCCATCAAGGATCATACTGCTGTCGGCATCATATTGGCATTTTTTAGATTAGTTCAGAGATACTGAGCGGTCCAATCTTTAAAAAAACGGGTGCTTTAAGTTGGGCACACGACTTTGGTTGTGTGTTTGGCGGGTACGCCTTGAAATAGTTTTGAATAGCTATGTACAGTATATTGTTGAAATTAAGTGTAATTGCGAAGGGGAATCGACGCGCCGAGCTGGCGCGCCTCAATTTTTGACTCTTTGGCGGCTATATCTTTATGAGCATCAGGCCAAGCGTTTACCAGTCCCTGGTTCGTCCTTTGCCTCTTCTAACCGCTCTCCCAATTCCTTGATGGCCACCGGTATCATAGCTTCTACCGCGGCTTTGTCGTTCATGTCGACAACGCGGGAAGCGATGTTGTTGTAGATTTCGATTGTTGCGATTGTCAGTGCCGGACCCGCCAAATTTATGCCATGCTTTTTGTGCTCTGCAGCGCATAAGTTGGAGAGCCCGCCGAGCAGTTTGGCGTCCAGCGTCGAGGTTGCACTTTGCTGTAAGGTAACCTTAGTTGATGATGGCGCCGATCGAGCGCAATCCGAGCCATTCAAGCGCATCTCACCTTCACCTGTTAGAACCCACCCCGGATTGATATCAAGAACCCGAAATTTCAACAGCGCATCGCTGCCTGGAAGTCCTTCATTGCGTTCAATCTTTTGATATCCACGCAAAGATAAGCCGAGCATATTGGCTATGTCTCCTTGCCGTAAACCTTTGAGTTCACGGACAAACTTCACTCTCGAGGCGATCGTCTGTTCGGGCGCTTCTTCTTTCATATGTTGCAAAGAGCACAATAGTGCTTGATTAAAAGCACTTTAGTGCTTATCCTTTCCATAAATAAGGAACTCATTCACCGAGAAAAGGAGGTTGGACAGAACCTCCTTTCACAAGGAGCCAGTATGCACGGCGACACTCTGGACGACAAGGCCAAACGCGCCCGGCTTGAAGAAAGCAAAGAGGTACGCACACTCATCTATGAGTGGGGGCTCACTTTGCTTGAGATAGATCGCAAATATAAGTTGCCGCGCGGCACCGCCGGAACAACCCTGCGGGAGCCAAACCTCGCAGGCGAAAAGGCCATAGCCAAGGCTGTTGGCGTAAAAGCCTTCCAATTATGGCCAAGCCGCTATCACAGCAATGGCCGCCGCAAATCTCCTCAACCAAGTGAAAATTATGATCGCCTGACTTCTCAGGACCGAAGCCGCTTGGCTCAAGCCCAGAAGGGGGCGGCGTAAGGCTACGATCATGGCTGCTCTCGGCCTTCGTCCTTGGACGTCCCCCCGTTTGGCGAGTGCGCCGGTCAGCCATGATCGCAAGTCCATTGCAGCAGAAAAAAGAGGCTGCGCCTACGCCGAAAGTGACGGCGGAAATAGACAGATTTTTATCCGTAGTTTTGCGTAAAGGAACCAAGGCCATGAACAGACTGAATGAAGATGAACTCTATGAACTGCATTTCCGCGTTTGTGTGGCGGTTGTGCATGAGAGCTTCAAGCATATTCCGATCGCCAAAATTATCGAGCCAGAGCATAGCCAGTTTGACGCTTATCTGGCCCGGCAAATCGTTGTGC
This sequence comes from uncultured Cohaesibacter sp., assembly GCF_963678225.1. NCBI lineage: Bacteria > Pseudomonadati > Pseudomonadota > Alphaproteobacteria > Hyphomicrobiales > Cohaesibacteraceae > Cohaesibacter > uncultured Cohaesibacter sp. The sequence goes on along the minus strand of NZ_OY782764.1, from coordinate 13,456 downwards.
ATTTGCTGGTTCATGAATTCGGCCTTATCCGACGCCGCGTCGGTGATCTTATCGGCATGCGGCGCACGGCTTTGAATGCCTCCATTCGCACGATCGATAACCGGCTGGATGAACCCGCATTTGCGGATCAATATCGCATGTGGGCCAAGCGGACCACCGACCTCTATCTCGACGAACTAGCGGAGGTTGCGTGATGTCTGATTTCAAGCGTCTGTCCATTACCGATATATGTGTCCCAGAGCGCTTGCGCCTGGTTGACGATGATCATGCCTTGGCTATTCAGGCGTCAATCGTCCAGCATGGTCAGTTGAACCCGATCACAGTCCGGATCACACCGAACGGCAAGCAACCCTATACGCTTGTTGCCGGTGCGCACCGCTATCGTGCCCTTGCGCTGCTTGGCGAGGACCAAGAGATCGACGTCTTGGTCGTCAAAGCCGACAAGGATGAAGCGATCCTGTTGGAGATCGAAGAGAACCTGTTCCGCAATGACCTATCTGTCATGGACCGTGCTGTTTTCGTCGAGACTTACCGAGACCAATGGGAAAAGGTGCATGGCAAAATCAATCCGAAGGGAGGCCGCCCCAAAAACTCCGCCAACTTGTCGGAGTTTTTGGAAAGCCCGATCGGGATGCTGCAAGCCGAGGCGGAAAAGGGCTTCTCAAGTGTTTGCGCTGACCGATTGGGCGTATCGTCTCGCTCTATCGAGCGGCTCAACAAAATAGCTCAAACCCTGCCTAGATCCGTGCGTGAGGCCATCGCAGGAACGCCCATTGCGGACAACCAGTCGCAGCTTTTGAAGCTGGCCAAGCTGCCTCCGGAAAAACTGAAGAAATTCCCCGTGGCACTCAGGGAAACAAACGACTTCAAAAAGTCCCTGACAGCCCTAGAGCCGCCCGCGCCAAAACCAGATCCGGTGATGCAACAGCTCTCTGCCCTTATCAATGCATGGGAGAAGGCAAAGCCGGAGGCGCGGGCAAAGTTTCTCGCCTATGCGGGGCTCGTTGAAGAGGGCGGGCGCGATGACTAACCGCAACCCGGATCAGTTCGATCTCTTTAAAAAGCCCGTCTTTGATACGCGCATCAAAGAGAGCAACGTCGACCTTGATCGCTTCCGCTCCAAGATCAAGCGGGCCATGTCAAAAGCAATCCGTGACAGCAAATTCAGCCGTCAGGAAATCGCGCTGCGCATGGCCCAGCATCTCGGCGTCGAACGGCTCAGTAAAACGACAATCGACGCCTATACGGCAGAGAGCAAAGAGGGGCACGACATCAGCTTGGTGCGCTTCAAGGCCTTTGTCCGCGCGACTGATGCACCCTGGCTTTGGGATCTCATTCTCTCTCAGGATGGCCTGACCATTCTTGAAGGCGAAGAACCGCGCCTTGCCGAAATCGCTCGCCTCGAACAAGAGCGCAAGAGCATCAACAACGAGCTGCGCAAATTGCGCGCCCGTCCAGTGCAAGTGAAGGATTGGAGACGAGGGTGAGCGATCAGTATTTCACAGCCGCCGAGATTGCAGAAGTATCGGGCCAAAGCCTGCGCCAGATCAACCGCCTTGCATCGAAGCAAGGATGGCGCAGACAGACCGATAAAGCACGCAAGCGCAATGAGCGCGGCGGCGGCTGGGAATATCATGTTGATCTGCTGCCGGACGTGGCGCGCGCCCGTCTGACCATCACGTCTGAAAGCCAGACTGGATCACGCGATCGGAATGAACTCTGGCAGTATTACGAGGGCCTTTCAAAGGCACGTAAAGAGGCCTGTGAACGCCGTTTGGAAGTGGTGGAGACAGTTGAACAGTTTGTTGGTCTTGGCATGAGCAAGACCGCTGCAGTCACCTATGCGGCCAAGCAATTTAATGTGGCAGAACGGTCCGTCCGGACATGGAGCAACAAGGCCGACACCGTGGACCGATCTGATCGCCTGCCAGCACTCGCTGATGGCTACAGGCCAACCGCGACACACCAGGACTGTCATCCAGATGCGTGGGCTGTGCTCAAGAGCGATTACCTGCGGCCAGAAAAGCCATCCTTTTCGGCCTGCTATCGCCGCATGAAAACTGCCGCAAAAGAGCATGGATGGAAACCCGTTCCCAATGAGCAGAGCTTGCGCCGACGCTTCAAGGACGAGGTACCCCAGTCCGTCATTACGATGGCCCGAAAAGGCAAAGATGCGGCGAAAGGGCTCTACCCAGCCCAGCGCCGTGATCGCTCAGGCCTGCATGCCATGGAAGCAGTCAACATGGATGGCCACCGCTTTGACGTGTTCATTCTCATGCCCGGAAAAACGACGCCGCAGCGCGTCCATCTGATCGCCCTGCAGGATCTCTATTCCGACAAGTTTGTGGCTTGGCGTCTGTCCGTTTCTGAAAACAAGGATGTTGTCCGGCTGGTCATTGGTGACATGGTGGAACGCCATGGCATCCCGGACAAGATCGTCCTCGATAACGGTCGCGCCTTTGCTTCCAAATGGATCACCGGCGGCAAAGCGAACCGCTATCGCTTCAAGGTCGATCCGAATGAGCCGGAAGGGCTTTTGATTTCGCTCGGCATTGATGTCGTCTGGGCAACGCCTTACGCCGGACAGTCCAAACCGATCGAGCGCGCCTTCCGCGATCTCTGCGAGGATATCGCCAAGCATCCGTTTTGCGCCGGTGCCTATACCGGCAACCGACCAGAAGCCAAACCGGAGAACTACGGCTCGCGGGCTATCCCTTTCAAGGATTTCGCAAACCATGTGGAGCGGATGATTGCAGAGCATAATGCGCGCCCAGGCAGGACGGCGAAAAACGCGAATGGTCGCTCCTTTGACGAGATCTTTTCTGAAAGTCTCAAACAGCCGACGACTTTGGTTCGCTGGCCGACAAAAGAGCAGCGCTCGCTTTGGCTAATGGCGTCCGATCGGATCACCGCACGGCGCGGATCTGGTGAGATCCATATTTTCGGAAACCGCTATTGGGCCCGCGAGCTCAATCAATATGCGGGCAAGAAGGTCACGGTCCGGTACGACCCCGACAATCTGACGAAGCCCATGCATGTCTATGACCTTGAAAACCGTCTGATCTGCATTGCCGATTGCATCGCTGACACTGGCTTCTTTGATACTGAAGCTGCTCGCGATCATGCCTTCAAGCGCAATGCTCTGATCAAGAATGAGCGAGAGAATAAACGCCTGCATGCCGAGCTAAGCCCTGAAGAGCTGGCCGATGTCTATGGCAGTAAACGAGCTGCTGAACCGTTGCAGCCAGAGCCACCCGTATTCAAGAGAATAGCTGCCGCGAATGGTGGCTCTCAAGCACAGAAAATCGAATGGACAGACGACTATGAGGCCGCATTTTCGCGCCGCATGGATGCGTTGGAAAAGCAAAGCCTGTCTGAAAATGTCGTGGAGTTTCCCGAAAAGGGAAAAGGTCGCTGAGTATTGCGTAGACCAAAGAAAAAGGGCGGATTGCCCCGCCCACAGTAGTTGGAATCAAGGAGCTTTATAAATGAGTGATACGCAAAACACAAGTGCTTGGGAACGCCCAACCAACTTGCCTGATATCGGCGATGGCACTCGCCCTGGCCGTGGCGAGGACGATCTTGAAGACTGGAAGCAGCTCACCGAGCGGATCTATGACATCGGCACGTCAGAGGGCTGGTCGAAAAGTGAGATTGCCAGACGGATGGATATGTCGGTCGGAACCTTCAGTCAGTATTTTTCCGGCAAATATGATGGTCGACTTGATACCAACAATGCCAAGGTGAAACGCTGGATTGAGAGTTGGGATGAGCTCGCTGATATGGCGTCCATCGTTCCAACCGGCCCCGGATTTGTCGCCACTCCGACCGCGCGCGAGATTGTCAACGCACTGACTTTTGCGCAATGCATGCCAGACTTCGTGACGATTACCGCCGCTGCCGGTACCGGCAAGACCACGGCTTGCCGAAACTTCTCTATCCGCCCGAATGTCTGGATGATCACCGCATCGCCACACACGAAAACGGTTCACGGTATGCTTATCGAACTGGCAGAAGAACTGGATATTGTTCAGCACAATCCAGCCAAGTTGACTAGAGCAATCGGTCAGCGCCTCAAGAAGGCGGGAAACCGCACGTTGATTATTGTTGATGAGGCTCAGAACCTTGTTGATGATGCAGTCAACCAGTTGCGCCATTTTGTCGATAACTATGGATGTGGGTTGGCATTGGTCGGCAATGAAGAGATTTACACTCGCTTTGCTAAGCGGACGGACGGCCCTTCCTATGCGCAGCTCAAGCGTCGGATTGGCAAACGGGTTCGGCGGTCAAAACCTCGTGCTGAAGATATCGAGATGCTGCTCGATGGCTGGAAGATCACAGATCCTGAAGTCCGTTTGGTTCTGACTGGAATAGGTCATAAGGACGGGGCTCTCGGCCAGATAGACAAAACCCTCAAGCTGGCAATGATGACCGGTAGTGGAAAGCCTCTAACCGCAGATCAGATCAAGGCTGCATGGGCCAACCGTGACGTGGAGGGCCTTTGATATGTCTTGTGCTCGCTCTCTTGTTTCTCCGATTACCGGAGAACTCGGCCTTATCCGCGAAACCATCGCACAGCACACTAACGAGCATGGCCTATTTCTCTCTCAAGATCGCTCAAGGGCACTTCTGAGGCGTCTGGAGAAGATCAGTCAGCTTGTCACAAATCTTGAACGGGAGATTTCAGTTCGTCGCATCGGTGAGCAGAACCGCGCAGCTGCCGGAATTATGGAGGGTCTCGCTTCTGAATTCCTTTCCGGTGAGGCTTCTGAAGTGGACCTTCAAACCGGCAATGTCTTGTTCGGCGACTTTGAGAAAGGTGGGAAGTCATGACCGCCTATTTCTACAGCTCTTCCTGCCCGAAACCACCGGATAGCAACCACGCGGCCTGCATGGCGCGCCTTTGGCCCAAGGGCAGGGCCAAGGCCATGCAGGTTTTTATCGACAAGATGTTTAAAGCGCCAAAACAAGCGCACTCCACTCATGAGGAACAGAGCTATGAATTATCAATCTGAATTTAAGCCTGCTGAAGTTTCTAGCGGCATCATCTCAGCCAATGGGCAGGACTATATGCCGGATGCTAAAGGCTCGTTGGTTCCGGTTGAGCTAATCAAACCTGCGGATCTATTGGAAGACCAGACCGTGCGTTCGATCATGGGATATGCGATTGCCCTGTCCGAACAGTTGAGCCGGTTTCTTGGTCATACCATGACTGACCTGGGCGAATTGGATAGTTTACTGGCCGAACAATATGACCTCATCAAAGGCGGCAAGAAGGGAAATCGCACCTATTCCACTGTTGATGGTCTTTTCAAAGTGAAGGTTCAGGTGGCCGACCTTATTGACTTTGGCCCGCAGCTTCAGATCGCTAAGCAGTTGATTGATGAATGCTTGAATGAATGGTCCGAAGCCAGTCGCCCTGAAATTCGCGCAATAATCACCCGCGCTTTCAACACTGAAAAGGAAGGCCAGGTCAACCGGGCTGACATTTTCATGCTGCTGCGTCTGGACATCTCCGATGAGCGCTGGATCAAGGCCATGGAAGCGCTGCGCGATGCCATGCGAGTGATCGGATCGAAGGAGTATGTCCGCTTCTATCGCCGGAAAACGGTGGCCTCAGTTTGGGAGCCAGTCACTATTGATCTGGCGAAGGTGTGACCATGGACCCTCATCTTGAACAGGAATTGAGTGATCGGGTGGTTTGTGAAGTCGCAAGCTCTGTGAAGGCACTTCTCGATAAGGCCGAAAGTAAAGCAGAGCAACTCGCTATTCTAAAGGTGGTCGCGAACACGTCGATGCTTGGTGTCAGTGAGATGACAAACCCTGCCGCAGCTAGCATCTGGTTGCGTGGTTGCGTGGACTACTTTGACCGACAGGATAGAGAGCGGAGAGGAGGGCTCAACTGATGGAGGGACTTACTCAATTGCAAGCCCGTTGCATGATCATACTTCAGAGACGCCTGCTCGATAGCTCTGCGGCCTACACCGACAAAATTGCGTGGGAGCTTGAGAAAACAGGAGACCAGACCCGCGATTGTCTCAACAGATTGGTTCGGAAAGGTTTGGTTGCTCATGTTGGCGTTTCCAAATGGGCACTCACTGAAGCGGGCCATGCATATCGGCCCGCACTTCCTCCGGGGGAATGACCATGTCGACCAGGCGAAGGGACAAGTCAACAGACCTTTTCGCCTGGCGCGAGTGCGCCGAGATAGCGGCGCAACGAAAGGTGCTTCAAGAGCGCATCAACAAGCTTTCAAAACACTCTCACAAACGGGTCGTGCTTCAAACTCGAATATTGGATTTGACTACGCGGCAGTTGGAACTGGAGACAAGGTCATGAGTGCGATTAAGGCCATCCATGTTGGTTTGAAACAACTCGGCATCAATGAAGATGACGCGCGCGACCTTTATGAGCAACATACGGGAAAGCGGTCTTTACGGGTTATGACCAATGGGCAGCATGTAACCATTTTGGGTGAACTGCGCCGGATGGGCTTTTCCAAGCAAAGCGGCAAGAGCCAACTTCAGGGAAAATATGCGCCGAAGTTGCAGGCTCTTTGGCTCTCAGCCTGGAACCTCGGTATTGTTCGCGACCGAAAGGACAGCGCGTTGCTAGCGTTTGTCAAACGACAAACCGGCATAGACCACACCCGGTTTCTGTATTATCCGGAGGATGCCCGAAAAGCGATCGAAGCGCTAAAGGGCTGGATGGCAAGAGAAGCGGGAGTTGATTGGAGCTATGATCGACTATTGCCAGATTACGCGAATGATGATCGGTTTAAGGTGATATCTGCGCAGGCTATGATCTTGGCAAAGAGATCCGGTGGGTACCCGATCAGCGCGAGCTGCAACCTTCTTAATGAATGTTGTGAGAAGCTGTTTGCGCATCGGGATTATGCTGCTTTGTCTCCATCTGACCTAATTGAAATTCAGAAAGCTCTAGGCAAACAAATCCGCAATGGAGGCCAACTATGAGCAAAGCCCTTCCTGGCGTCCTTTCAGAAATCGCAGAAGTGACGGACGTGAATACCGCTCTCATGATTGCCAACGTCATGGGCGGTGGCCGGGCGCATATCCCGCCCTATGCATCGGATGATCACTGGTTGACTGAATTGGTCGGGTTGGAAAAAGCAAAAGTAATCTGCGGATATTTCCGCATCATAACCAGCGATGGCCGCGCCGTTGGCATCGTCATCGATGTGCCTTTGGCCAAGGCATGGAAGAGGACATCTGATACCAAGCGCATCGACAAAGGCCTCCTTCAGGGAAAGACCTATGATGTGATCGCGCGTGAAGTTGGCGTCTCGCGCATGACCGTCTTGCGGCGCTCCAAAAAGCTAAGACAAATGGAGCAAAAGCCGCCAGATGCTCAGTTGGATCTGTTCACTCATTGATTGCCGGTAACACCTGTTACCGGCTTTTTTTGTGTTCGGTGAGGCAAGGTGATCTAGCAAAAAGGTTGGAGATCATGATGCGTAACATCCGAGAGCTGATTTGGCACTGCACGGCGACACCAGAAGGGCGTGAGGTTTCTGTGTCCGAGATAGATCGTTGGCACCGAGAACGCGGCTGGGATGGAATAGGCTACCATGTTGTAGTGCACCTTGATGGCTCAATGTCTTTTGGCCGACCAATTTCCAAAGTTGGAGCTCATGTCTACGGGCATAACAAAGGCACAATTGGCTATGTTTATGTTGGCGGCCTTGATGACAAAGGCCGTCCTAAAGACACCAGAACCGAAGCGCAAAAAGCAACAATGATCCGGCTGAGTGAGCAGGCCAAGCAGTTTTATGGCGTGCAAAAAATCTCGGGTCATCGGGACTACGCTGCGAAAGCATGCCCATGCTTTGATGCGTCCGCCGAGTATGCCTGGATCACCAAAAATTAGTCCAACCTGATCAACCAATCTCGGCTTTTGAAAGGAGCCTTATCAAATGAGCGATACTGAAACGAAATCTGTTTTCGCATCCAAGATCAACTGGACAGCCATTATCGGCGCAGGCGCATCTTTGGCGACTGTCTTCGGTCTCGATATTGATCCGGCTATGCAGGTCAAGATCGTTGCCACGGTCTCTGCTGTGTCTTCTACCGCAATCGTCATCTGGCGCACCTGGTTTACTTCCAAGACGCTGCTCAAATGACGTTTGCCTCCGGAGTAGCGGCCTTCTTCCAGATCGTTCTGGCGCTTCTGAAGCTGGCCGCTGCGGGAGCGGATTATGCAAGAGTGAAAGAAGCAGGTCTGGCCGCGCGCCAGAAAGTTCTTTTGTCCTTGTTTGAAGGCGTGACGGAGAAGATCGATGCGGCGAAGAAAGCAGAGCTTGAGTTTGATAGTGAGCTTCGCGCTGATCCTTCCAGCCTGTTCAAGGATGACGGTTACAAGCGGCACTCCAACCAAATCCGAGCACCAACTGACGCCTCCCGCGTTGAGTGAAAACATCGATCGTCTGCCGTCTGTCGTTTGCTCCGCCTTTGAGCCGCTGAGCTGGAGCCCCCAGGACACGAGGCAGACGATCATTGAAGTGAAGCGCCATAACAAAAAATGGCTTCGAGTGTGCGATCCGAACCAAGATGAAGCAATCCCGAGAGGACAAAATGAAGAACTTCAAACCCATCCCAAAAGCCATTCATCAAACGAATTTTAAGCGGGTTCTGGCGCTTCTTATGGTCAACCTTTTTGCTATGGTTGGATTTGCTTCGGCGGGCGAAGCTCCAAAAATCTATAGTGGTCCCTATGTCGCCTATGTGACCGATGACGGTGTCTATGATGGCGACACCATCAATGTCGAAATCCATACTGCGCCTGGACAGATCCTCATGACCGGCCTTCGGGTTGCCGGTGTTGATACGCCGGAGATCGGGCGCGTCAGTTGTGAGGGGGAAAAAGCGCTTGGTTTGCAGGCAAAAGCATTTGTTGAGAAACGCTACCCGATCGGACTGAAGTTTCGCGTTCGGGATCTGCAATATGACAAATATGGTGGTCGTCATGTTGCGATCGTTGAGCGGCAAGCGGCTACCGGTTGGCAACGGCTCGATGATGAGTTGTTGCGCGTCCGACCCCGCATCGCCGACCCTTACGGCATTAACAAACCTGACGATCCACTCAAGAAAACCAAAAGCTGGTGTCAGGGTAAATAATGACTGCTGAAGAAATCAAGATCTGGATCGGCATCATAAGCGGTGTTGTGGCGCTGATCGTCTCCGGTGTTTCGTATCTGCGGCAACCAAGCAAAGACAATTCCGCCAAGCTAGATGATCACACAGACGAGCTTCAAGGGCTAGAACGCCGGGTCGATCGGGTTGAAACCCAGCTTGAACATGTCCCGTCCAAGGATGATTTCACATCTCTTCAGCTCTCTCTCTCGGATTTGCGCGGGACTGTTTCGACCACCGAGGAAATCGTCAAAACAGTTCGGCGCACCACTCAGAATATTGACGACTGGCTTCGCAGCAATGGGGGCAAGGCATGAGCTCATATGCAGAATTTTCCGATTCCGTTTCTCGCTTGACGATCCTCAAAGAGCTGGACCGCCAGGTCGACAATCGGGCCAACACAACGATCCTCGAAATGGTGCTGGAGCAGTTCGGTCAGCCTTCGACCACCGATTATGTCCGTAACCAGTTGCGCTGGCTTGAACAGAATGCGCGGGCAGTGACAATCGAAGAAGTTGGCACCGTTCTTGTTGCTGAGCTGACCCAAACTGGCAAGGATCACGTTGATCGCAAGATCGCTTTGGAAGGCGTGCGGCGTCCTCGTTTGGGGGAATGACCATGGCACGAAAAGGCAGGGGAAGACTTTCCTCGATCGACCTTTGGCCGGACGAGGCTGATTTTCTGATTGAATGGGCTGTTGTGGAACTCGGCAAGCATGACCGAACCCAAGTCGATATTCTCAAAGAGCTCAATGAAAAGATCCTTGAGCTCAATGATTCCGGCGTGCTGGATGAGCCGATCGAACCGGTTACCTCGTCCACGTTCAATCGCTACACCTTGCGCCTGGCACGCGAGCAACGGCGCAAGCGCGAAAACCAGCTCATCATGAGTGCCCTGCATGATGAACTCAATCCGAAGGCCGCAGCCAAGCAGGAGCAGGTTCTATTCGAATTTCTCAAGACGCTGACCTTCGAGATCCTGACCTCTTCGGGAGAAGGAAAGCTCACTCCTAAAAACGCCCTGGAACTAGCCAACGCCTTGAAAGCGATCATGCAGGCCGAGAACACGTCCAACCGTTTGCGCAAGGAAATGCAAAAGGATTTCGATGCAAAGACCGAAGAGGTTATCGAGAAGGCATCGCAATCGGCAGGTCTTTCCGCCGATCAGGTTTCCCAACTGCGACGCGATTTCCTCGGATTGAGAGAACACCCCAATGCTGAGTGAAGCTCAAGATCCATCGCGCGTTGCCGGTAACCCCGTCCTTTCGCGCGATAATGAAAAGCTTCCCGAAGATCTGCCACGCGGTGGCGAGATCCCGGAGGGTCTGGACCCGCTTGCTGCAGGGATTTTGATGTTGCATCAAAAGACTTGGCTGGAAGACCAGAGCGATTTGAAGATTTGCGAGAAGGGCCGACGGACCGGCATTACCTTTGCCGAGGCGCTGGATGACACCTTGATTGCGGCCTCGGATCGCACCGCTGGTGGGCAGAATGTTTTTTATATCGGCGATACCAAAGATAAGGGGCGTGAGTTTATCGGCTATGTCGCTCACTTTGCCCTGACTGTTCAAAAGGAAATGGTCTCGATCGAGGACGGGGTCTTTCTTGATATTGATGACAAGGGCAACAGCCGCGCGATCGCAACCTATATCATCCGCTTCAAATCCGGATACCGGGTTGAGGCCTTGTCTTCCAGACCGGCCAACATTCGTGGGCTGCAGGGCGTTGTCATCATTGACGAGGCGGCATTCCATAAGGATGTGCGCGAGGTTATCGATGCGGTTAACGCGTTGCTCATCTGGGGCGGTAAGATCCGGATTATTTCCACCCATAACGGGGTTCTTAATGCCTTTAATGAATTGATCCAAGAAGCCAAGGCAGAACTGGCCAAGGGCAAAGAGTCCTGGAGTATTCATCGCTATAGCTTCAAGGATGCCATCGCCAACGGTTTGTTTAAACGGGTTTGCCTGATTAGGGGGAAACCATGGAGCCAGGAAGAGCAAGATAAATGGGAAGCCAAGATCCGGGGCGCTTATGGCTCACGCACTGCGGCCATGAAGCAGGAACTGGACGTGATCGCCGCAGAAAGCGAAGGACAGGCCTTGAGCCGCGTACAGATCGAGAATTGCATGGTCAAGGCTCCCGTTGTGCGTTGGGAACAGCCTGATGATTTCAGGGATCGTCCCGACGCCATCCGGAAATCGATCGTGGATGACTTCTGCCAAAACAAGCTGCTGCCCCATCTTGGGAAGCTCGACCCCTATTTGCGCCATGTTGTCGGAAGCGATTTCGCGCGCAAGGGTGATGGTTCCTGCACAGATATCAAATCGATCAATCGCGATTTGACCAGACGAACGCGCCTGTTGATTGAGTTGCGCAATATCCCGTTCGAAGAACAGCGCGATATTATGTATTTCGTCGTTGACCGTCTGCCACGTTTTGCCGGTGGCGCTTGGGACGCTACGGGCAACGGTGCCTATTTGGCTGAGAAGGCCGCTCAGCGGTACGGCTCAAATGCCGTTGAGGTTCATTTTTCCCAAAGCTGGTACAAGGAAAATTCCCCGTCCTATATCGAGGCCTTCGGGTCCGTGCGGTCGCTATTGCTCGCCGCCGATGAGGATGTCGTCAAAGACCATCAGGCGCTTGCCTATGTGGACGGCATCATCAAGGTGCCTCAGGATTTCCGCTTTAAAGGCACTGATGGGCATATCCGCCATGGGGACTCCGCTCTCGCGTCAATGCTTGCCTATTGGGTCAGTTTTCAGAATATCGCCGTGTATGACGGCTACCAGTCATTGAGGACAGAAGCCGAAAGAGGGAGCCTCGACCCGGATGATGACGACGTGCCAAAGGGCACAATCTTTGGCCGGTCTTCCATCTTTGGTAAATTGAAAGGGATTTGGTAATGGCAGAGAACAAGGCCGTTATATATGACCTGCATGGCAAACCTATGAAAGTCGAGAAAAAGACACTCTCGTCTGACACGGTTTCGGTCCGCCCATTCTCAAGCAAATTTGCTGAGAGCTTCTATTCGGAACTGACGCCGCCGCGTTTGAAGCGGATTTTGAATGCCGCGTCGTTGGGTAATTTTGATGATTTCATCAAGATGGCCGAGTTTATGGAAGAAGAAGATGCTCACTATGCGGCTGTTTTGGGGAGCCGCAAGCGGGCGGTCAGTTCTATCGATCCTGTCGTCGATGCCGCCGAAGGGCAGGATGAAATCGCCGAAGCTGTCAAGCAGTTGGTTGAGCAGCCCCAATTTTCCGACATGCTTGACGACGCGCTGGACGCCTTGGGAAAGAGCTTTTCTGTCATCGAACAGACATGGTCCATAAGCGACGGCTTCCTGATGCCGACCGTGTTTACCTGGCTAGATCAGCGGCACTTCCAGTTTGACCGCGAGAAGGCCAAGACATTGCGTCTTCGATCGGATGGCGATCCGGACGGGCTGGAACTGACACCGGGCAAATTCATCATTCATATGCCGAGGCTCAAATCGGGCTTGCAAATCCGGACTGGATTGGCGCGGGTCGCCGCCTGGGCCTACATGCTCAAGTCTTTTACGTTGCGCGGCTGGGCCGCTTACAATGAAGTGTTCGGCATGCCCCTGCGCGTGGGTAAATATGATAGCTCTGCTAGTGATGAGGATAAGGCCCGACTGTTGCGTGCTGTCGTGGGGATCGCCAACGACGCTGCAGGTATCATCCAGAAGAACATGGATATCGAGTTCATCACCAATCCCTCGACCGGTGGTGACAGCGTTTTTGAAAAATTCGCCGAGTATCTCGACAAGCAGATTTCAAAGGGCGTGCTTGGTCAAACCATGACCACCGATGACGGCTCCAGTCTTGCCCAGGCCGAGGTGCACAATGAAGTGCGGCTTGATATCCAGTTGTCTGACGCTCGCCAGCTTGCCGCGACGATCAACCGTGATGTGATCCGGCCTTTTGTCGATATCAATTTCGGGCCTCAAAAGCGCTACCCGACAGTGTCTTTGCCGGTCAGTGAACCGGAAGATATCAAGCTGCTTTCCGAGACACTGTCCGCTCTGGTGCCGTTGGGCCTTGAAGTTGCCATGACGGAAGTGCGCGAGAAAATCGGCTTTTCCGACCCTGACAAGGGGGCGGTTCTTTTGCGGCCTCAAGGAACCGTGGCAAAACCGGGAGCCGCCAATCTCAAAGCGATGCTGGCAGCGCGTGGCAAGGGAATCGACTTTGACGCTTTGGGGCTTGATGATGCCGACGATTGGGAAGATCAACTCGGACCATTGTTCGAACCGGTCGCCTTGCTTGCCAAAAGCGCAAGGAA